>JANNXF010000295.1:0-16975 GCA_031409395.1 Polaromonas sp.
GGCGCTAGCCGCCCGGCTGCTGATTGCCCCCACCGCATTGATGCAACTCAGCCCCAAAGAGGCGCTCACCGTGGTGAGCTACATGACGCCGCAGAAAATCCTGATGGGCACCACCTTCATCCGCGAAGGCGACCAGAGCGACACCGGCTATATGTTGCTGGTGCTGGCCGGGGAAGTCACGGTCGAAAGCATTGTGGTGAGCCGGCGCACACCGGTCACCATGACCGTGCTGGGCCCCGGCAGCCTGGTCGGCGAGATGGCGCTGGTCGATGGCCAGGCGCGCAAGGCGTCATGCACCGCGAGCACCGACGTGGACTGCGCCATCTTGTCCCGGGCGGCCCTTGAAAAACTCAGCGCGGACGACCCCAGCACGGCGGCCAAACTGATGTTTGCCGTCTCGGTGCGGATCGCCGAGCGCCTGCGGGACAACGGCGAAAAACTGAAAAAATACAGCCAGCTGGTCAAGGCCATGCAGCAGGAAATTGACCACCTGATGCCCACTTGATGGGGCCCCACGGTCGTTCACTGCGTGTAACTCACTGCCCCCTGGGGGGCCGCTGCGCCTGCGGTCTGGCGAAGCCAGTCCCGCGGCCCCTGCTTGCAGGAACACCGCTCAGGCAGCCTCTCGGTAGAACACCCCGGCATTCAACCCACGTCGGGCTACGGGCCCTACCGCCTGCGCAATCGCCGCAATATAGTCGGGCGTGGTGCCGCAGCAGCCGCCCACAATATTGACCAGGCCTTCGGCGGCAAATTCGTGCAGCAGGCGTGAGGTCACGTCGGGGGTTTCGTCAAAACCGGTGTCGCTCATGGGGTTGGGCAGGCCGGCATTGGGGTAGCAGCTGATGAAGGTGTCGCCCGCCACGCGGGCCAGTTCCTGAATATAGGGCCGCATCAGCGCCGCACCCAGCGCGCAGTTCAGGCCAATGGCCAGCGGCTCGGCATGGCGCACGCTGTGCCAGAAGGCCGTCACCGTCTGGCCGCTCAAAATCCGGCCCGAGGCATCGGTCACGGTGCCGCTGATGATGAGCGGCAGGCGTTCGCCCGAGTGGTCAAAGTACTCATCAATCGCGAACAGCGCAGCCTTGGCGTTGAGGGTGTCAAAAATGGTTTCCACCAGCAGCACATCGCTGCCGCCCTTGACCAGCGCCTCGGTCTGCTCGTAATAGGCCTGGCGCAGCTCTTCAAAACTGGTGTTGCGCGCGCCCGGGTCGTTGACGTCAGGGCTGATGCTGGCGGTCTTGGGTGTGGGGCCCAGGGCGCCGACCACAAAACGGGGTTTGTCAGGCGTCGAAAACTTGTCACAGGCGGCGCGGGCGATGCGGGCCGATTCGTAGTTCATCTCGACCGCCAGATCGGCCATGTCGTAATCAGCCTGGGCCACGGTGGTGGCGCCAAAGGTGTTGGTTTCCACCATGTCGGCACCAGCGGCCAGATACCCTTCGTGGATGTCCTGGATCACGTCGGGGCGCGTCAGGCTCAGCAGCTCGTTGTTGCCCTTGACGTCTTTGTGAAAATCCTTGAAGCGCTCACCCCGGTACTGTGCCTCGCTGAGCTTGAAACGCTGGATCATGGTGCCCATCGCACCGTCCAGAATGGCGATGCGTTTTTCAAGAATGGCCGGGAGTTGCTGGCCACGGGTGTAGGTCGTCTGTTTCATGACTCCATTTTAAGACGGCCCCGTCACGCTGCGAAGTTTCCCCGACAATAGGGGTATTCGCCCTTCGTCGCCCCCCATTTTCCGGCCTGGTTCCTTGTCTTCTTTGCCCGCCTCCATTTCTTCATCGCAACCAACGCCCCTGGACGTTCTTGGCCAGGTATTTGGCTATGACAGCTTTCGCGGGCCGCAGCAGGCCATCGTCGACCATGTGGTGCAGGGTGGCGATGCGCTGGTGCTGATGCCGACCGGCGGCGGCAAGTCGCTGTGCTACCAGATTCCGGCCATCGTGCGGCAAAACGCAGGCCATGGCGTGACCATCGTCATCTCGCCCCTGATTGCGCTCATGCACGACCAGGTCGGTGCGCTGCATGAGGCGGGTGTGTCGGCCGCTTTTTTGAACTCAACGCAGACATTTGAGGAAAGCAGCGTGCTGGAAAAGCAGCTGCTGCGCAACGAGCTGACGCTGCTGTACGCCGCGCCCGAACGCATCAACACGCCGCGCATGAAAGGCCTGCTGGCGTCGCTGCACGAACGCGGCCTGCTCAGCCTGTTTGCGATTGACGAGGCGCACTGCGTCAGCCAGTGGGGCCATGACTTCCGGCCTGAATACCGAAGTTTGAGCCTGCTGCACGAAACCTTTCCCGATGTTCCCCGCATGGCGCTGACCGCCACCGCCGACGCGCTGACGCGGCAGGACATGGTGGAGCGGCTCAAACTGGAGGACGCCAGAGCGTTTGTCAGCAGTTTTGACCGGCCCAACATCCGCTACACGATTGTGGAAAAGACCGACCCGACGCGTCAGTTGTTGCGCTTCATTGAGTCCGAGCACGATGGCGAAGCCGGCATTGTCTATTGCCAGTCGCGCAAGCGCGTGGAGGAAATAGCCGACACGCTGGCCGACGCGGGCATCAAGGCGATGGCCTACCACGCCGGGCTGGACTCGGGCCTGCGCCAGCAGCGGCAAGACCGTTTTTTGCGCGAAGACGGCATGGTCATGGTGGCCACCATTGCCTTTGGCATGGGCATTGACAAACCTGACGTGCGTTTTGTCGCGCACCTGGACATGCCCAAGAACATCGAAGGCTATTACCAGGAGACGGGCCGGGCCGGACGTGACGGCCAGAGCGCCAACGCCTGGATGGTCTACGGCCTGCAGGACGTGGTGAACCAGCGCCGCATGATAGACACCAGCGAGGCGGCGAGTGAAGAGTTCAAGCAGGTGATGCGCGGCAAGCTGGATGCCCTGCTGACGCTGGCCGAAGACATGCGCTGCCGGCGCGTCAGCCTGCTGCACTATTTTGGTGAAGAAAGCCAGCCTTGCGGCAACTGTGACAACTGCCTCAACCCGCCCGCCGTGTGGGACGCCACCGAGGCGGCCCGCAAGATGCTCAGCTGCATTTACCGCGTCCAGCAGGCCAGCGGCATCAGCTTTGGCGCGGGCCACATCATGGACATCCTGCGCGGCAAAGCCACCGAGAAAGTGGCGCAGTACGGCCACGACAAGCTCAGCACTTTTGGCATTGGCACCGATCTGGCCGAGGTGCACTGGCGCAGTGTTTTGCGCCAGCTGATTGCCAAAAACATGGTGCGTGTGGACGCCGAAGCCTTCAGCACACTGCAACTGCTGCCCGACGCCCGGCAGGTGCTCAAGGGCGAGGTCGGCGTGGTGTTGCGCCAGCAGGCCCTTGGCACCAAAGTGGACCGGCCAAAACGGGGCAGCAAAACATCGGTCAAAGGTTTGGCAGAGGCCACGCTCAACGCTGGCGCGCTGGAGCGTCTGGCCCGCCTCAAGGCCTGGCGCGGAGAAGTGGCGCGCGAGCACAACCTGCCCGCCTTTGTTATTTTTCACGATGCCACGCTGCGCGCCATTGCGGAGCGGGCACCTCTCAGTCTTGACGCGCTGGAAGGTATCAGCGGCATGGGCGCCAAAAAACTGCAGGCCTACGGCGCCGAGGTACTGCGGGTGTGCGCCACGACCGCCTGAGCAGCGTCCGCCCCGGGGTGCCAGCCAGGTGCATAGGGTTATGCGCCATTTGCACGGCTTTGCACCCGGCCAGTAAGGGCTTGCCCTGAGTGGGAGTACGCAATACTTGCGCTAGCATCCGGCCATTGGCATGTTTCGTGCTGATGTTGAAACACTTATTCACCGGAGAACCCCGTGCTCAAATTTGCAAAAAAACAGGGGCTGCTTGCCCTCGCGGCCGCCAGCCTCACCGTTGCCGCCATGGCACCGGCCCACGCTGGCAAAACCCTGGACGCCATCAAGGCGCGAGGCCAGGTGATTTGCGGCGTGAACGTGGGTCTGGCTGGCTTTTCTGCGGCCGACAGCAGCGGCGCCTGGACCGGACTGGACGTTGACACCTGCAAGGCGATTGCCGCCAGCGTGCTGGGCGATGCCACCAAGGTGAAGTGGGTTCCCCTGAACGCACAGCAGCGTTTTACCGCGCTGCAGTCGGGCGAAGTGGACATCTTGTCGCGCAACACCACGTTTTCGCTGACCCGCGACGCATCGCTGGGCCTGCACATGACCGCTGTAACCTACTACGACGGCCAGGGTTTCATGGTCCCGGTGAAGGGCAAGATCAAGAGCGCCAAGCAGCTCAAGAACGCCACGGTCTGCGTGCAGTCTGGCACCACCACGGAAAAGAACCTGACGGACTTTTCCAAGGCCAACAACCTGGGCATGAAACCGGTCGTGTTTGAAAAGCAGGAGGCCGTGAACGCCGCCTACTTCTCCGGCCGCTGCCAGGCATACACCACAGACGCCTCCGGCCTTGCCTCGGTGCGCAACAAGGAAGCCAAAAACCCGGCCGAGCACCTGATCCTGCCGGAACTGATTTCAAAAGAGCCTCTCGGCCCCATGGTTCGCCGGGGTGACGACGAGTGGTTCGCCATTACCAAATGGGTTATTTTTGGCCTGATCGAGGCCGAAGAGTACGGCGTGACCCAGGCCAACGTCGAAGCCATGCAAAAGGACAGCAAAGACCCTGTGGTCATGCGCCTGACCGGCAGCGGCGAAGACACCGGCAAGCTGCTGGGCCTGGACAAGGACTGGCTGGTTCGCGCCGTGAAAGCCACGGGCAACTACGGCGAGATCTTTGAGCGCAATGTTGGTCCGAAAACTGCGCTGGCCTTGCCACGCGGCGTCAACAACCAGTGGAACAAGGGCGGCATCATGTACGCACCACCGGTACGTTGATTCCGGTTTTAGCGCCGCGTTAAACCCGACGGGCCTCTCGCAAAGCTTTTTTGCCAGCGAGGGGTCCGTTTCCTTTTTGCACACTGTTGGGTGAGCACCATGTCCGAGCATTCCTTGATTCCTGCGCGCCAGCCGCCACCGCCGAGCGCCAAAACGTTCTCCTGGCGCAGCAAGCGCATGCGGGCGGCCCTCTACCAGGTGGTCGCGATCAGCGTCATTGTGGGGCTGGTCTGGCTGCTAATCAGCAACACCCTGGGCAACATGAAAAGCCGGGGCATCCAGAGCGGCTTCGATTTCCTGCTGCAACCCGCGGGCTTCGATATTGGCGAAGGCTGGCTCAATTTCGACTCCAACAACCCCTACTGGAAAGCGTTTCTGGTCGGGCTGGTCAACACGCTGCGGGTGGCGGTGGTCGGTATCGTGCTGACCTCCATACTCGGCACCCTGCTGGGCGTAGGCCGCTTCTCGCGCAACGCACTGGTGCGCGGCATCTGCTACGGCTATGTCGAACTGTTCCGCAATATTCCGGTGCTGTTGCAACTGCTGATGTGGTATTTGCTGTTCACTGAATACCTGCCCGCCATTGAAGACGCCATTCACGTGGGCAACGTGCTCTACGTCAGTAAAAACGGGTTTTCTTTTCCCACACCGGTCTGGCAGCTCGGTCATACCCTGGCGGTACTGGGCGTGCTGGCCGGCGCAGCGGCCAGTTACATCTACGCCGGCAAGGCACGCGACCACTTTGACCGTACCGGCAAGGTCCGTCCGGTGCTGTGGGTGTCGCTGGCCATGATGGCCGGCGCGGCGCTGCTGGGCTGGCTGGCGGGCGGCGCACCGGCCGAATGGAACATGCCGGTGGCGACCGAAACCCAGGTCGAAGGCGGCGGCGCGCTGTCGCCTGAATACATGGCGGTGTTGCTGGGCCTGGTGCTTTACACCTCGGCCTTTGTGGCGGAGGTGGTCCGCGCCGGCATTGCCTCGGTGTCGCTGGGCCAGCATGAAGCCAGTGCCTCGCTGGGTCTTTCGCGCGGGCATTCCATGCGCCTGGTGGTGTTGCCACAGGCCCTGCGGGTGATTATTCCGCCCCTGACCAACCAGTACCTGAACCTCACGAAAAACTCGTCTCTGGCGGTGGCCGTGGGCTACCCCGATCTGGTGTCGATTGCCAACACCTCACTGAACCAGACCGGCCGGGCTGTTGAATGCATTGTCATCATCATGCTGGTCTACCTCACCACGTCGCTGGCCACATCAGCGCTGATGAACTGGTTCAACACCCGCGCCGCGATCAAGGAGCGCTGACATGAACAACACCGGCATGCCACACATTTTCGTTTCCATTCCCGCCCGGGAAGCCCCCGTCAAGACCCAGGGCGTGCTGCCCTGGCTGAAGAGCAACCTTTTTTCCAGCATTCCCAACACGGTGGTGTCACTGCTGGTGCTGGTGGTGCTGTTTTTCGCTGTTTCTGCAGGCCTGCAATGGGCGGTGGTCAATGCGGTCACCGCCGCCAATGCAGACGCCTGCCAGGCTGCGCGCGGCATCGGCGCCTGCTGGGGCGTCATCAATGAGAAAGCCCGCTTCATTTTGCTGGGCCGGTATCCGCAAACCGAACACTGGCGCCCGGAACTGGCGACTTTCTTGATGCTGGGCCTGGTGGTGGCCAGTTGCAGCCGCTGGTTTTGGCGGCCTTCGCTGGCCTTGCTGTGGGCCATCGTGCTTGCCGCCTTCTTTACGCTGATGGGCGGCGGTGTACTGGGCTTGTCCAAAGTGCCCACCGACCAGTGGGGCGGCTTGCCCCTGACGGTCATGCTGACCGTGATCTCCATGACGCTGGCGTTTCCGGTGGCGGTCACGGTGGCGCTGGGCCGCCGGTCCAACATGCCCGCCATCAAGACCCTTTGCGTGATGTATGTAGAGCTGATTCGCGGCGTTCCGCTGATCTCGGTGCTGTTCATGGCCAGCTTCATGTTTCCGCTGTTCATGCCGATTGGCAAATCGCCCGACGTACTGGTCCGGGTGATTGTGGGCATCACGCTGTTTGCAGCAGCCTACATGGCCGAGATTATTCGCGGCGGCCTGCAGGCGCTGCCCAAGGGTCAGACCGAGGCTGCGGCCAGCCTGGGGCTGGGCTACTGGCAAACACAGATCAAGATTGTGCTGCCGCAAGCCCTCGGCATGGTGGTTCCCAGCATCATGAACAACTTTATCTCGCTGTTCAAGGACACCTCGCTCGTCACCATTGTGTCGCTGTACGAGCTGACCGGCGCCCTGTCGCTGGCCGTCGGCTCGGACCCCGACTGGCGGCCGTTCAAGATTGAGGCCTACCTGTTCATTGCCGCAATTTATTTCACCTGCTGCTTCGCCATGTCGCGCTACAGCCTCTGGATAGAACGGCGGCTGGCCGTCGGCAAGGCGCGCTGAGCCGGCACACGCCGCACACGCCCCGCCAGAACACCGAAAACAAAAGACAGAAACAAGGACCAACATGAGTGATCCCATCATCCGCTTTGACAAAGTCAACAAATGGTATGGCAACAATTTTCACGTGCTGCGCGACATCAACCTCGACATCAAACAGGGCGAGCGCCTGGTGATTTGCGGGCCTTCGGGTTCGGGCAAATCCACGCTGATCCGCTGCATCAATGCGCTCGAAGAGTACCAGGACGGCAAGCTGACCGTGGCCGGCTCAGTGCTGGGCGATGACGTCAAGGCGATTGATGCGGTGCGCCGCCAGGTCGGCATGGTGTTTCAGCAGTTCAACCTGTTTCCGCACCTCACGGTGCTGGAAAACCTGACGCTCTCACCCACCTGGGTTGCCGGCCTGTCCAAAAAGGAAGCCACCGAACGGGCCATGCACCAGCTGGAGCGGGTGCGCATTGCCGAGCAGGCGCAAAAATACCCGCTGCAATTGTCAGGCGGCCAGCAGCAGCGTGTGGCGATTGCGCGCGCGCTGTGCCTGACGCCCAAGATCATGCTGTTTGACGAGCCCACTTCGGCGCTCGATCCGGAGATGATCAAGGAGGTGCTCGACGTCATGATTGCGCTGGCCAACCAGGGCATGACCATGCTGTGCGTCACCCATGAAATGGGCTTTGCCAAGGCGGTGGCAGACCGCGTCATCTTCATGGACCAGGGGCAGATCGTGGAGCAGAATGCGCCGGAAGATTTCTTCAACCACCCGCAAACCGACCGGGCACAAGACTTTCTGTCAAAAATCCTGGGCCATTAACCCTATGTGTCAACTTTTGGGCATGAACGCGGCCAAGCCCGCAGACCTTCGCTTTTCCTTCACGGGTTTTGCAGCACGGGGCGGTCTGACCGACCACCACGGTGACGGCTTTGGCATCGGTTTTTTTGAAGACAAGGCCTGCCGCCTGTTCATGGACAACCATCCCGCAGCCACCTCTCCTGTGGCCGAACTGCTCAAACACTACGCCATCAAGTCGTGCAATGTGGTGTCGCACATCCGCAAGGCGACCCAGGGCGATGCCCTGCGGCTGGAAAACTGCCATCCCTTCACCCGTGAGCTCTGGGGTCGCCATTGGCTGTTTGCCCACAATGGCGACCTGATTGACTACCACCCGGCCCTGGGCGGTAACTACCAGCCCGTGGGCACCACCGACAGCGAGCGCGCATTTTGTTCGCTGATGGAGCAGCTCAAGGCCATCAGTCCGCGCGAACCCTGTTCACTCGACACCGTGTTCGACACCCTGTGCGCCATGAGCGAGGGCACGGGCGAGTTCGGTGTGTTCAATTACCTGCTGTCCAACGGCCAGGCCCTGTTCGCCCATTGCTCCACCCGGCTGTATTACCTGGTGCGCGAATGGCCGTTCTCCAATGCCAAGCTGGTAGACGCCGACCTGAGCATCGACTTTGCCCAGACCAACGCGCAGGAAGACCGCCTTTGCGTGGTGGCCACACAGCCCCTGACGCTCAACGAGAACTGGCAGCCGCTTCAGCCCGGGCAGTTGCTCTGGATTGAAGGCGGCCGCATTGTGCGGCAGGCGCAGCTCAGGGTCAGCGAAGAAGTCCGCAAGAAAAACGAAGCCAGTCTGGCCTGCGTCTAGGCGCCTGGACGGATCTCAGGGCACGGGCTCAGGTCGGCAAAAACCCCATGGACCGCCCTTCGCGCACTTCGGGTTTGATGCGGTGTTCGGCTTCAAGCTGGGCCAGAAACTCTTGCGCCGACAACACCACCGCCAAAATATCCCCCTGCCGCTTCACCGCCGCAAAATCACCCGGGCAGAGTTGCGTGAGCAAGGCCAGCCTGGCCTGCACCGCCGCGGTGAGCTGTGCGGTATCGCCGCCAAGCGCCTCGGTGACAAACATCTTTTCGCGTTGCTCGCGGCTCAGGGGCATGAACCGGATCTTGAAGGTAAAACGCCGCAGCGCGGCCTGGTCCAGGCTTTCCAGCAGGTTGGTGGTGCAGATAAAAATGCCGGCATGCCGCTCCATGCCCTGCAGCATCTCGTTGACCTCGGTCACTTCATAGGTGCGCTGGGCACCCCGCCTGTCCTGCAAGAAGCTGTCGGCTTCGTCCAGCAGCAGCACGGCTTTTTCAGATTCGGCCTCTCGAAACATGGCGGCCATGTTCTGCTCGGTCTCGCCCACGTACTTGCTCATCAGGTCGCTGGCCTGCTTGATGATGAGGGGCTGGTCCAGCGCCCGGGCAATGTGCTCGGCCAGTGCGGTTTTGCCGGTGCCGGGCGGGCCATAAAAGCACAGTGTGCCGTGGCTGCGGCTTTTCAGTGCTTCGACCATGCGGGGAATCTCAAAGCGGGATTCGACATTGAGCATGGCCAGGTCGTAGGTCGTGACAGTGCGACGGCCACCGCTGTCAGCCTTGTTGCCCAGGGCCACATCGGCATTTTTGAGCTGGCGTTCAATCAGGGACTCGAGCAGTTGCGTGCGTCCGCCCGACAAAATGGCCTGCATGCTGGCGCTGTCGACCGGCGCCTCTGCCGTGGTTTCAGGCGCAGCGGCCAGACGGGCAAAGCGCACGGCCGTGCGGATCTGCGCAGGTGTCAGACCCTTGCGGGCTGTGAGCTTGGCCACAAAGGCATCGGTGACCTGTACGCCCTCGAGCGTCTTGCGCACCACGCCTTCGCGCGCACCGGGCGGCGGCGAGCGCAGCTCGAGGTGGTAGGCAAAGCGGCGGCGAAACGCCGGGTCTATCTGTTCGATGCGGTTGGTCACCCACAGCGTGGGCACGGTGTTGGACTCGAGAATCTGGTTGACCCAGGCCTTGCCACTGACCGAACTGCTGGCGGGCAAAGGCAGCTGCTCGGAGCGCGCCATCAGCTGTGCGGCTTCGCTGGAAATCGGCGGAAACACGTCTTCCACCTCGTCAAACAGCAGCGCCGAATGCGAGCTGCCCTTGAGAAAAACCTGCGCAATCTGCAGCGAGCGGTAGCGGTCGCGGCCGCTGAGTGAATTGCCATCGCGGTCGGCGTATTCCACCTCAAAAAGATCCAGCCCGGCAGCCTGCGCCACCACCTTGGCCAGTTCGGTCTTGCCGGTGCCGGGGGGGCCGTAAAGCAGCACGTTGACGCCCTGCTCTTTGGCCGCCACCGCATTGCGCAGCAGGGCCACCAGCACCTGCGCGTCTTCGTCGACAAAGGCAAAGTCTGCCAGCCCCAGGCAGCTGCGGGCCGCCGGCCGGGTGAACACCGCCATCAACTCGTTCTGGTCGCGGTACTCGCGCATCAGCACGGGCGGCAGCTTTTCGCTGACCTTCATCAGATCGGCCAGGTCGGTGATGTTGTGCTCGGAAATCAGGTTTTCGACCATGCCGATGCGCTCCAGCCGGGAACCGGCGCGCAGGGCTTCGGCCACCTCCGGCGCCTTGACGCCCGCCACGTCGGCCAGCGCGGCATAGGCTTCGGGCGCATTGTTGACCTTGAACTCCACCAGCAGCGAGCGCAAGTCCCGCTGGTAGCGCGCCAGGGTGCCGTACAGCAGCAAGGCGCGTTCGGCCCGGTTGAGCTGCAGGAGATTGGCCAGCGCATCGATGTTTTTTTCCACCAGTGTGGACTGTTTTTTGAGCGCGTGGGTCAGCCAGTCGCCCGTGGCGGCCAGTACCGACAACAGGTCTTTCGGCTGGTCCTTGGCGTGTTCGTCGAGGTAAAAGAACAAGGTGCCTTCTTCGTAGGGGCCGCGCCAGGTGCCGTGCCGCGCCATGAACTCGGCATCGCTGAGCACCTCGTGGCCGCGCCAGAATTCGTTGTCCTTGCAGCGGCGGCCCAGAAATTCACGCAGCCGCTGCATCGCCGGCAAGGGCCAGACCAGGTGGCGGCCCGACAGCGACAGCAGGCTGTTGAGGTCGCGCCGCACATTGAACTTGGCGCCCTGGCGGGCGGCCAGGCAGAGCACAAAATGCGAGCACATCAGGTCCAGCACCGGGGCCTCTTTCAGTCCGGGGGAAAGCAGCCATTGCTGCTGCTCAACGACGGAACGCTTGCTCATGGAAAACCTCCAGTCTGCAACTACACCGCGGATCGACCATCCTGTTTTCAACGCCCGCCTCGCGCCGGGGCAGCGCCAAGGCTCCACCATAACGCAGCTTGAAGCATCATGGAAGACACTACTTGTACATGCCGGTGTGAAATGCACGCCCTAAATCACGCCCGGGACGCGGAAAATAACGCGGTACACGAACACCAACGCTGTGGAGAAGCCCCATGCTCACCCTGAACGATATCGAACAAGCTGCCGAGCGCCTGCAGGGCCAGTTGCTGGACACCCCCTGTGTCGAGTCCAAAACGCTGTCCCAGTTGACCGGCGCGCAGGTTTACCTGAAGTTTGAAAACCTGCAGTACACCGCGTCTTTCAAGGAGCGTGGCGCCTGTAACAAACTGGCGCAACTCTCAGCCGACGAACGACGGCGTGGCGTGATTGCCATGAGTGCGGGCAACCATGCCCAGGGGGTGGCCTACCACGCGCAGCGCCTGGGTCTGCGTGCCGTGATCGTGATGCCGCTGTTCACCGCCGGCGTGAAGATAGAGCGCACGCGCGGCTTTGGCGCCGAGGTGGTGCTGCATGGCCAGACGCTGGACGAGTCACGCGCCCATGCCCTGCTGCTCGCCGAGCGCGACGGCCTGGTGTTTGTGCACCCCTACGACGACGCCGCCATTGTGGCGGGCCAGGGAACGGTGGGGCTGGAAATGCTGCGGGCCGTGCCCGAACTGGACGCGCTGGTGATTGCCGTGGGCGGCGGCGGGCTGATTGCCGGCATCGCCACGGCGGCCAAGGCCCTCAAGCCCGGCATTGATATCGTGGGCGTGCAAACCTCGCGTTTTCCGGGCATGGTCAACGCCATCAAGGGCACGCACCACCCGCAGGGCAGCAGCACGATTGCCGATGGCATTGCGGTGGGCACGCCCGGCCTGATTCCGCAGGCCATCATTGCCCGGCTGGTGGACGACCTGGTGCTGGTCGACGAGGGCGACATTGAGCAGGCGATCGTGATGCTGCTCGAAATCGAGAAAACCCTGGTCGAGGGCGCGGGCGCGGCCGGCCTGGCGGCGCTGCTGAAATACCCGGCACGCTTTGCCGGCAAAAAGGTCGGGCTGGTGCTGTGCGGCGGCAATATTGACCCGCTGCTGCTGGCCGCCATCATTGAACGCGGCATGGTGCGCGCCGGACGTCTGACCCGCATTGCGGTCAGCGCGCGCGATGTGCCGGGCTCGCTCGCCAAGATTACCGCCACCGTGGCGGGGGCCGAAGCCAATATTGAAGAGGTACACCACCAGCGCGCCTTCACCATGCTGTCGGCCCAAAACGTCGAGATTGAACTGGTGATCCAGACGCGCGGGCGCGCGCACATTGCGCAGGTGCTGGCCACCCTGGCAGCGGCCGGGTTTGAAGCGGTGGAGCAGCACGCCCACTAGGCAAGCCGCAGCGTCAGCGCAGGTGCTTGCCCATTTTGGCGTTGAACAGCGTCGGAATGCTCACCCCTCTGCGCCCCGGAATCAGCTCGAACGCGTCACCGGCGCGCAGGGTGCCGGGTGTCAGCACAGACAGGTAAAAACCACAAAACCCGGTCTGTGCCATCAGTTTGGACGCCTGGGCAAAGCCCATGGCGGCGTTGAACTTGTAACAGGGCTCCCTGGGCAAGCGCACCTGCAGTTCGCAATGGGCAAATTTCAGGACATCGCCGGCCCAGACGCCGGTTTCCAGCAGGCCCTGAAGGGTGAGGTTTTCGCCCAGGCTGCCGTGCGGCAGGCTGTCGTCGATGTGCGCCAGGCCAGCCTGCTGCCGCGCGGCCTGCCAGTAGGCGTAATGCTCGGACGGGTAGGCATACACGGCTTTTTCCAGCCCGCCGTGCACCGACAGGTCGGCCTGTTCGTCACCCGTCAGGCCCAGCGGCATGACCGGCACGTCGCCCGCGACGGCCTGCTTGCCAAACGCCGTCAGCAGGCTGCGGCCACCGATATGGACGCGGCGGGCAAGGCCGACCTGAACCGAAAGAACCTGGGGCATGGTGTTGAAAAGCTTTCGTCCTTGACTTCAGTTCCAGCCAATCACATCGAAGCCTTTTTCACTCAGGCAGCGCTGCACAAAGCTGCGGTAGGTGCTGTTGGGCTTGTCACTGTGAAAAGCCCCCGACACCGCGCCTGCCGAGCCGCCCACCGCCGCACCGGCCGCGCCCGCCTTCAGCACGCCTTCACCGCCCCGGCCGGTAATGAGCGCCCCCACCGCCGAGGCCACGCCTGCCGTGGCCGCGCCCTGGCCGGCGCGGCGGCCGACCTCGCCGGTGTCCTGCGTGGGGCTCAGGCCGGCGGCCATGGCGCGCGACTGGCAGGCGTCCGCTTCGGCACGGCCTTTGGCCTCGCCCACGCGGTTGAGCGTGGCGTTGGGGTAGAGCACCGGTCGGGCCGAAGCGCTGTTCGGCCCGCTGGCGGCACAACCCGCCAGCAAGCCCAGCGCCGCCGAAGCCAAAGCCAAACCCAGCACCCCCCGATGGACAAACAATTTCATGCGTTTCCTGCACAAACAAGCAGCCCAAAGGGTAACGCAAAAGCGTCGCCTGGGCGCTCAGCGCACGTTCTAAAACGGTTGAAGAAGCCGGGCGCGCCAAAAAGGTAAAATGAGACAAGTTTTCAAGCTTTTCAGGAACCCACCATGTCCAGCCCAGCACACCCCACCTCCCATGTCGCCCACGACGGCGCCACCCCTGAGCACGAGCAGGATGCCGTGGAAGCCATCGTCCCGATGATTCCGTTTGTCCTGCCTATCGTGGGTGGCGTGCTGATGCTGCTGCTGGCATTTATCGCCGTGTTCCTGGCCTGAAGCCCTGGCCCCGCCACTAAAAAGTCCGCCGCGTGCGGACTTTTTTCGTTGTGCGGGCCAGACGCCTGCCCTGATGACCCCCCACCGGCCCACGATGCACCCACCCGCGCCCGTGCTGCAGATTGACAGCCTGTCTTTTGGCCACCCCGGCTCGCCCAATGGCCTGCTGTTTGACCAGCTGGCTGTCTGCCTGCGGCCGGGCGTGACGCTGCTGTGCGGCCCTGAAAGCAGCGGCAAGACCACGCTGCTTCAGTTGCTGGCGGGCGCGTACCCGCTGCCTGCGGCCCTGGCCCGCCAGTTTCACATCAACGGCCAGTGCCTGGCAGACACGCCCAGCGCCTACCGGCAGCAAGTGGCCTGGTTTGATCCGCGAGACCCGGCGCTGGACGCGCACCCGGCCCGGCAGCTCTTTGCCACGCTGGCGCGGCGCCACCCGGGCTTCGACCCGCTTGCGCTGCAAGCGCACACCGACGGCCTGAGCCTGCAAGCCCATCTGGACAAGCCGCTTTGCCAGCTGTCCACCGGCACCCGGCGCAAGGTGCTGATGGCGGCAGCACTGGCCAGCCAGGCACCGCTCACCCTGCTGGACCAGCCCTTCATGGCGCTCGATTACCCCTCCATTGACTACCTGCGGGGGCTGCTCGGCCAGGCGCTGCGGCACCCCCGCCGCGCCTGGGTGATGGCCGACTACGAAGCCCCGTCCCACCTGGCACTGACAGATGTGCTGGTGCTGGGTCAGGGCCGCTGATCTCACGCCAAAAAAAGGGCTTTTACCCAATAAAGACGGGCGCCAGCAGCTATTAAATTCATAGCGATGGCAACACCGCAAACCGGCCGGGGGCCTACACCGGGCGTTTTTGCAGGGGCGTGAACCACTTGTCGCGCGGCACCACCACCGGCTCGGCCTGGCCTTCCATGAAATGCGGCGAGAGAATCTGCACGCCGTTTTCATTGAACAGGTCCTGGATATGGCCATACAGTTCCGACAATATCGCCACCTGTTCCATGGGCTCGCGGGTGCGGACCTGCAGCTCGTACTCGACATAAAAATCTGACAGGGCGCGCTGGTAGACCCGGGGCGGCGGCTGTTTGAGCACGCCCTGGGTGGCCTGCCCGGCGGCCAGCAGCATTTCATGCACCAGCCGCCACGGCGCGTCGTAGCCAATGGTGACCTGGATGGTCAGCAACACGCCGGTGCCGCTGGCATTGCGGGTGTGGTTCAGAATGGGGCTGGCGACCAGTACGGCGTTGGGAATGGTGACTTCCTCGTTGCGCAGCGTGATCAGCTTGGTGGCCAGCGTGGCGACCTCGGTGACTTCGCCTTGCAGGCCGTTGATGTCCACAAAATCGCCCTTGTTCAGCGCCCGGGCATAAATCAGCACCAGCCCGCTCATGGCCTGCGTGGCCAGCCCGGTGGCGCCAAAGGTCACCATCACCCCGAACAGCACCGAGATGCCCTTGAAGGCCTCGCTGTGGGCGCCCGGCAGGTAGGGGTAGGCAATGGCAATGGCCAGCGCCCACACCACCGAGGTCACCATGCGGCGCGTGGCGCTGGTGGTGTCGGGGTGCAGCATCGGCACGCGCAGGCGGCCCGCGTGCACCGCATCAAAGAAATAGCGCAGCACGTCGGTAATCGCCCGCGCCAGCACCAGCACAATCACAATCGTCACAAAGCCGGGAATGCTGGCGAGTACGCCCGTGGTGGTCCAGACCACCTTGCCCCAGAGCCAGTCGCCCAGCTGGTGCGCCAGCGGTACGGTCGCCACAAAGCTGCCCAGCACCATGCCCAGCCACAGGTAGAGCAGCAAGGCCACCACCGCCCAGCTGACCAGGTTCACCGTGCGAATCAGCAGGCGCACGCCAAACTCGCGCCAGTCAACCGCCCGCTGGCTGGCCGCCATGCGCTCTTGCAGGGCCCGCAGGCTGGTCACTGTTTTGCGCAGAAGCAGGCGCATGGTCCAGAGCAGCACGGCCAGCCCGGCCGTCAGTGCCAGCCCGCGCAGCGCGCCGCGCAGCAGCAAGGCGGCATCCTGGGTGTCATGCCAGGCCGATCGGGCCTCGCTGAGCGCGTCCAGGGTTTGTTTGACCAGCTGGTCAAACGATTGCCGGGACTCGGGCTCCAGGTCGCTTTGGAGCACCGAAAACAGCAGCCGGTCACCGAGGTAAATCTGCGCCCCTTTGGTCTCCCCCAGCGTGAAGGGCAAGGCCCGCGCCGACTGGTCCACCTCAGCCCTGGGGATGGCGCTGATGCGCTCCAGCGCCCGCTCGGCACGAACCGCAGGCGGCGCACCGGCCAGGCTGCCGCGCATGGTCATGATGTCGCGGTTCATCACGCGCAGGGTGGCCGGCGGCACCTGGGCTTCGGCCGCCACCGGCTCGGCTTGCGCCCAGGCCAGCGTGGCGCCCAGCGTGCTGGCCAGCAGCACGGCCCTGAAAAACCGGCGTGCGGCACCGCGCAGGGTAGAAATTGGCATGGGCAAGGTCGCTTCCGAAATGTCTGGCGAAACAGCTGGCAGAACCGTGGGCACATGGGCCACTCGAATGGTCTGGACTGTACCGCAGAAACACCCGCCAGCGAAACCCGGAACACCCCGCAGTCGCTATTGTTTTAATAGCTGTCTGCGCCCGTGTTATTTGGGCGAACTGGCTTTTTTATGCCTGGCCCCGGCCAGACCCTGTGGGCGGGGCCGGGCGCTCAGCCCTGGCGCACCGGCATGATGTGGACAGCCGCCGGCGGGATATGCAGGTGCAGCACCGCGCCGGGCAAGGCGCCCAGTTGCCGCAGCACGGCCGTGGCCAGGTTCAGCGTGAGGCACTCGCCCGG
>JANNXF010000296.1:0-11433 GCA_031409395.1 Polaromonas sp.
ATGAATGTGACCTTAGCCAGTTTTAAGGGATGCCGACTCGCGCAGTGCTGTCCGTGGTGCCTGAGACCGGGATCGAACCGGTACGCCCGCTATTCACGAAGCGGCGGATTTTAAGTCCGCTGTGTCTACCTATTTCACCACTCAGGCCAAAACGCAGTGCAGCATTCGCACAGCTGTATTGTCAAACAAAAAAGCCCCACTGCACGAATGCTGCTGGGGCTCATGGAAATGACGTGATGGAGGCGCGGCCCGGAGTCGAACCGGGCTAGCCGGATTTGCAATCCGGTACATAACCGCTTTGTTACCGCGCCATGTTCTGTCTACTGTGACGGGGTCCATTGACTCCGCCCGATCAAACCATTTTTTCCAATGAAAAAGGACAGCATTTTGAAGTGCTGCCCTTTTTGAATTGGAGCGGGAGAAGAGTCTCGAACTCTCGACCTCAACCTTGGCAAGGTTGCGCTCTACCAACTGAGCTACTCCCGCGTTTACAGCTTCGAATTATAGCGCGCTTTTCGACGCTTTTCAAGAACGAGGCAAAAACTTTGAATTAATGCTTCACCGTTCCGGCAACTTCTGCAGGTGCGGGCACGACGGCCGGCGCGACCACCATGGCCTCCTCGTCTGACAAGGGCGTCGGCTTGCGCTCAAGCGCCAACTGAAGCACCTGGTCAATCCATTTGACCGGCACGATCTCCAGACCGCTTTTGACGTTGTCCGGAATCTCTTGCAGATCCTTGGCATTGTCCTCGGGGATCAGCACCGTCTTGATGCCACCGCGCAGGGCGGCCAGCAACTTTTCTTTCAGCCCACCAATGGCTGTGACTTCACCACGAAGCGTGATCTCACCGGTCATGGCGACATCACCCCGGACGGGAATGCCTGTCAGCGCCGACACAAATGCGGTCGTCATGGCGGCGCCTGCACTTGGACCATCTTTGGGTGTTGCACCATCGGGTACGTGAATGTGGATGTCACGCTTTTCAAACATCTCGTCCTTGATGCCCAGAAGTTTTGCGCGACTGCGTACCACCGTGCGGGCAGCTTCCACCGACTCCTTCATCACATCGCCCAGGGAACCCGTGCGGGTGATGACGCCCTTACCCGGCATGATGGCCGCCTCAATGGTCAGCAAGTCGCCGCCGACTTCAGTCCATGCCAGCCCCACCACCTGACCCACCTGGTTTTTCTGCTCAGCGCGGCCGTAATCGAACTTGCGAACACCCAGAAAATCATTGAGGTTGTCAGGCGTCACCAGCACCTTGGGGGTCATTTTCTTGAGCTGTATACCCTTGACCACCTTGCGGCAAATCTTGGACAGCTCACGCTCCAGCGAACGCACACCGGCTTCGCGGGTGTAGTAACGCACAATGTCGCGAACAGCCTGCTCCTGAACTTCGAGCTCCTCTTCCTTCACACCGTTGTTCTTGACCTGCTTGGGCAAGAGGTAACGCATGGCAATGTTGGTTTTCTCGTCTTCCGTATAGCCTGAAAGCCGAATGACTTCCATGCGGTCCAGCAGGGCTGGCGGAATGTTCATGGAATTCGAGGTCGCCACAAACATCACATCGCTCAGATCAAAGTCGACCTCGACATAGTGATCGCCAAAAGTATGGTTTTGCTCGGGGTCCAGCACCTCCAGCAGCGCGCTGGAAGGATCACCGCGGAAATCAGTGCCCAGCTTGTCAATTTCGTCCAGCAGGAACAGCGGGTTGCGCGTACCCGCCTTGGTCAGGCTTTGCAGCACCTTGCCGGGCAAGGCGCCAATGTAGGTACGGCGGTGACCGCGAATCTCTGCCTCGTCACGCATGCCACCCAGGGCCATGCGCACGTACTTGCGCCCTGTGGCCTTGGCGATCGACTGGCCCAGCGAGGTCTTGCCGACACCCGGTGGCCCTACCAGGCACAGTATGGGGGCCTTGAGCTTGTCGACACGCTGCTGCACCGCGAGGTATTCCACGATGCGGTCTTTGACTTTCTCAAGTCCGTAATGATCTTCATTGAGCACGTTTTCGGCATTGCCCAGGTCATGCTTGATCTTGGTCTTTTTGCTCCATGGCAGACCTGTCAGCACGTCAATGTAGCTGCGCACCACGGTCGCCTCGGCAGACATGGGTGACATCAGCTTGAGCTTTTTAAGCTCACTCTCGGCCTTTTTACGGGCTTCCTGCGGCATCTTGGCCGTCTTGATCTTCTTCTCGATCTCTTCTATGTCAGCGCCCTCTTCGCCTTCGCCCAGTTCCTTCTGGATGGCCTTGACCTGCTCGTTGAGGTAGAAGTCGCGCTGGTTCTTTTCCATCTGGCGCTTGACGCGGCCACGGATTTTCTTGTCCACATTGAGGATATCGACTTCGCGCTCGAGCTGCTCATACAGATTTTCGAGGCGTGCCTTGATGTTGTCGAGATCGAGGATCACCTGCTTGGCGTCCAGCTTGAGCGGCAAGTGTGCGGCAATCGTATCGGCAAGGCGCCCGGCGTCGTCAATGCTTGAAATTGACGTCAGGATTTCAGGGGGAATTTTTTTGTTGAGCTTGACGTAATGGTCAAACTGCTGCATCACGGCGCGACGCAGGGCTTCGATTTCGCTGCCCTTGTCGCCGGCAATCGGCACAGCAGGCTCAACAGGCGTCACATTGGCGCTGAAATGCTGCTCGCCCTCTTCAATTTTGTTGACCCTGGCGCGCTGCTGGCCCTCAACAAGCACCTTGACCGTACCGTCAGGCAGTTTGAGCAGCTGCAAAATCGTGGCGACGCAGCCCACTTCGAACATGTCTTCAACTGAAGGCTCGTCCTTGGCGGCTGTTTTCTGGGCCACCTGCATGATGCGGCGCTCGGCCTCCATGGCCGACTCCAGCGCCTTGATGCTCTTGGGTCGGCCCACAAACAGCGGAATCACCATGTGCGGAAAGACAACAACGTCCCTCAAGGGCAACAGGGGAAGATCGATGGGGGTGGAAGGCAGTGAAGTTTGTCCGGACATATAACCTTTAAACGCAAGACGCCTTGACCCGTCAGGAGGTCAGGCGCAACACAGTCAATTCAGACATGGGGGATACGGAGCGCTTTTCAAGCAGTTCCGCTCCTTTCGGTCCGTCGTTCAGGCTTTCTTCGCAGCTTCGCGGTACACCAGCAACGGTGGCTTGTTTTCTTCAATGGTGGACTCATCCACCACCACCTTGTCGACATTGCTGGCATTGGGGAGATCAAACATGGTGTCAATCAGTGACTGCTCGAGAATGGAACGCAAGCCACGGGCACCGGTTTTGCGGGCCAAAGCCTTGCGGGCAATCGCCTTCAGGGCCGAAGGCCGAATCTCGAGATCGACACCTTCCATGGACAGCAGCTTGCTGAACTGCTTGACCACCGCGTTCTTGGGCTCGGTCAGGATTTGCACCAGCGCGTCTTCACTGAGTTCGGCCAGCGTGGCCACCACAGGCATGCGGCCAACCAATTCAGGAATGAGGCCAAACTTGATCAGGTCTTCAGGCTCAACATCCTTGAAAGACTCTGTCAGGCTACGCGCCTTCTTGCTTTTGACAGCAGCGCCAAAACCGATGCCAGAGGCTTCGGTGCGGTTTTCGATGACTTTTTCAAGACCCGAGAACGCACCGCCGCAGATAAAGAGAATATTGGTGGTGTCGACTTGCAGGAAATCCTGGTTTGGATGCTTTCGCCCGCCTTGTGGCGGTACCGAGGCCATCGTGCCCTCGATCAGCTTGAGCAAGGCCTGCTGCACGCCTTCGCCCGACACGTCGCGGGTAATCGAGGGGTTGTCCGATTTGCGGGAAATCTTGTCAATCTCGTCGATGTACACAATACCCTGCTGGGCGCGCTCAACCTCGTAGTTGCAGCTCTGCAGCAACTTCTGGATGATGTTTTCAACGTCCTCACCCACATAGCCAGCTTCTGTCAGCGTGGTGGCGTCGGCCATGACAAAGGGCACATTGAGCGTACGGGCCAGCGTTTGTGCCAGCAAGGTCTTGCCAGAGCCGGTGGGACCAATCAGCAAAATATTGCTCTTGGTCAGTTCCACATCGTCTTTTTTGGATTTTTCCTTGTGGCGCAGCCGCTTGTAGTGGTTGTAGACCGCCACGGCCAGCGTACGCTTGGCAGGGTCCTGACCAATCACATAGCCGTCCAGGGTCGACTTGATTTCGGTCGGCGTTGGCAAGTCCGTGCGCGTCTCGCGGACATCGGTGCCTGCAGGAAGCTCATCACGGATGATCTCGTTGCAAAGGTCTATGCACTCATCGCAGATAAAGACCGACGGGCCCGCAATCAGTTTTTTGACTTCATGCTGACTTTTACCGCAAAAAGAGCAGTAGAGGGTCTTTTCGCTGGAGGAGCCTTTTTTCTCGGCCATTGGTAGGGATGCCTTTAGGGTGCCAGAAAGAGGAATTGTTACCTAATGATAACCAATAAAAAAACGGCGTTTCTGTTACAGAAAACGCCGTCGCTGCAGTGCCACTGAAGCTGTTTACGCCTTACATCAGGGGCGTTTAGCGATGACCTGGTCAACCAGACCGTAATCCTTGGCTTCTTCCGCGAACATGAAGTAGTCACGCTCGGTATCACGTTCAATTTTTTCCACGGTCTGACCGGTATTGGCTGCCAGGATGCGGTTGAGCTGGTCACGGGTTTTCAGAATGTCGCGGGCATGAATTTCAATGTCGCTGGCCTGACCTTGCGCGCCGCCAGAAGGCTGATGGATCATGACGCGAGAGTTGGGCAGTGTGAAGCGCTTGCCCTTGGTGCCTGCCGACAGCAAAAAAGCCCCCATGCTGGCCGCCATGCCCACGCAAAGCGTCGACACATCAGGCTTGATGAACTGCATGGTGTCGTAAATGGCCATGCCCGCCGTCACCGAACCGCCTGGCGAGTTGATGTAAAACGAAATGTCCTTGTCAGGGTTTTCGCTCTCCAAGAACAGCAGTTGCGCGACCACCAGATTGGCCGTCTGGTCATTGACCGGGCCGACCAGAAAAATCACGCGCTCTTTCAGCAATCGCGAGTAAATGTCGTACGACCGTTCACCACGGCCAGATTGCTCAATCACCATGGGCACCATGCCCAGGCCCTGGGTGTCCTGGCTACCGGCTTGCGGACCCACGTAGGCACCGCCATAAATACTGTTTCGGATCATCATGTTTTCTCCAGAGATATTGGTACTGTACCCAAAAACTCCCACCCAAGAGTTTTCAGCAGAGACTGACAACAGCCTTTGCAGGCTTGTTCTGCCCTGGCCAAAATAAATTGGGGCCTGCGCTGCAAAGCACAAGCCCCGAATTCAGGGAAGGTCAAGCGCCTTCAAGAGCCTGTCAGTTCTGCCCCATCAGGTCATCAAACGAAATGGCCTTGTCGGTGACTTTGGCTTTTGCGAGCACGAAGTCGGTGACGTTGTTCTCAATCACCACCGCCTCGACTTCCGCCATGCGGCGGTTGTCGCTCAGGTACCAGCGCACCACGTCCTGGGGTTTTTCGTAGCTGGCAGCCAGCTCTTCGATATGCGCCTTGAGTTGTTCCGGCTTGGCCTGCAGGTCGTTGGAACGCACCAGTTCGGCCACCACCAGGCCCAAACGGACACGCTTTTCAGCCTGTGGACGAAACACATCGGCAGGAATCGGGGCCTTGTCGGCGTCCTTGATGCCGCGCTGCTTCAGATCGGCGCGGGCGCCTTCAATCATGCGGTCGACTTCAGCCTGCACACTGGAATTGGGCAAATCGAGTTCGGCGTTGGCCACCAGCGCGTCCATGACGGCGTTTTTGTTGCGCGCCAACAGGCGGAACTTGACTTCACGCTCAAGGTTTTTCTTGATGTCTGCGCGCAGGCCTTCAACCGTTGCTTCGGCAATACCCAGCGACTTGGCCAGCGCCTCGTTGACTTCCGGCAGGTGTGCCGCTTCGATTTTCTTCACGGTCACCAGAAAATCTGCCTGTTTGCCAGCCACGTCCTTGCCGTGGTAGTCGGCCGGAAAGCTGAGAGGGAAGGTTTTGCTTTCACCGCTTTTCATGCCGCGCACGGCATCTTCAAATTCCTTGAGCATCTGGCCGTCACCCACCAGAAACTGGAAGTCTTCGGCTTTGCCGCCAGCGAACGATTCGCCGTCAAGCTTGCCTTCAAAGTCGATGGTGGCGCGGTCGCCGTCTTGCGCTGGCGCGTCAGCGGCGCGCTGGGCAAAGGTGCGGCGCTGCTTGCGCAGGATGTCCAGCGTCTTGTCGATGGCGGCATCGCTGACGTCAGCGCTGACCTTTTCAACTTCTGCGCCGGCGAGGTCGCCAATCTTGACTTCAGGGTAGACCTCGAAAATCGCGTCGAACACCAGATCACCCTCAGGTGCGCCTTCTTTTTCGCTGATGCGGGGCTGGCCTGCAACGCGCAGTTTCGCCTCGTTGGCGGCCACGGCAAACGCCTCGCCCACCTTGTCGTTCATGACTTCGTAGTGCACCGAATAGCCGTAGCGCTGGGCCACCACATTCATGGGCACCTTGCCGGGACGGAAACCGTCCATCTTGACGGTCCGGGCCAGGCGCTTCAGGCGGGTATCGACCTCCGACTGGATGGTATTGAGGGGGAGCGTGAGCGTCATTTTGCGCTCGAGCTTTTCAAGGGTTTCAACAGTCACGGCCATGATGGGTTCCTAAGATCAAAAAATATTCAACACAGGGCTTGCACCTGAAACTTTGCGGCGATACAGCCAGGCCTTGCGGGACAGGCACTGGGCTGGTCGCTCGCCAGGCTTCAGGCTTGGTGCGCGGGGCGGGACTCGAACCCGCACAGTATTGCTACCGTCAGGACCTAAACCTGGTGCGTCTACCAATTTCGCCACCCGCGCGCCTGAAACAAGAAACGGGAATCCGGAAAACCTCCGAACCCCCGCTGAAAATCGGTCCAATCCGTATTTTAGCCTGTCTCAACGGCCAGTCTGGCCGTTCGCTGCCTGCAGGCGTTCAGGAGGCCGGTGTTTCCCGCTTGACGCGAAACCAGGCGGCGTACATGGCCGGTAAGGCGAGCAGCGTCAACACCGTGGCCACCACCAGGCCGCCCATGATGGCAACCGCCATGGGGCCCCAGAAGACGCTGCGTGACAGCGGAATCATGGCCAGCACGGCTGCGGCGGCGGTCAGCACGATGGGCCGCAGGCGGCGCACGGCAGACTCCACAATCGCGTCCCAGGCTGGAACCCCGCGTGCCCGGTCCTGCTCGATCTGGTCGATCAGGATCACGGAATTGCGCTGGATCATGCCCATCAGCGCGATCACCCCCAGCAAAGCCACAAATCCAAACGGCCGGCCCAGCAAAATCAGCGCGCCCGCCACCCCGGCAATGCCCAGCGGCCCGGTCAGGAACACCAGCATGGCACGGCTGAAGCTTTGCAACTGCAGCATCAGCAGCGTGAAGGTCAAAAACAGCATGACCGGAATTCCGGCCGCGATCGACGCCGAGCCTTTGCTGCTCTCTTCTACCGCGCCCGCCACCTGGATCCGGTAGCCCGTCATGCCGCTGTCGTGCCATCGGGCTTCCAGGGCCTTGAGTTTGGGTTGCAGTTCCTGCGTGACCGTAGCGCCCTGCAGGCCTTCCACGATGTCACTTTGAACGGTGATGGCGTAGTCACGGTTTTCACGCCACATCACGCCGGGCTCCCAGGTGAAGACGGGTTTGGCAATCTGGGTCAGGGGAATCGCCTTGCCCGATGTAGTGGGCAGGTAGGCATTGCCAATATCGGTGATGGCGTTGCGCTCATCCAGCGGCTGGCGCAGCACGATGTCAATCAGTTTGTCGCCTTCACGGAACTGCCCCACCGTGCTGCCGCCCAGCAGCGTTTTGGACGCCTGCGCGATCGACTGGCTGCTCACGCCAAGCGCTCTGGCCTTGGACTGGTCAACCTCCAGGCGCAGCACCTTGACCGATTCGTTCCAGTTGTCGTTCACCCCCCGGGTGTTGCTGCTTTCGCGCATGACGGCCTTGACTTCATCGGCGCGCTCGCGCAACACCAGAGGGTCTGTTCCGATCACGCGAAATTGCACCGGATAGGGAACAGGCGGGCCGTTGGGCAGCAGCTTGACCCGGCCACGAACCTCGGGAAACTCGGTGGCCAGCAGTGCGGGCAGCCGGACGCGCAAGGATTCGCGCACCTTCAGGTCTTTGGGCAACACGATCATCTGCGACACATTGGACTGCGGAAACACCTGGTCCAGTGGCAGGTAAAACCGTGGCACGCCCGAGCCCACCCAGGTGCTGACCGATGTCACACCGTCTTCCCGCATGAGGCGCTGCTCCACGCGTTTGGCCGTCAGTTCGTTCGCGGCAAACGAGGTGCCTTCGGGAAACCAGATGTCCACCATGATTTCGGGACGGCTCGAGTCCGGAAAAAACTGCTGCTGGACCTTGCCCATGCCAAAGATGCCCAGAGCAAAAATGAACACGGTGCTGCCAATGGTGATCCAGCGGTGCAGAACGCACCAGTTCACAGCCCGGCGAAAGGTGTTGTAGAACGGGCTGTCGAACATCTCGTGCGGACTGTCATCCCCGACGTCCCCGGGCACCCGGCTTTTGACGTGCGGCGGCACCTTCAGAAGCAGGGTTCCCAGATACGGCACAAAGTAGACCGACACCACCCAGCTCAGTACCAGCGCGATCACGGTGACGGCGAAAATGGCAAAGGTGTATTCGCCCGTCGTTGACTTGGCCAGGCCAATCGGCAAAAAACCTGCGGCGGTAATCAGCGTGCCCGTGAGCATGGGCATGGCGGTTATTTCATAGGCAAATGTGGCGGCACGCACCTTGTCGTAGCCCTCTTCCATTTTGCGCACCATCATCTCCACGGCGATGATGGCGTCGTCTACCAGCAGTCCCAGGGCGATGATCAGGGAGCCCAGCGATATTTTGTGCAGGCCAATGCCGAAGTACCACATGGCCAGAAACGTCATGCCCAACACCAGGGGGATGGTGATGCCGACCACCAGACCAGGCCGCATGTCGATGTAATAGCGCCTCCACAGCGGCAGCTGGCCGGGTCCGTCGTGCGGACGCTTGTGCAGCCCCAGGCTGATGAAGCTGACCGCCAGCACAATCAGCACCGCCTCTACCAGCACCCGGACAAATTCATTGACTGACGTAGCCACCGCTTTGGGCTGGTCTTGCACATGAACCAGCTTGATGCCTGCAGGCAGGGTCTTGGCCAGGCCTTCAGTGAGTTTTTCAAGGGATTTTCCCAGCGCAATAATGTCGCCACCCTTGGCCATGGATACGCCGAGCGCGATCACTTCCTTGCCCTGGTGGTGCACCTTGACAGCCGGCGGATCAACATAGCCGCGCCGGATGTCAGCAATATCACCGAGCTGCAACTGGTTGCCCGTGCTGGCACGAATCGGCATCGCGCGCAGTTGCTCCAGCACCTCAAACTGGCCCGCCACGCGCACCTGCACCACGTCCAGCGGTGTTTGCACCGCACCGGCCGACTCGACCGCGTTTTGTTGACCCAGCTGCGCCAGCACCTGGTTGAGGTCCAGCCCCAGTTGCGCCAGGCGTTTCTGGGAAATCTCGACAAAGAGTTTTTCGTCCTGCACGCCAAACAGTTCCACCTTGCTGACGTCCGGCACGCGCAGCAGCCGCTGACGCACGTCGTCGGCAAAGGTCTTTAGCTCGGCGTAGTTGAAGCCGTCGGACTCGAGCGCGTAAATCACGCCATAGACGTCGCCAAAGTCATCGTTGAAAAAGGGCCCCTGAACCCCCGCTGGCAGGCTTCCCCGGATGTCGCCAATTTTCTTGCGTACCGAATACCAGACGTTGGGGACTTCGCTGGCTTTGGAGGAATCCTTGATCTGGAAGATGATCTGCGACTCTCCGGGTTTGGAATAGCTGCGTATCTTGTCCGCGTAGGGCACTTCCTGCAGGGTGCGCTCCAGTTTGTCGGTGACCTGCTCGGCCACCTGCTGCGCGGTGGCGCCCGGCCAGTAGGTGCGCACCACCATGGCCCTGAAAGTGAACGGCGGGTCTTCGTCCTGGCCCAGTTGAAAGTAGGCGGCAATGCCCATCAGCATCAGCGCCACCAGCAGGTAGCGCGTCAGCGCCGGGTGCTCCAGCGCCCACCTGGACAGGTTGAAGCGGGACGCCGGGGAGGCGCCAGCGGGAGCCGACTCGGTATTTTTAACGCTGTCAGGGGTTTGCGTCATGCCAGCCTCACTTCGTTGCTGCAGCGGCGGCTGAAGCAGGCGCCGACGCTGCGGCCGCCAACAGGGATTTCGCTACAAAATCAGGAGCTGTCTGCGCCCGACTGGTGGTGGTTTCAGCCACATTTGGCTGATAGATACTGACTTTCTGACCGGGCGACAGCACATGCACGCCGGCACTGACCACCAGCATGCCGGGCTGCAAGCCTGAGGCGACCACCACTTCGTTGCCGTCTGCGGTGGCCACCTGAATCACTTGTGGCCTGACCGTCATGCTGGGCTTGTCAACCACCCACACCGCCGTGGCCTGGCCCTGCTGACGCAAGGCCGTGGTGGGCAGCTTGATAACGGGCATGCCGACCACGCCAGCGGTTTCGGGCACCGCATACACGGTGGCGCCCAGCGCAGGCGGTTCCTTGACATCCATGGACACCTTGACGGCGTAGGTTCGCGTCACCGGGTCGCTGCTGGCGGCGACTTCGCGCACCTTGCCGGCCACCTCGGTGTTTTGTGCCCACAACCTGATCTTGACGGGCGCGCCCACCCGGATGCTGGCCACCTTGTCTTCGGGCACCGAAAAGACCACATCCCGCACGCCGTCTGCCGCGATACGGACCACCGGCGTGCCGGCCGCCACCACCTGCCCCGGCTCGGCCTCAATGGCCGTCACAACGCCAGCCACATCGGCCACCAGCACCGCGTAAGTAGCCTGGTTGCCTTGTACGGCCAGCTGTGACTGGGCCTGGTCGAGTTGCGCCTGGGCAGATTTGAGCGTGGCCTCGCGCCGGTCCAGCTCGGCACCGCTAATGAAATTCTGATCCTTGAGTTCCTTGTAGCGCTTGAAATCAGCGGCGGCCAGATCACGGCTGGTGGCGGCGGTCGCCACCTGGGCGCGCGCCGCGTCGGTTGCCAGCTTGTAGTCCTGGGCATCCAGTTGTGCCAGTACGTCCCCCGCCTTGACGCGCTGGCCCAGTTCGGCCTGCCGCTTGATGATCTTGCCGCCCACCCGGAAACCCAGGCGCGATTCGACTTGCGCACGGACCTCGCCGGCATATTCGTGGGTGGCCAGAAACGTGTCGGTGCCAACGGTGATGACCTTGACCGCGCGAATCGGCTCCTCGGGCGGTGCAGATTTGGAACAAGCGGCCAGTAAAACGACCGCACTCAGCAGGGAAAACACAGTTTTATTCATGATCTGGCTCAAGGAAGAAATTTGACTGGCCCGACAATTAATGACTGACCGGTTAGTAATCTAGGGTAAAT
>JANNXF010000297.1:0-4137 GCA_031409395.1 Polaromonas sp.
GATTTCAATGAACGCATCGCGTATTACCGGCATTGTGCTGATAGTTCTCGGCCTGGCCGGGTTTTTCACCGGTGGTTTCAGTTTCACCAAAGACACAACCGCCGCCAAAATTGGCCCGATCGAGTTGACCGTGAAAGAAAAAGAATCAGTGAACGTGCCGCAATGGCTGAGCCTGGGCGCAATTGCCTTGGGCGCGGTGGTCCTGGCGCTGGGTTTGCGTAAATCCTGACCGCAAGGGCGGCGGGTTCGTCAGCGCCGCGGCATGGGGGCGGATGTGCGTAAACTGGTGGTTCGCCCACTGATTGACCTTGCCGCGAGACACCTCCATGACGACCCACGCTTTTATCTGCGACGCCATCCGTACCCCTTTTGGCCGCTACGGCGGTGCGCTCAGCAGCGTCCGCACCGACGACCTGGGGGCGATTCCGATCAGGGCGCTGATGGCGCGCAACCCCAGGGTGGACTGGCAACTGGTGAGCGACGTGATTTACGGTTGTGCCAACCAGGCCGGTGAAGACAACCGCAACGTGGCGCGCATGTCCGCCCTGCTGGCTGGCCTGCCGCAGGAAGTGCCGGGCGCCACGCTGAACCGCCTGTGTGGTTCGGGGCTGGATGCCCTGGGCACCGCAGCGCGGGCCATCAAGTCGGGCGAGGCCATGCTGATGATTGCCGGCGGCGTTGAAAGCATGAGCCGGGCGCCGTTTGTCATGCCCAAGGCCGAGAGCGCGTTTGGCCGCGCCAACGCGGTCTACGACACCACCATCGGCTGGCGCTTCATCAACAAGCTGATGAAAGAAAAATACGGCGTGGACGCCATGCCCGAAACCGCTGAAAACGTTGCCGCTGACTACAACATCAGCCGCGAAGACCAGGACGCCATGGCGCTCGCCAGCCAGCGCAAGGCGGTAGCCGCGCAAAAGGCGGGCTACTTTGACGCTGAAATCACACCGGTCACCCTGTTGCAGAAAAAAGGCGATGCGATCGTCGTCAGCCAGGACGAACATCCGCGCGAAACCTCCGCTGACGCACTGGCCCGGCTCAAACCCATCGTGCGCCCCGACGGCACGGTGACCGCCGGCAATGCCAGCGGTGTCAACGACGGGGCCTGTGCCTTGCTGCTGGCCGACGAAGCCACGGCTGCCAAAAACGGCTTGAGCCCGCGCGCCCGCATTGTGGGCATGGCGACGGCTGGCGTGGCCCCGCGCATCATGGGCATCGGCCCCGCGCCCGCCACACAAAAAGTACTGGCACTGGCCGGCTTGAGCCTGGCGCAGATGGACGTGATTGAGCTGAACGAGGCGTTTGCCGCGCAGGGCCTGGCCGTGCTGCGCCTGCTGGGTGTGCAAGACAACGACCCGCGCGTCAACCCCAACGGCGGCGCCATTGCACTGGGCCATCCGCTGGGCGCGAGTGGCGCACGCCTGGCCACCACCGCTGTCAACCAGTTGCACAAAACCGGGGGCCGCTATGCGCTGTGCACCATGTGCATTGGCGTCGGGCAGGGCATTGCGGTGATTCTGGAGCGGGTTTGATTTGCTATTTATTCAATAGCTGCTTGCGCCCGTAATGATTGGGCTACAGCCATTTTTCGTCAATTTAAATGGCGTAACGGGGTAAGTTGGCGTTGGTTGTTCACACCAAGGTAACACGCCCCATCGCAGTGTCTGATGACCTTTCCCCTGATGACTTTCCCCCTGATCACCGACCTCTACTTTTATGCGGTGGCGGTACCCGCCGTGCTGCTGCTGGGTATCAGCAAAAGCGGTTTTGGCGCCGGTTTTGGCTCACTGGCCGTGCCCATGATGGCGCTGGCCGTGACCGTGCCAGAGGCCGCGGCCATCCTCATGCCCGTGCTGTTGTTGATGGACGTGCTGGGCATGGCCGCTTTCCGCAAAGACTTTGACTTCAAGCTGCTGCGGTTTCTGGTGCCCTTTGGCCTGGTGGGTATCGGGGTAGGGGCGCTGCTTTTCAAGCTGCTGGCCGCCAGCACGGTGGCTGGCCTGGTGGGCGGCTTTACCTTGCTGTTTCTGGCGCAGCGCCTGCTGTTTCCCCCCAAAGCCGACAGCCCGCCGCCGCCCAAGTGGCTGGGCGCACTGCTCACCACCACCTCGGGTTTCACCAGTTTTATCGCCCATGCCGGCGGCCCGCCGATCAGCGCCTACGTGATTCCGTTGCGGCTCAGTCCGGTCAGGTTTTCGGCCACCATGGTGTTCTTCTTTTTCATCATCAACCTCGCCAAATGGCTGCCGTACGCCTGGCTCGGCCTGCTGGATGTGCGCAACATGGCCACCTCGCTGGTACTGCTGCCGCTGGCGCCCGTGGGCGTGTGGATTGGCGTGCGCCTGGCCAGACGCATCAGCCAGGACTGGTTTTACCGCATCCTTTACACCGGCATGCTGCTGACCGGCCTCAAGCTGCTGTGGGACGGGTTTCGGTGAGGGGATTGCGGGCTGGTAGTTGCTATAAAAATAATAGCTGTCTGCGCCCGTTTTGATTGGGCGCAAGGCTTATTTTGCTTGAGGGTTTGTTCTTTACAGGAGTTGCTGCTGCAGCGAAGCCTCTGCCAGCGGGCGCAGGCGGGCGTAGTCCAGAAGCTCTGCCAGTCGTGCGCCCTTGCCCTGCCATTCGTACACCACGTTTTCAGCCAGCAACACGTAATGCCATGGCAAGCCGCAGCGCTGGTCTGAAGGCAAGTCGTTGATTCGACTGCACCACGCGGTTGCAGCCCTCAACTTGCGCTGAACATTCGGGTGAATGGTTTGCTGCTGTGCCTTGGTTTCTACCAAATACAACGCGCCTTCGGTACGCACCATAAAGTCAGGCGAATAAAACGCAGGCAAACCATCGTCTTTCACGTAACGCAGCCGGGCAAACGTATGGCGGTTTTCGCTGATTTTGCAAAACGCCAGCGTGTGCGTGTCGGCCTGTGCCCAGTGGATAAAAGCGCGCTCCAGCCCGCCGCTCTGCGCAGGCCAGCTCAGTCGGGTGTAAATACATTTCGACACTGGGGCTGAATGACTTTCTCGCATCATCAGCCTGGGGACTTCCGACAACATCCGAAAATGCACCTCGGTCTGGCCCGTCACATGCTTTTGCTCCGAGTCAAGCAGCGCCACAGCAAACACTTTGGTGATGTGATCCACCACAGGCTGGAGTAATAACAAGCGCCAGTTTTCTGTGCCGTTATCGTCTCCCATCGGGTTAAACGCTGCATCAAACAGCTGCGTCCAGATGTAGTCGTCCAGCCAGCCCGTTAACTCTGCCGTATTGACCTGCAAGTAAGGCTTGGCTATGTGCGTCGCCACTTTATTGCCCTTTGGCAAGTCAGAACTCAGTGCCTGGCTGATGCGCCGTGTCAAGCGTGCCAAATACTCGTTGTAGCCACCCACATTCATCACCGCACCATCTACCCGGTAGTCACCAAACAGTGTGGCGCTTTGCAGGTCTTGTGAAATGAAGGTGTCACCCTTGCCCAGCAGGGCGCCTAACTGCTCTGCTGTCATGGCAGTAAAAGCAGGCAACTGTGCTATGTCAAAAGCTTGGTGGTCACGTATTTCGTCGGCCTCTTGCAAGATGAAGGGAATGCCAAAGTCAAACGCCTCATAACCGTCCCTCAGTTCGGCGGCGATCACATCGCCCGCTGCGCTGGCGTCATCCATGTCGTCAGTAAACTCGCCAGCCAGCCCCTCTTTGATCAAATCGTCGTAAAACGACTGAAACGCCGGGTGCTCAACAATAGACAGCACGTCAATCAGACTACCCGGCTCCTGCCCCGCGTTGATGCGCTCACGGTTTTCGCGTTTCAGCTCCAGGTATTCGTCGTCGCGCCACATCAGCCGCAAGCCCCGCCCAATCGTTTGCTCCAGCAATATTTGCGCACCCGATGCCCGCAGCGGCACGATGACGCAAATGTTGTTCACGTCAAAACCTTCGCGCAGCATCAACACACTGACGATCACACGCGGGCTGGCGTGGCGGTCAACGCTGAAAAGCTGTTCGCGCTTTTCATTCCATTCCTTCTCGCTCAGTTCGGCCTTTTTGCCAGAGTCGATGGTCATTACATCGCCCACCGTCAGCCCTTCGTTTTGTAAAAAGGCGGCGACCAGGGGCGATACCGTGGTGTCCTCACACACCACC
>JANNXF010000298.1:0-11353 GCA_031409395.1 Polaromonas sp.
GAGGAAGGGGAGGGGGCCCCTTCCTTTCCCCCTTGTTCGCCGCACAGGTCCTGGCTGAATTCCTGGTCACGGAAGACGGTCAAACCTTCTTTGAGCGAGAGCTGGAACCAGTCACGGCAGGTGACGCGGTTGCCGGTCCAGTTGTGAAAATACTCGTGGCCGACCACGCTTTCGATGTTGGAAAAGTCGGTGTCCGTGGCGGTGGCCTGATTGGCCAGTACGTACTTGGTGTTGAAGATGTTCAGGCCCTTGTTTTCCATGGCGCCCATGTTGAAGTCGCTGGTGGCCACAATCATGAAGCGCTCCAGGTCCAGCGCCAGGCCAAAGCGGGCTTCGTCCCACGCCACCGAGTACATCAGCGAATTCATGGCGTGCTCGGTCTTGTCGAGGTCGCCGGGGCGCACATAGACCTGCAGCAGATGGTCTTGCCCTGCGCGCGAGGTGATGCGCTGCTCCCGGCACACCAGCTGGCCCGCCACCAGCGCAAACAGGTAGGCGGGTTTTTTGTGCGGGTCCACCCACTTGGCGAAATGCCGGCCGTCTTCCAGCGGACCTTCGGCCACCAGGTTGCCGTTGGACAGCAACACCGGGTACTGCGCCTTGTCGGCGCGCAGGGTCACGGTGTAGCTGGCCATCACGTCGGGGCGGTCCAGAAAGTAGGTGATGCGCCGGAAGCCTTCGGCTTCGCACTGGGTAAAAAACGAGTTGTTGCTGACGTACAGGCCCATCAGCTTGGTGTTTTTGGCAGGGCAGGTGGTGGTGAAGATCTCGATGGCAAAGGGCTCAGTGCCTTCGGGCAGGTTTTCCAGCACCAGCTGGTTGCCTTCCATCTTGAACGAGGTGCCCTGCCCGTTGACCAGCACGCGCGACAGGTTCAGCTCTTCGCCGTCCAGCCGCAGCGGCTGCGGCGCTACGTCCGGGTTGCGGCGCAGCGTCATTTTGTTGAGCACGCGCGTTTTGGCCGGGTCCAGGTCAAAGCACAGGTCAACTGCGTCTATCCAGTAGGCCGGAGCCAGGTAGTCAGCGCGGTGAATCGACGCGGAGGCCGGCATCGCCGTTTGGCCTTCATGCAGCATGGAGGTTTCCTAAAAAGTTGGAATAAATGGGTGTGCTGGCAACCCGGCCCGAAGTCAATGCCCCGCGACTGGCCGCTGCCGTCATCACACGCCCTGCTTCAAAGACGCTTCGATGAAGGGGTCCAGATCGCCGTCGAGCACTTTTTGCGTGGCCGATGTCTCGTAGTTGGTGCGCAGGTCCTTGATGCGGCTGTTGTCCAGCACATAGCTGCGGATCTGGTGGCCCCAGCCCACATCGGTCTTGGTGTCTTCGAGTTTTTGCTGGGCTTCCTGCTGCTTGCGCAACTCGAAGTCATACAGGCGTGAACGCAGGCGCTTCCAGGCTACGTCGCGGTTGCTGTGCTGGCTGCGGCCGTCCTGGCACTGCACCACAATGCCGGTCGGGATGTGCGTCAGCCGCACCGCCGAATCGGTCTTGTTGATGTGCTGGCCGCCCGCGCCGCTGGCACGGAAGGTGTCGGTGCGCACGTCCGAGGGGTTGATGTCGATCTCGATCGAGTCGTCAATCTCGGGGTAGACAAACACCGACGCAAACGAGGTGTGGCGCCCGCCCGAGGAGTCAAACGGTGACTTGCGCACCAGCCGGTGCACCCCGGTTTCGGTACGCAACAGGCCAAAGGCGTAGTCGCCCTCGATCTTGATGGTCGCGCCCTTGATGCCGGCGGTGTCGCCCGCGGATTCGTCTTCAACCGTGGTTTTGAAACCCTTGCGCTCGGCGTATTTGAGGTATTGGCGCAGCAGCATGCTGGCCCAGTCGCAGGCTTCGGTGCCGCCGGCGCCGGCCTGGATGTCCAGAAAGGCGTTGAGCGGGTCGGCCGGGTTGTTGAACATCCGGCGAAATTCCATCTTTTCGACTTCAGTCGCCACCTTGGCGGCTTCGCCTTCAATGGCCTGCATGCCGGCTTCGTCGCCGTCGCTTCTGGACATCTCGAACAGTTCCGAGTTGTCGGCCAGCTCGCTGGCCAGCCGGTCCAGCGTCAGCACCACGTCTTCAAGCGATTTCTTTTCGCGGCCAAGCTCCTGGGCGCGTTTCGGGTTGTCCCAGACCTTGGGGTCTTCCAGCGCGGCATTGACCTCGTTTAATTTACGTTCTTTGGCAGGGTAGTCAAAGATACCCCCGGAGCTCGTTCACACGCGTGCTCAGGTCTGCCAGCTGGTTGCCGATGAGGTTGATGTGTTCTGCGTCCATGAGTGTTCAATCCCGAATAGTTTGGCCGATGCTGGCGATGCCGCTATTTTCTCACGGCAGGGCCGGGCTCAGTCCAGAAAGCCCTCAATCAGGGCCGCCAGTGCCTCGGGTTGGTCGTGGTGCAGCATGTGGCCGGCGTCTTCAATGACCGCCACCCGCGCATCGGGCACCTGTTTGAGCCGCTCGTGGTAATCGGCCAGCGTGAACTTGCCCTGGTACCAGGTGGTGAGCGAATCGTCTGACGCTTCCACGGCAAGCGTGGGTGCGCTGATGCGCTGGTAAATCTCCAGGATTTCATCGAGCCGGTAGAGCTGCGCGCCAGTGATTTTGTGGGCGGGCTCGCCCAGAATCTGCCATTTTCCGCTGGCGTCGGGCTGCGCCCAGTGGCTGGCCAGCCACTGGGCCTTGTCAGGCGACAGGCGCGGATTGGTCTTCATCAGGCGGCGGGCAACGCCCTCTGCATCGTCGTAGGCTTTCAGCGCGAGTTCGCCCCGGTGCAGGGTTTTCAGCTCGTCCATCCACTTGGCGTAACGGCCCGGGGCCTGGCTGGGGCGGCTGGCGGGCATGCCAAAGCCTTCCAGATTGACCAGCTTGCGGATGCGCGCCGGCCGCACACCGGCGTACAGCATGGCGATGTTGCCGCCCATGCTGTGGCCCACCAGGTCTACCGCCTGGCCGGGGGCGTAGTGGTCCAGCACAAAATCGAGGTCGGCCAGGTAGTCAGCGAAATGGTAGTGGTCTGCCCCGTTCGACAGGGTTTTGCCAAAACCCCGCCAGTCGGGCGCAATGATGGTGCGGCCCTGCACGAACGCACTGGAAAAGGCGTCCACCATGAACTGGTAAGAGGCGGCGACGTCCATCCAGCCGTGCACCAGCACAAGTGGTGGCGGTGGGCCGGACGGGCTGGGCGCGCCGTGCGGGCTTTGCCAGAGCTGAACGTTGTAGCGCAGGCCTCTTATAGGGACAAACTCGCTGCGGAAGGGGCGTTTTTCTTTGTACATTGGAGTTCCATCATAAGGAGAGAGCCCTTGAAGCGCAGTCAAAAAAGGGACAAGCCCGCCGACATGGCGCCTGACGCGGCCAACCACTACGAGGCCATGCACCGCGGCTTTGCCTGGCAGGTCGATGAGCACTTCAACATCGCCGAGGTCTGCTGCAGCCGCTGGGCGCGGGCTGACAGCGGCCAACCAGATGCTACTAAAAAGATAGCTATCCGCGCCCATGAAACGGGGGAAAACACCACTTTTTATACCTATGCAGCGCTGAAAAAGGCGGCTGACGCGCTGAGCCACACGCTGGCCGGGCTGGGCGTGGCGCGTGGCGACCGGGTGGCCATCGTGATGCCGCAGCGCTTTGAAACGGCGGTGGCCTACATGGCGGTGCTGCAGATGGGCGCCGTGGCCATGCCGCTGTCCATGCTGTTTGGCCCCGAGGCGCTGGCGTTTCGCCTGCTTGACAGTGGGGCGGTGGTGGCGATTTGTGACGAAAGCTCGATCGCCAGCGTGCGCTCTGTCAGGTGCGAATGCCCGGCGCTGCGCAGCGTGGTGGCCGCCGGCAAGGCGGCGCAAGGTGCGGCCGGGCAGGGCGATGTTGACTACCGCAGCGCCCTGAAAACACACCGGGGCGCGTTTCCGGTGGTCAACACCAAAGCCGAGGACGCGGCGATATTGATTTACACCAGCGGCACCACCGGCCCGCCCAAGGGCGCGCTGCTGCCCCACCGCGCGCTGATTGGCAACCTCACCGGTTTTGTCTGCAGCCAGAACTGGTTTGGTTTTGATGGTGCGGACAACGCGGCGTCGAGCGCCGTCTTCTGGAGCCCGGCCGACTGGGCCTGGACCGGCGGGCTGATGGATGCGCTGCTACCCACGCTGTATTTTGGGCGGCCGATTGTGGCGTTCAACGGCCGTTTCAGCCCCGAGCTGGCGTTCAGCCTGATGGAAAGCCAGGGCGTCACCCACACTTTTTTGTTCCCGACGGCGCTCAAAGCCATGATGAAGGCGTATCCAGAGCCGCGCCGCCAGTTCAAGCTCGGGCTGCAGGGCATCATGAGCGCGGGCGAAGCGGTGGGCGACGCCGTGTTCGGGTATTGCCGCGATCAACTCGGCGTGGTTGTCAACGAGATGTTTGGCCAGACCGAGATCAACTATGTGGTGGGTAACTGTGCCCCCACGCTCCCCACTTCGTGTGGTTCGCTGCCCCCCGAGGGGGCTGAACTTCGCTTGGGGCGGCCCGGCGCTTCGTTCGGTGCCCCCACGCTCCCCACTTCGTATGGTTCGCTGCCCCCCGGGGGGGCGCTGCGCCTATGGCCCGGCGAAGCCGGTTCCACGGCCCCTGCTGGCGACTGCAGGGACTGCTCGATACTGGCGGATGTTGCCCCACGCTCCCCACTGCGTGTACCTTCGGCGATTCGCTGCCCCTTGCACCAGAGACAGGGGCGCTGCGCCTGCAGCCCGTCAAAGCCGGGGCCAAAGCCCCTGCTGGTGGGGAGATAGCCGCTGTTGTCGGATGGCCGGCACGGCCTGGCAGCATGGGCAAGGCCTACCCCGGCCACCGGGTGGCGGTGATTGACGACAACGGCCACGAGTGTGCGGTGGGCGTGCCGGGCGATGTGGCCGTGAACCGCTACGACGTGCATGGCGCGCCCGACCCGGTGTTTTTTCTCGGCTACTGGAATAACGAGGCCGCCACCCAGGCCAAATTTACCGGTGACTGGTGCCGCACCGGTGACATGGCCCGGCGCGATGCCGACGGCTACCTCTGGTACGAGGGCCGTGCCGACGATATCTTCAAGGCTGCCGGTTACCGGATTGGGCCGGGTGAAATAGAAAACTGCCTGGTCAGGCACCCGGCGGTGGCCAACGCCGCCGTGGTGCCCAAACCAGACCGCGAGCGCGGTGCAGTGGTCAAGGCCTATGTGGTGCTTGCTCCTGATTTCATAGCTGCTCGCGCTCGTGAAACGGCGGGTCTGGCTAGGTTTGACTTGAAGATGGTGGCCGAACTGCAGGCCCATGTCAAAAATGCGCTGGCGCCCTACGAATACCCCAAGGAGATCGAGTTCATCGATGCCTTGCCCATGACGACCACCGGCAAGGTGCAGCGCCGCGTGCTGCGGCTGCAGGAAGAGGCGCGGTTTAAAGAGAAGTCAAACGACAGGGCATAAAAAAAGCACCCGAAGGTGCTTTTTTAAATATCCGGATATCGATTATTTGGCGGCAACCTGTTCGGCCACATAAATCTCGACGCGGCGGTTCTTGTCGCGGCCCTGCTGGGTGTTGTTGTCGGCAATCGGCTCGCGCGAGCCGCGGCCGTCGGTCGCGATACGGTTACGGGCCACGCCACGGCTGACCAGGTAGTCGCGGGTGGATTCGGCGCGGTCAACCGACAAAGGGTTGTTGATGGCGTCAGTGCCGGTGCTGTCGGTGTGGCCAATGATGGTGATGGTGGTCACCGGGTTCTGGTTCAGGGTGGAGGCAAACTGCGCCAGGATGGGTGAAAAGTTGGGCTTGATGGCCGAGCTGCCGACGGCAAACGACACGTCGCTCGGGATGTCGAGCTTCAGGCGGTTGTCAGCTGTCTGGCTGACGGCCACACCGGTGCCGGCAGTGGCTTTTTCCATGGCGACACGCTGGTCCTGCATGCGCTGCGACCAGAAATTGCCGCCCACCGCGCCCAGTGCGCCACCCACGACGGCACCCGTCGCCGCACCTCTGGAGCCGCCCGTGGCCGCGCCCAGCAACGCACCCGCCACCGCACCAATGCCTGCGCCCTTGGCGGTGCCCTGCTGGGTTTCGTTCATGTTGGCGCAACCGCTCAGGCCGGCAACAGCCAGCGCCGCGCAGGTCAGGGAAATCAGGGCTAGTTTTTTCATGGAAATGCTCCTTGGTGTGTATGAATTGAGGTCACAGTAATGCGGGTCCAGTGCCCATCGTAGCGTGATTCAATGAATGTTACATAAGGAAATGGCATGCCTGTGTAGGGCAAACTCGCGTGTTTTGCCCAAGCCCTGAAGCCAATGCAGGCCTTTGTTGAAGCCCTTAAACTAAGGCTTTTGCCGCTGCCTGGTGAGTCATTTCGGTGCAAAACGGCGAGCAAAACCCTGTCTTCAACCTGAAATTTCCATGAACAACGTCCAACTTGGCTCCAGCGATCTGCACGTCACCCCGGTTTGCCTGGGCACCATGACCTTTGGCGAACAGGTCAACCAGGCCACGGCCCACCAGATTCTGGACCGCGCCCTGGAGCGCGGCGTGAATTTTCTGGATGCCGCCGAAATGTATTCAGTCCCCGCGCGGGCTGAAACCTTTGGTGCCACCGAGACGATTCTGGGCCACTGGTTTGCCAGCAGGCCGTCGGCCCGCCGCCAGGTGGTGCTGGCCACCAAGGTCGCCGGCCCGGCGCGCGGCATGCCCTGGATTCGCAACGGCAGCACCGACCTGACGGCGGCCGACATCGTGGGGGCCTGCAACGACAGCCTCAAGCGCCTGCAAACCGATGTGATTGACCTCTACCAGATTCATTGGCCGGTGCGCCATGTGCCGGCTTTTGGCATGGTCTACTTCGAACCGGCCAAAGACAACCCGGCGCTGTCGTCAATAGAGGTGCAACTGGAGGCGCTGACCACGCTGGTGCGGGCCGGCAAGGTGCGTGCCATCGGGCTGTCGAACGAGTCGCCCTACGGCGTGCACGAGTTTGTGCGCCTGGCCGAACAGCACGGCCTGCCGCGCATTGCCAGCGTGCAAAACCCCTACTGCCTGATCAACCGCACGGTAGACAACGGGCTCGACGAAACCATGCACCGGCTGGGGGTGTCGCTGCTGGCCTATTCCCCGCTGGGCTTTGGCCTGCTGACGGGTAAATACGACGAACCAGGCCTTGACGGCGCCCACGCGCCCCAAGAGGGGCGAATGGCCAAATTCGAGACCATGCGCAAGCAGCGCTGGGGTCGGCCCGAGGCCCTGGCCGCCGCACGCCGCTACAACGCCCTGGCGCGCGCCAACGGCTTGAGCCCGACGCAGCTGGCGTTGGCGTTTTGCTACACCCGGTGGAATGTGGCCAGCACCATTATTGGCGTGACCTCGGTGGCGCAACTGGACGAAAACCTGGACGCTTTGGGGACCACACTGTCGCCCGAAGTACTGGCCGAAATCGACGCAATTCGCTGGGACATACGCGACCCGGCACTGTAAGCCTTCGCTTTTGGGGTTCGAAACGCCTGTTTGCGGGTCATGGCCAAAAAAGACAAAGCAGATCACGTCAGCGAGACCCCGGCGACGCACATGCTCAGGGCGCACGGGGTGGCGTTCACTGAATACCCGTATGCGTACCTGGCGCATGGCGGCGCACAACACAGCGCCGAGGTGCTGGGCCTGGACCCTTTTGCCGTGGTCAAAACGCTGGTGATGCAAGACCAGGCGGGCGTGCCCCTGCTGGTGCTGATGCATGGCAACCGCAAAGTCTCGACCAAAAACCTGGCGCGCCAGATTGGCGCCAAGTCGGTCGAGCCCTGCCAGGCCGAGGTGGCCAACCGCCACAGCGGCTACCTGGTGGGCGGTACCTCGCCTTTTGCCACACGCAAACCCATGCCGGTCTACATCGAGGAAAGCATTCTGGGCCTGCCTGAAATTGCCATCAACGGCGGCAGGCGGGGTTACCTGGTGGGCATTGACCCCCAGGTGTGTGTCACGCTTCTGGGCGCAAAATCGGTGCAGTGTGCACTCGGCCTTGAGGCGGGGGGCTGATGCAGTGGCCCCGGGCCGACTGATAATTGTCCAAAACATGGCGGCTGCACCCTGCCGTGACACCATCAAAAAACTGAGGAGATAAATTTGGACTACGCCTATTCAGTCGGCGCAACGCTGCTGGCCTACCTGCTGGGTTCGCTGTCGTTTGCGGTCATTGTCAGCCGCTGCATGGGCCTGAACGACCCGCGCAGCTATGGCAGCAAAAACCCCGGCGCCACCAACGTGCTGCGCTCGGGCAACAAGATGGCGGCAGTCGTCACGCTGCTGCTTGACGGCCTGAAAGGCTGGCTGCCGGTGGTGCTGGTCAAGTGGTTTGGCAGTGATTACGGACTGGGCGACGGCACGCTGGCGGCGGTGGGCTTTGCCGCCTTTCTGGGCCATCTGTACCCGGTGTTTTTCAGGTTTCAGGGGGGCAAGGGCGTGGCGACGGCGGCGGGTGTGCTGCTGGGCATTAGCTGGGTGCTGGGCCTGGCCACGCTGGCGACCTGGCTGATCGTGGCGTTTTTCTCGCGTTATTCCTCGCTGGCGTCGCTGGCGGCGGCTGTGTTTGCGCCGCTGTACTACCTGTTTGGGGACCGCACCGCCTGGTATGTTGACAAGAGCATCCTGATGGTGATTTTTGCCATCAGCGCCATGCTGGTGTACCGCCACCGAGAGAACATCAGCAAGCTGCTCAAGGGCACCGAGTCAAAGCTCGGGGCTTCCCGGGCGGCGGCCAAGTCTGCGGGCAAACAGGCCAAATAGTCGAAATAGGCCAAAAATCGGCACGGACGCCAGATCGGGCTGGCGCGTCAGTAGCGCTTGTCCAGCGTCATCAGGTTGTTTTCACGCTTCATCTGAAAGCGTGTCAAAAAACTGTTGCCCAGCAGTAAAAAAGGCATGGCCTGCGGCGTCACCACCGCATCGACGTCGTAGACCTCGACATCGCCCACCCGCACCGTGTTGAGCTTGATGCGAAAGCCCTGGGTTTCGCCGTTGGCCGTTGACAGGCGCACCGGTTGCCCGGTTTTGTAGTTGATGCCTGCGCGTTCGGCGTCAGCGACGCTCATGGCCACGTTGGTTGCGCCGGTGTCGACCATGAACTGCACCGTCCTGCCATTGATCTGCCCGGCGGTCATGAAGTGGCCGCCGCCGCTCTCGGGAATGACGATGCGCGTGCCGCGCCCGCTGCTGACGCTGTTGCTCAGGCTGACGGGGGCTTCGCCCACGCGCAGCGTCTGGCGTTTGCCGGCCAGTTCCACCACTGCCTGGTCGCCTGCGGTAGAAATCACCTTGACGCCCTGGTGCGTCTCACCGGGTGCCACGGTTTTGGGCGGCGTGCCGTCCACCACCAGCAGCGCCTTGTTGCCAAACATGCCCGCCAGCGCGACGGATTGTGCGTGGGCTGCGGCAGCTGTCATGAACAACGCTGCAAGCAATACGGTATGACGTTTGGACATGATTTTCAAAATCAATCTCTAAAGTTCTCGAACCCGAGCGGAACGTCGGATATCTCAGTTCTGATCAGTGCAATCGCACTTTGCAAATCGTCGCGTTTTCCGCCCGTGACGCGCACTTTCCCGTCCTGGATGGCGGCCTGCACCTTGATTTTGCTGCCCTTGATGAGGACCTGAATTTTCTTGGCAAGATCGGCCTCGATGCCATCGCGAATCTTGATCACCTTTTTGACTTTGTCACCGCCAATTTTTTCAACTTTTCCAATATCCAGAAATCCCGGATCAACCCCGGTTGATTTCTGGTCAGCACTTTTGGCCTTGGTCAGTTTGTTGCGCAGCACTTCCATGATCTGGTCCAGCTGAAAGTCGCTGCTGCCGATCAGGATGATTTCCTTTTCTTTTTCCTTCAGCTCTATCGATGCTGGCGTGCCCTTGAAGTCAAAGCGTGTGCCGATCTCTTTGGCCGTGTTTTCAACAGCGTTTTTGACCTTGACCAGATCGGCTTCAAGAACAGTATCAAAAGAGGGCATGGTTCGGGTCTTTATGGGTGCAAAAGTGGAGGGTGTCGCCCACAGAAGGGGTAGACCGGGTGAGACAATCAGGCGATGTTAGTCGAGAAAAACGTTCCACTCCAGTCCTCCAACACCTTTGGCATCATGGCCAAGGCCCTCAGCCTGGTGCGTATCGGCAGCGAGGCCGACATTGATGCCGTGTTGCAAGACCCGGCCCTGCGGCTGGCGCCCAGGTTTGTGCTGGGCGGCGGCAGCAATATTGTGCTGACCGGCGATGTCAAGGCGCTGGTGCTCAAGGTCGAAATCATGGGCAAGCGCCTTGTCGGCGAGACGGCCAAGGCCTGGATTGTGGAGGCGGGTGCGGGTGAAAACTGGCACGACCTGGTGACCTGGACCCTGCAAAACGGCTACCCTGGCCTGGAAAACCTGGCCCTGATTCCCGGTAAAGTGGGCGCATCGCCGGTACAAAACATCGGTGCCTACGGGGTTGAGCTGCAAGACCGCTTTGAGTCGCTGGACGCGGTGGACCTGACCACCGGCCAGCGTTTTAGCCTTGACGCGGCGCAATGCGCTTTCGGCTACCGTGATTCGGTGTTCAAGCACAGCAGCGCAGCCCCAGGCTCGCCGTCTGGTGATGGCGGGGCGGCCCAGCGCTTTGGCCTGGCCGACAAGGCGCTGATTACCCGGGTGCGGTTTGCGCTGCCGAAAAACTGGAAACCGGTGCTGGGCTACGCCGATATTGAGAAAAAGATGCTGCAGGCAGGCAACAGCCAGCCCGACGCGCTGCAAATTTACGAGTGGATTTGCGCCATTCGCAAGGCCAAACTGCCTGACTGGACCGTGCTGGGCAATGCGGGCAGTTTTTTCAAGAACCCCACGGTGTCGCCTGAACAGTGCGCAGACATCATTCAGCGCGAACCCAAAATTGTTCATTACCACCTGGCCGACGGCTCGGTGAAGCTGGCGGCGGGCTGGCTGATAGACGCCTGCGGCTGGAAAGGCAAGTCGATTGGCAACGCCGGTGTGTATGAAAAACAGGCGCTGGTGCTGGTCAACCGGGGCGGGCGCGCAGACCCGGTCACTGGCGGCGAGGTCATGACGCTGGCCAAGGCGATTCAAACCAGCGTGTACGAGCGCTTTGGCCTTTTGCTGGAACCAGAGCCGGTGGTGGTTTAAGCACCCGGGTGGTACCGCTGACCGCTGCAGCCAGCCCGCCAGCACGTCACTTGCTATGCATTCAATAGCTGTCTGCGCCCGTGTTTATTGGGCTAAAAGCCTGTTTTATCTTGAACAAAGGCTGCATCCGGCAGGAAACCTGGTCCTGTGCCGCCAGTGGGCTGGACGCGCAGGCTGTACGCATGAAAGACGTCATCGCGTACCCAGCCCAGTGACGCGT
>JANNXF010000299.1:0-7685 GCA_031409395.1 Polaromonas sp.
CCAGCCTGAAAAAGCTCAACCCGCGGCTGATTTACATCGCCCTCAAGGGCTTTCTGCCCGGGCCGTACGAGCACCGAACCGCGCTCGACGAAGTGGTGCAGATGATGGGCGGCCTGGCCTACATGACCGGGCCGGTGGGCCAGCCGCTGCGGGCCGGCTCCAGCGTCAACGACATCATGGGCGGCCTGTTTGGCGGCATTGCCGCCATGGCGGCGCTGGCGCAGCGCAAGACCACCGGGCTGGGCCAGGAAGTGCAGTCGGCCCTGTATGAAAACAACGTCTTTCTGGTGGCGCAGCACATGCTGCAGTACGCCGTGACCGGCGTGCCCGCAGACCCCATGCCCAGCCGCATCTCGGCCTGGGCGGTGTACGACGTGTTCACGGTCAAAAACGACGAGCAGATCTTTTTGTGCGCCGTGAGCGACAAGCAATGGGCGGTGTTCTGCCGGGTTCTGGGCTTTGACGACCTGAAAGCCGACCCGGCGCTGCTCACCAACAACGACCGTGTGCGTGCCCGCCCCACGCTGATCCCGGCGCTGCGCCAGCGGCTTGCCGCTTTCAGCGCGGCCGAACTGAGCACCCTCTTCGAAGAAAACGGGCTGCCGTTTGCGCCCATCAACAAACCGCAAGACCTGCTGAACGACCCGCACCTGCTGGCCACCGGCGGGCTGGCGCCCATCACCCTGCCCGACGGCCAGCAGACCCACACCGTGCTGCTGCCGTTTGCCATGGACGGCCAGCGCCTGGGCGTACGGCTCAACCCGCCCCGGCTTGGCGAGCACAGCACAGCGCTGCTCAAAAGTCTGGGCTACAGCGAGGAAAATGCTATTAAATTAGGAGCTAGTTGCGCCCGTACTGATTAGGCCAAACCCACTTTTTATACCTAAGGGTTAACGGCGAGCGTGTGCAGTCCGAAAGTCCCGTCGGCTTTGGTCTGGTGCGCGCTGTTTCATCACCCGTTTCGCCGCCAGGACGGCGCCTTCCATGCGCTGCACCAGCCCTCTATACTGCGGCAATGAACGAGTTAGTACATTCCGTGCGCCGGGTCAAACCGGCGGTCAAGACCTCTGCGCTGCCGCGCACCAACGACCCGGCCCGCACCATGGCCGGGATTCTGGAGGTGGCCACGGCCGAGTTCGCCAGCAAGGGGCTGAGCGGCGCGCGCATCGACGAGATTGCGGCTGCCACCAAGACCAGCAAGCGCATGATTTACTACTACTTCGGCAACAAGGAAGGCCTGTACGTGGCCGTGCTGGAAGAGGCTTACCGGCGCATGCGGGCCATCGAATCAGAGCAGCACCTGGAAGACCTGGCGCCCGAAGCCGCATTGCGCCGACTGGTCGAATTCACCTTCGACCACCACCAGGGCAACCCCGACTACATCCGCCTGGTGATGAACGAAAACATGGAGCGGGGGGTGTACCTGGCGCAAAGCAAGACCATCCGCGAACTCAATGTGCCGGCCATCCAGGCGATTCGCAAGCTCTACGACCGGGGTGTGGCGGGCGGTGTGTTCCGGCCCGGGCTGGACCCCATCGACGTCCATGCCTCGATTTCGGCGCTGACGTTTTTCAATGTCTCCAACCAGCACACCTTCGGCCTGATCTTCAAGCACGACGGCCAGACCGCCGCAGCGCTGGCCGCCCGGCGCCAGAGCATCGTCGACCTGATCGTGCGCTTCGTCAGGGCCTGAGGCCCTGGGTAAACCGGGGCGCCGCCCGTACTGCGGCCTCAGGGTAAGTACTGATTTGCGAAAACTAACTAGTTCGTACATTAATACAACGATTCCAACCGGAGACGAGCCGTGATGCAAAAACTCATCAACAAATACTGCCATGCGCTGTCGGTGCTGATGGCCGCCAGCCTGGCGCTGATGGTGGTGCTGGTGTTCACCAACGTGGTGTTGCGCTACGCCATGAATTCCGGCATCGCGGTATCTGAAGAGCTGTCGCGCTGGCTGTTCGTCTGGCTGACGTTTCTGGGCGGCATCGTGGCCTTGCACGAAGGCGCCCACCTGGGCACCGACACCCTGGTGTCGCGCCTGTCGGTGCGGGGCAAAAAAACCTGCCTGGTGATCGGCCATGGGCTGATGCTGTTCATCTGCTGGCTGCTGTTCCAGGGCGCGCTGGACCAGGTCAAGATCAACTGGGACTCCACCAGCGCGGCGATGGAAGTGTCCATGGCCCTCTTCTACGGCTGCGGCCTGGTGTTTGCCGTCTCGGGCGCGGTCATCTTGCTCAACCACCTGTGGCGGCTGGTCACCGGCCAGCTGTCAGAAGCAGAGCTGATCGGCATCCGCGAGTCGGAAGAAGAGCCGATCGACGTGCCGAAGCCATTGAAATAAGCGAAGGAAAACGACCATGACCATCGCCGTTTTTCTGGGCTCCCTGCTGGCCGCCATGGCCCTGGGCGTTCCCATCGCTTTTTCATTGCTGCTGTGCGGCGCCGCCCTGATGTGGCACCTCAACATGTTCGACGCGCAGATTCTGGCGCAGAACGTCATCAACGGCGCTGACAGCTTTCCGCTGCTGGCGGTACCCTTCTTCATGCTGGCCGGCGAGGTGATGAATACCGGCGGCCTGTCGCGGCGCATTGTTGACTTCGCCATGGCGCTGGTCGGCCACATTCGCGGCGGCCTGGGCTACGTGACCATCATTGCCGCCTGCCTGTTGTCGGCCTTGTCGGGCTCGGCCGTGGCCGACGCGGCGGCGCTGACCGCGCTGCTCTTGCCCATGATGGTCAAGGCCGGGCACGACAAGGCGCGCAGCGGCGGCCTGATCGCGGCCTGCGGCGTCATCGGGCCCATCATTCCGCCGTCCATCGGTTTCGTGATTTTTGGCGTCGCCGCCAATGTCTCCATCAGCAAACTGTTTCTGGCCGGCATCTTTCCCGGTATCGTGCTGGCCGCCGGCCTGTGGGGCACCTGGTGGTGGCTGACGCGCAAGGAGCAGCTCGCCACCCCGCCCCCCCGAACGCGTGCGGAAGTCCTGCTGGCCATGCGCAAGGCTGGCTGGGCGCTGATGCTGCCGGTGATCATTCTGGTGGGACTGCGCATGGGCGTTTTCACCCCCACCGAGGCGGCGGTGGTGGCGGCGGTGTATGCCCTGTTTGTTGCCTGCTTCATTTACCGGGAACTCAGCCTGAAGCAGGTGTACGAGGTCTTTCTGGCCGCCGCAAAGACCACCGCGGTGATCATGTTCCTGGTGGCGGCGGCCATGGTGTCGGCCTGGCTGATCACCGTGGCCCAACTGCCGGACCAGGTGATTGCGCTGCTGCAGCCGCTGCTGGACAGCCCGAAACTGCTGCTGGTCGCCATGATGGTGCTGGTCATGGTGGTCGGCACCGCGATGGACATGACACCCACCATCCTGATCCTCACGCCGGTGCTGATGCCGCTGGTCAAGGCGGCCGGCATAGACCCGGTGTATTTCGGTGTGCTGTTCATCATCAACAACTCCATCGGCCTGGTCACGCCGCCTGTGGGCACGGTGCTCAATGTGGTGGCCGGCGTCGGCAAGATGCGTATGGACGACGTGACGCGCGGCGTGATGCCCTTCATGCTGGTGCAGTTCGTGATGATGTTCCTGATGGTGCTGTTCCCGCAGATCATCATGTGGCCCGCAAAGCTGCTTTACGGTTGAACCGAGCCTTGCTTTTCGGGTGCGGGGCGTGTCTGGTACGCCGTGTCCTGCACCTCCCGGTTTTGCGTACTTTGAATTTTATTCTGGAGACAAGCATGAAACGTTTGATGATCAAAACCCTCGTGGCCGCCATGGCCCTGACCGTGTTCGGACTGGCCAGCGCGCAGGACATCAAGGAGCGCACGATCAAGTTCGCCACGCAAAACCCCAAGGGCCACCCGATCGTGGCGGGCATGGAGAAATTTTCAGAACTCGTCGCGGCCAAATCCGGCGGCAAAATCAAGGTCAACCTGTTTCCCGGCGGCGTGCTGGGGGGCGATGCGCCCAACGTGTCGGCCCTGCAGGGCGGCACCATCGAAATGGTGGTCATGAACTCCGGCATTCTGGCCAGCCAGGTCAAGGAATTCGCCATTTATGACTTCCCGTTCCAGTTCGCCACCGCCAAGGAAGCCGACTTTGTGGTGGACGGTCCCTTCGGCAAGATGATGCACGAGAAGCTGCAGGAAAAAGGCATGGTCGGCCTGGCCTACTGGGAGCTGGGTTTCCGCAACATGACCAACAGCAAACGCCCCATCAACAAGGTCGAAGACATTGCCGGCCTGAAAATCCGCGTGATTCCCAACCCGATCAACCTCGACTGGGTCAGGGCGCTGGAAGCCAACCCCACGCCCATGGCTTTTCCCGAAGTCTATGCAGCCCTGGAGTCAAAGGCGCTGGACGGCCAGGAAAACCCGCTGAACGTGATTCTGGCCAACAAGTTTGCCGAGGTGCAAAAGCACCTTGCGCTGACCAACCACGTGTACAACCCGCAGTCGGTCATCATCAGCAAGAAGCTGTGGGACACGCTGTCGGCACCCGAGAAAAAACTCTTTGCTGACGCCGCGAACGAAGCCGCGAAATTCCAGCGCCAGACGGCCCGCGATGCGGCTGGCGGCACGCTGGAGCAGCTCAAGAAGGCGGGCATGCAGGTGTCGGAATTGCCGGCAGCCGAACTCGACAAGCTGCGCGACAAGATGCGTCCCGTGATTGCCAAGTACGCCGTCTCGGTCGGGCAGGAAACCGTCAAGGCCATGCAGGGCGAACTGGCCAAAGTCCGCAAGTAGTACCAAAGCCAAACCGGAAAACAGGTCCTGCCGTGCTTGCGCGGACAGGGCCCCCGCCGGCTTTCCTGGCAAGGAATCCCATGAAAACTCTCAGGCTTCACGGCATCGGGCACAAATTGCCGTCCTTCGCTGAAATGGTCTGTCGCCAGACTTTCGGCTTTGGCGTAGACCGCTCCCGGCTCGCGCTGCACGCGGGCGTCTCTGCCGCTCAGGCTGCCCAAAAATGATCAACGGACACACTGAAATCATCGCGCACATCGGGTTTCCGACGCACGCCTTCAAGGCGCCCATGATTTACAACCCCTGGCTCGCCCATGCCGGCGTGAACGCCATCGTGGTGCCCATGGGCTGTCCGGCGAAAGACTACCCGGATTTTCTGCGTGCCGTGTTCAAGCTGGCCAACCTGCGTGGCGCACTCATCACCATGCCGCACAAGGTCACCACCATTGGGCTGCTTGACGAGGTGTTGGCGACGGCCGCGATTGCCGGCGCCTGCAACGCCGTGCGGCTGGGGCCAGACGGCCGTCTGCAGGGGGACATGTTTGACGGGGAAGGCTTTGTGCGCGGCGTGCTGCGCAAGGGCCTGGTCCTGAAGGGCGCGCGCGCCCTGGTGGTCGGCAGCGGCGGCGTGGGCTCGGCCATTTCAGCCTCGCTGGCAGCGGCCGGTCTGGCGCGGATCAGCCTGTTTGATGTCCATGCGGCATCGGCGCAGGGTCTGGCCAGGCGCTTGCGCCAGCACTACCCGGCACTCGAGGTGGTCACCGGCTCCAACGACCCGGCGGGCGCTGACCTGGTGGTCAACGCCACACCCATGGGCATGAACGAAGGCGACGCCATGCCCATGGACGTGTCGCGCATCGCCGCCAGCACGTTTGTCGGCGAGGTGGTCATGAAAACCGACATGACGGCCTTTCTGGCCGCCGCCAAAGCGCGCGGCTGCGCGGTGCAGATCGGCTCCGACATGCTGTTTGAGCAGATTCCGGCCTACCTGGAGTTTTTTGGCCTGCCGACCACCACGCCCGAGGTCTTGCGCTCGGTCGCCAAGCTCAACTATTGAAGGGCTGTTCTGCCACGCGCCGGGGCGTGTTCGCGGGTCGGGCCGCTGCTGGTTCGTGTATCCCTGTTGGCCGCCCGGCGGGCGTGCGAACCGCATAATCAGGCGACATGGACAAACTCAAGCAACTGGAATCCTTTGTCTCGGTGGTCGCGCGCGGCAGCCTGACCGCGGCGGCCAAGGCCGAGGGCGTGGCCCCCGCCATCATGGGGCGGCGGCTGGACGCCCTGGAAGAACGGCTGGGCGTCAAACTGCTGGTGCGCACCACGCGCCGCATTGCCCTGACGCACGAGGGCAGCGCTTTTCTGGAAGACTGCCAGCGCCTGTTGTCTGACCTGGCCAACGCCGAAGCCAGTGTCTCGGCCGGTGGCGTCAAGGCCAGCGGCCATTTGCGCATCACCGCACCGGCCGGTTTTGGCCGCCGCCACGTGGCCCCGCTGGTCGCCAAATTCCGCGACCAGCATGCTGACGTCAGGATTTCACTCAACCTGAGCGACCGGCTGGTTGATTTTGCGGGCGAGGGCTTTGACTGCGCGGTGCGCGTCGGTGATTTGCCGGACTCGTCGCTGGTCAGCGTGCGGGTGGCCGACAACCGGCGGCTCTGGGTTGCCACGCCGCGCTACCTGAAACAGCATGGCACGCCGCAGCACCCCAGCGAACTGGCCCGGTTTGACTGCCTGACGCTGTCCAATGACACCTCGCAGACGCGCGGCTGGGCCTTCCGGATCGACGGCGAACTGGTGCACCTCAAACCCGGCGGTCCGCTCGACTGCTCTGACGGGCAGGTGCTGCACGACTGGTGTCTGGCCGGCCACGGCATTGCCTGGCGCAGCACCTGGGAGGTGGAGTCCGACATCGCGGCCGGTCGGCTGGTGGTGGTGCTGGAAGACTTTGCCGCGTCGCCCAACGGCATTTACGCGGTGTTTCCGCAGCGCAAGCATTTGCCGCTACGGGTGCGGCTGTGGATCGATTTCCTCAAGCACCATTACAGCCAGCCCGACTTCTGGCGTTCCGTCTCTGCTCGATAGTCTGGATGATTCAGGGCTTTTGCCCAATCAACACGGGCGCGAGCAGCTATTGAATTGATAGCGACTGTAGCTCGGTGCAGTCGCTGTGCAGCCAGCCCCGGCCTGCGGGGAGCGTCCGCAGCGACCCGGCCGGCCGGTCTTTGGCTTAACCGTAAAATCAAACCATGCTCTCGATTAAAAAAGACCTGCTCGCAGCCCTGGCTGCCGGGCTGGAAGAACTTTCCCCCGGCGCCGGTGACAAAGCGGCTTTCGAATCCCCCAAAGTGGCCGCGCATGGCGATTTCGCCTGCACGGCCGCCATGCAGCTGGCCAAGTCGCTCAAGCAGAACCCCCGGGCGGTGGCCGAAAGCCTGCGCGCTGCGTTGCTGAAAGCCCCCGCCTTTGAGCGCTGGGTCGACGCCATTGAAATTGCCGGTCCGGGCTTCATCAATATTCGCCTCAAGCCTGCCGCCAAGCAGGAAACCGTGCGCGAGGTGCTGCAGGCCGGGACCCGCTACGGCAGCCAGAGCGCCGACCCCCAGCGCCGCATGATTGTGGAGTTTGTCTCGGCCAACCCGACCGGGCCACTGCATGTCGGCCATGGCCGGCAGGCCGCGCTGGGCGACGCCATCTGCAACCTGTTTGCCACCCAGGGGGCGCAGGTCTGGCGCGAGTTTTATTACAACGACGCCGGGGTGCAGATTCAAACCCTGGCCGCCAGCACCCAGGCGCGCGCCAAAGGCCTCAAGCCGGGTGACGCGGCCTGGCCCGAATCGGCCTACAACGGCGACTACATTGCCGACATTGCGGCAGACTTTCTGGCGGGCAAGACCGTCAAGGCCGACGACCGCGAATTCACCGCTTCGGGCGATGCAGACGA
>JANNXF010000300.1:0-23130 GCA_031409395.1 Polaromonas sp.
CCAGGCCGTGGCATTTAACTAACGACGAACAAGGAGTACATACATGCCTCGCGTCAAACGTGGTGTAACGGCTCGCGCCCGCCACAAAAAAGTTTTAGCCCTTGCAAAAGGTTTCCGCGGTCGCCGCGGTAACGTCTTCCGTATCGCCAAAGAAGCGGTCATGAAGGCTGGGCAATATGCCTACCGTGACCGCCGTACCAAAAAGCGTGTGTTCCGCCAGTTGTGGATCGCCCGTATCAATGCGGCCAGCCGTTCATTCGGCATGACCTACAGCCAGTTTGCCAATGGCCTGAAAAAAGCCGGTATCGAGATTGACCGCAAGGTGCTCTCCGATATGGCCATTCACGACAGCGCCGCTTTTGGCGCTATCGTTGACCAGGTGAAAGCCAAGCTGGCTGCCTGATTTTCAGGGCGCCACGCTATCAAATTAATAGCAATTGGCGCACGAAAATAAAGGGCTGGAGCTTGAAAAGGCTCTGGCCTTTTTTCATGGCCGGTTTTATTGTTGTTTCTGCAGTCCCTGCGTCGGGCCGTGTGGTCCAAGGATGCACTGCCGTGTCTTCATCCGTATCCTGTACAAGAGAATTTATGAACGATGCCAACGCCCTCAATGAACTGGTGAGCGCAGCCAAGGTCAGTTTCGCGCAGGCTGCGACGCCCGCGGATCTGGAGAATGCCAAGGCGCTGTTTCTGGGTAAATCGGGGCGTGTGACCGAATTGATGAAGGGAATGGCTGCGCTGAGTGTGGAAGAAAAAAAATCACGCGGTGCCGCCATCAACCTGACCAAGCAGGCCATTGAGAGCGCATTGAATGAGCGCCGTCAGGCCCTGGCTCAGGCTGAGCTTGAGAAGCAGCTCAAAGCCGAGGCGCTCGACGTCAGCTTGCCCGGCCGCCAACGCATGCAGGGTGGCCTGCATCCGGTGTCACTCACGCTGGAGCGTATTGAAGCCATTTTTTCGTCCATGGGTTTTGAGGTGGCCGAGGGTCCCGAAATTGAAACCGACTGGTTCAATTTCACGGCACTCAATACGCCAGAAGACCATCCCGCGCGGTCCATGCACGACACGTTTTATGTCGAAGGCGGTACTGAAACTGCCCCCAATCTGCTGCGCACCCACACCAGCCCTATGCAGATTCGCCATGCCGTGCAGCATGTCAAAAAATACCGGTCTTTGATGGATGCCGGTGGCACGATGCCCGAGATTCGTGTCATTGCGCCAGGCCGCACCTACCGCGTCGACAGTGACGCCACCCATTCGCCGATGTTTCACCAGTGCGAGGGGCTGTGGATTGGCGAAAACGTAAGCTTCAAGGACTTGAAGTTCGTGTTCACCGATTTTTGCCGTACCTTTTTTGAAAGTGATGACCTGGTGCTGCGTTTTCGGCCCAGCTTTTTCCCCTTCACCGAACCCAGTGCCGAGATCGATATTCAATTTCCGACAGGCCCGCTGGCCGGCCGCTGGCTGGAAGTTGCCGGTTCGGGCCAGGTGCATCCGAACGTGGTGCGAAACATGGGTCTGGACCCCGAAAAATACATTGGCTTTGCCTTCGGTATGGGGCCAGACCGTCTGACGATGTTGCGTTATGGCGTAAACGATCTGCGCCTCTTTTTTGACGGTGACATTCGTTTTCTGTCCCAGTTCCAGTCGTAAAAAATAACAAGAAGAAACAAGGTAAGACCATGCAATTTCCAGAATCTTGGCTACGCGAATTCTGCAACCCGTCGCTGACCACCCAGCAGCTCGCCGAAACGCTGACTATGGCCGGTCTTGAAGTCGAAGAGCTCAAGCCGGTGGCGCCGCCTTTTACGAAAATCGTAGTCGGTGAAATCATGGAGGTGGTTCAACACCCTGATGCAGACCGTTTGCGCATTTGCCAAGTGAACGTGGGGCAGGGCAGTTTGCTCAATATTGTTTGCGGTGCGCCCAATGCCCGCGTCGGTATCAAGGTGCCTTGTGCCATGGTGGGCGCAGAGTTGCCTCCGGGCGAAGATGGCAAACCTTTCCTGATTAAAGTCGGCAAGCTGCGCGGTGTGGAGAGCCAGGGCATGCTGTGCTCGGCGCGTGAACTCAAGCTGTCCGAAGACCACGGTGGGTTGCTCGAGCTGGCCCAAGACGCGCCTCTCGGTCAGGATATTCGGGAGCACCTCAAGCTGGACGACACCCTGTTTACCCTCAAACTCACGCCCAATCTGGCGCATTGCCTCAGCGTGTACGGTGTGGCGCGTGAAGTTGCCGCCCTGACTGGCGCGCCTTTAAATACAAGTGCTTTTCCTGCAGTGGCGGTGAATGACGCCAGCACACTGCCCGTCAGGATCAGTGCGCCCGATCTGTGCGGCCGTTTTTCGGGCCGGGTGGTGCGCAATGTCAATACACAGGCAATGACGCCGCCCTGGATGGTGGATCGTCTGGCGCGCTGCGGCCAGCGCAGTGTCACGGCGTTGGTGGATATTTCCAACTACGTCATGTTCGAGCTGGGACGTCCCTCGCATATTTTTGACCTCGACAAAATCCATGGCGGGCTTGATGTTCGCTGGGGCAAGCCTGGCGAATCCCTCAAGCTGCTGAACGGCAACACCGTGACCGTGGACGAAAAAGTCGGCGTGATTGCCGACGATGTACAGGTCGAATCACTGGCCGGCATCATGGGCGGCGACGCCACAGCCGTGTCGAATGAGACGAAAAATGTCTATGTTGAAGCCGCCTTCTGGTGGCCTAAAGCCATCGCCGGCCGTTCACGCCGCTACAACTTCTAGACCGATGCCGGTCACCGTTTTGAGCGTGGTGTGGACCCCGGCCAGACCGTGGAGCATATCGAACGCATCACGCAACTGATCATCGACATCTGCGGAACAACTGACACGGTCTGCGGTCCTGTGGAGGATGTACAGGTCAATGTGCCCAAAGCACTTCCTGTCACCTTGCGCGTGGCCCGCGCCGCCAAGGTGATCGGCATGCCGCTCACGCAGGCGCAGTGTCTGGACGCCCTTCAGCGTCTGGGCCTTGCCGTGACGCAGGGCGAGGGTACGCTCACCGTCACGCCGCCCAGCTACCGCTTTGACCTGCAGATTGAAGAGGACCTGATTGAAGAGGTGGTGCGCATGGTGGGCTACGAGCACTTGCCTGCAACGCCCCCGCTGGCACCCATTGTTGCCAAACTCCGCGCCGAGGCAGCGCGCAGCCCGTTCGCGGTTCGGCGTGCACTGGCTGCGCTCGGCTACCAGGAGACCATCAATTTCAGTTTTGTCGAAGCGCGTTGGGAGCATGAACTGGCGGGCAACCCGAATCCCATCAGGTTGCTCAATCCGATTGCCAGTCAGATGAGCGTGATGCGGACTTCGCTGATCGGTTCTTTGCTGCAAGTGCTTAAGTTCAACCTGGACCGCAAGGCAACACGGGTGAACGTGTTTGAGCTGGGTCGGGTGTTTTTGCGCGATGCCCGTAGCCAGAACACCGACACCACCGTGGCTGGTTTTAACCAGCCCATGCGTGTGGCCGGTCTGGCCTATGGTCCGCGCAGTGCGCTCAACTGGGGCCAGCCCGACACAGTGGTCGACTTCTTTGATATCAAGGGTGATGTGGAGGCCTTGCTGGCGCCACTGCAAGCGGTGTTTACACCCGCCGAACACCCGGCCATGCACCCGGGCCGCACGGCCAGTGTGTCAGTGGCGGGCAAGCCCATCGGTTTTGTTGGTGAATTGCACCCTCAGTGGCGGCAGGGCTACGATCTGGCGCAGGCACCGCTGCTGTTTGAACTGGAACTCGACGCCTTGCTGCAGCGACAGGTACCCGTGTTCAAATCGGTTAGCAAGCTTCAGCCCGTCGAGCGCGATATTGCCGTGATCGTGCCTGAAAAGGTCACCCATGCCGCGCTCATGGCGGCCATTGAAGGCGCCAATTTTCAGGGCGCAACCCAGGGGCTGCTCAAAGGCGCGACACTGTTTGACGTTTATCGTACGCAGCAGGCCAACGCCAGCATGCAATTGGGCGAGAAAAGCCTGGCCGTCCGTTTGGTGCTTTCAAGCGAGGCCGCTACACTGACCGAAGAAGCCATTGACGCTGCCGTTCAGGCGGTGCTGGCCAATCTGCAGAGCCAGTTGCAGGCCCGCCTGCGTGCCTGATACGCCTGCATATAGCGCCCGCCAAGTCTTTACAAAAACACTAGCCGTCAGGAGCCTACCCCGTGGATTTTTCTGTTGAAAGCCTGGAAACCCCAGCATTGACCAAAGCCCACCTGGCCGATTTGCTGTTCGAGCAGATCGGGCTCAACAAACGTGAATCAAAAGACATGATTGACGCTTTTTTTGTGCTGATTTCAGACAGCCTGGTCGATGGCAAGGACGTCAAAATTTCGGGTTTTGGCAATTTCCAGATTCGCACCAAGGCCCCCCGGCCTGGTCGCAACCCACGTACCGGCGAAGCCATCCCGATCCAGGCCCGCCGTGTGGTGACGTTTCACGCCAGCCACAAGCTCAAGGACCAGATTCAGGGCGACACCGCCCCCGAATCCGAGGGACCCTAGGCCTGAGCGACCCGCATGGGGTGCCGCCCCAGACGGCGCTGACCCGCTGCGTTTTCTCGCGCAGGGGTGGAATCGACTGTGCAATAAGTCCGGTAACCATCTGTGAGATGTGTGACGGAACAACATATTTCAAAAAACCCCTGCAACCCTTTGCGCTAAGTTTCGACTTAGAGTAGATTTAGAGGTTTCCCCTTTAGCGTATTGATTTAATTGGAGAAAACACTCCCTCCCATTCCCGCGAAACGCTACTTCACCATTGGTGAGGTCAGTGACCTGTGCGGGGTCAAACCTCATGTGCTCCGTTATTGGGAGCAAGAGTTTACGCAACTGCGGCCCATGAAAAGACGCGGTAACCGCCGTTACTACCAGCACCATGAGGTGCTGATGATTCGCCGGATCCGCGATCTGCTCTACGACCAGGGTTTCACCATCAGCGGTGCGCGCAACAAACTCCAAGAGATCGTTCAGACTGAACGCGACAAGCGGCGCAACGGCGAAGTCATGCTGGAGGGCGTCGACGAGCTCGAGGCCGGCAATTCGGTACTGGAAGATTTTGAAGACACCATCGACTTTCAGGACAGCGAACAAGACGGTGTTCACTTTCCGGCCGCAAGCCCGGCACAGCAGCGTTTGCAGTTATTGCGCCGGGAGCTGTTCGAAATCCGTGATTTGCTCAGCCCGCTGAGCCATCCGATTTACTGAGCCAGTCAGTTCAGAAGCGTGCTGTGCACGCGCTATAATCAAAAGCTTGTCGGTGTGTGGCGCAGCCTGGTAGCGCACTTGCATGGGGTGCAAGGGGTCGAAGGTTCGAATCCTTTCACACCGACCAATCTCTCCAGAAACTCCCAGCTTGATCCGGATAAATCCCCGGGAAAAGCTGATAAAAAGCGGACTCTTGTTTCAAGGGTCCGCTTTTTTTATGTCCGTTTCTTTGTGCATGGCATCGCTGACTCCCGGCGCGTGCGATTTCAGTTGCCAGGCTGATGGTCTATTGAGGTACTGCCAGGACTGAAGACGTGTCCGTCGGCAGCTCGCCGCCCAGAGCCTCCAGCAGGTCCGGTATCAGGCCAGAGAGTTCGCCCGTCACGATGGCGGCGTCGGTGTCGAAGCCGTCATCGTCTTTGCCGCCTTCCTGTACGCCGTCCAGCACCACATCGAGCAGCTTGAGCTTTTTAACCTGTGCGGCGTCGTTCAGCACGAAAGAAACGCGGTCGTTCCAGGTCATGGCGAGCTGGGTGGGTACTTTGCCGGCTGCGATGTGTTGGGCCACTTCGTCGATCTCCAGCGTGTGGCGCGAGTACCGGACGGTGGATTTCTGGTCATCGGGCATTTTGAGTTCGCAGTCGCGGTCCACCGTGAAACCCACAGGGGCTTCGCGGCTGGCCAGCCAGTGCGCCATGGCGGCTGCGGCCGACATCGTGGTCTGCACGGGTTTGACCTGGATGCCCGGGCCTGTGCCGGGGAGGGTGGTGAGTGCTTCGACCAGGTAGCTGACCACCTTGTCGGCACCGCTCAGGCTGCCAGAGTCCACCACCAGAAACTTGTTGACGGGGTCTATCCAGAGCAGGGTGGACGAGCGTTTGGTGAACGCGCGCGGCAGCAGGCTTTGAATGGCTTCTTCCTTGAACTCTTTTTTGATCTTGGCACCTACGCGCTCGTTGCCGGTCTCCTGCTTGTATTTTTCAACCATTTCCTCAACGGCGGCCTTGACGGCCGAGGCGGGCAGCGGCCGGCGTTCGGTACACAGTTGCAGCAAGACCTGGCGGCCTACGCACTCGACCATGGCCACACTCTTGTTGCCACGCGGCGCCACCCAGCCGCTGGATTCTGGCTGGGTGGCACCGCAGGGCACGAAACGGGCCGCCTGGAGCGCTTCTTCAAGGGCGTCCAGAGGGGGCAGAACAAAGTCTTGGGCAATACGGAAAACAGAAGCGGTTTTAAACATGAAAGGGTGGGTTTGGCGTTAAAGGGGGGATAAATGGTGACCACCCTGCGGTGTGGCGCAGGCAGCCTGAAGTCAGGCCACCGCTTTGCCGCACGGTGCAAGGAATGGCTGGCAGGCAGGGGGCAAAGGCTCAGGCAATGTCGATGGTATGAATGCCGTAGACGCCGGTGCGGCGGTCGGCAAAGTAGCGTTCCAGCGTTTCCTTGACGGTTCTGAAGGCAATGTCTTCCCAGGGGATTTCTGATTCGGTGAAGAGCCGGGCTTCCATGGTTTCGTGGCCAGGGTTGAACTCGGTGCTGAGAAGGCGGGCGCGGTAAAAAAGATGAAGCTGGCCCACATGCACCACGTTCATCACGGTAAAAAGTCCCTGCATTTCAAATTGGGCGCCGGCTTCTTCATCGGTCTCGCGCGCTGCGCCTTCGGAGGTGGTTTCGCCCATTTCCATGAAACCGGCCGGTAGCGTCCACTTGCCGCGGCGCGGCTCGATGTTGCGTTTGCACAGCAACACCTGGGCTTGGCTGCCAGGGTGGTCATCGCCCCATACCGGCACTGTGCCGACCACGTTCAGCGGGTTGTCGTAATGCACGGTATGACAGGCGGGGCAGACGGCTCTTTGCCGGGTGTCGCCGTCATCGGGCAAGCGATAAACCACAGCTGTACCGCAGACGCGGCAGTGTTTCAGGGGAGGGCGATGCATCAAATGAGTGTAACGACTTTGAACCTGGCCGCTGACCGCCGGCCGCTGTGTAAACAGGGTTGAAAGTGCTATTAAAAAAATAGCTGGTCGCGCTCGTGTTTGTTGGGCTTAAGGCATTAATTCCATAAAAAAACCGGGCCTGGGCCCGGTTTTTAGGTGACCTGATGCTGGCCGTGCAGTGCTTCAGGCCTTGGTGGTTTTGGTGTGTTTTTCGATGAGGTTGCGGGCGGTGTCGAGCAGCTTTTTGCCGTCGAACCCTTTTTTATTCATGTCTTCCACCCATTCGACCTCGACGGTGCGTGATTTGCGGCGGAATTCCTGGGCTTCGGCCGGGCTCACGGTGTAGATGGTATTGCCGCGGTCGTTGGCGCTCTTGCGGCCGGGGACATCGTTGCCTTGCTGGGTTTTGCCCATCAGGGCTGAAGTGGCCATGCCCGAGTTGTTGTCGATGACCTTTTTGAGGTCGGGCGCCAGCGAGTTGTATTTCGCCTTGTTCATGGCCATGACAAAGGTGGTGGTGTACAGGCTGCCGCCCGCTGGGTCAAATTCGGCGTGAAACTTGGTGAGCTCGTTAACCTTGACAGAGGGCACAACTTCCCAGGGAATGACGCAACCCGTGATGGTGCCTTTGCTCAGCGCATCCGGAATCTGCGGCAAGGGCATGCCCACCGGGGTGGCTCCCAGCACGCCCATCAGCTTGGTGACCTGGCGGGTAGGCGCACGCAGCTTGAGGCCGCGCATGTCGGCAATCGACCGGACCGGTTTGTCGACGGTATGAATCACACCGGGGCCGTGCACCTGCAGCGCAATGACCTGGGTGTCCTTGAATTCATCGACGGCCACGGTCTGCACGTATTCCCAAAAGGCTTTTGAGGTGGCTTCGGCGTTGCTCATCATGAACGGAAGCTCGAACACCTCGATGCGCGGAAAGCGGCCAGCCGTGTTGCCGGGCAGGGTCCAGACGACGTCAACCACGCCGTCATTGGCCTGGTCGTACAGCTGAACCGGTGTGCCGCCCAGTTGCATGGCGGGATAGCCTTCAAACTTGATGCGCCCGCCCGACTCTTTTTCAACCTTTTCCATCCACGGTTTGTGCATGCTCAGCCAGACTTGTGACTGGGGCGACATGAAGGTGTGAAACTTGAGGGTGACAACCTGCTGGGCCATGCCAGAAAGTGCCGGTGCGCCAAGCGCCACGGCGGCGCCGGATTTGAGAAGGGTACGTCGCGCAATCATGGGTGTTTCCTTTGAAAAGTGCTGCCAGGTTGTGATGAAGGTAAGTCAATTGAACAAAATTGGGAAGGCGTACATGCCCTAGCCCACATATTTCACCAGCCATAGCGAGATGCCCGGAAAGAGCAGCAAAACCGTGGTGCGCAGGGTGTCGCTGATCAAAAACGGCATGACGCCCTTGTAGCTCTCGCTGATGGGCACGTCTTTGGCCAGGCCGTTGACCACATACACATTGAGCCCCACGGGCGGTGCCAGCAGGCCAAAGCCCACCGTCATCAGCACCATGATGCCGAACCAGATGGCCACGGACTCCTTGGGCATGCCGAAGTCCAGGCCCATCACCATCGGGAAAAAGATGGGAATGGTCAGCAGCAGCATGGAGAGTTCGTCCATCACCGCGCCCAGCACCACATAGAACAGCAAAATGGCGGTGACCACCATCAAGGGGGACAAGCCCCAGCCACCCACCAGCCCGGCCAGCTGATTGGGCACCTGGGTCAGTGCCAGCGCCGAGTTCATCAGGTCGGCGCCAATGAAGATCAGGAAAATCATGGCCGAACTTTCAGCCGTGGCGTAAAAGCACAGCTTGAACTTGGCCCAGGTGATTTCCCGTTTCAGCAATGCCGCGACAAAGGTGGCTGCCGCGCCCACGGCGGCACCCTCTGTGGGGGTGAAGAAACCACCGTAAATGCCGCCAAAGACCACCATGAAAATGATGCCGATGGGGGCAATGCCGAGCAGCGAGCCCCAGGTCAGGGCAACCCGGTCGTCGTCTACCTCGGGGGCCTGGCCGGGCACAAGCCGGACGTAAATGGCAATGGCCACCATGTAACCCAGCATGGCGATGATGCCGGGCACCATGGCGGCGGCAAACAGTTTGGCAATGTTTTGCTCGGCCAAAATGGCGTAAATCACCAGCGGTACCGAGGGTGGAATCAAAATGCCCAGGGTGCCGCCCGCTGCGAGCGTACCGGTGGCCAGGCGGCCCGAATAGCCGTGGCGCTTCATCTCGGGCAGGGCCACACCGGTAATGGTGGCGGCAGTTGCCACAGACGACCCGCAAATGGCGCCAAAGGCGGCGCAGGCCAGAATCGACGCCATCGCCAGCCCGCCCTTGAAGCGGCCCATCACCCCGGCGGCGAACTGGAACAGCGCCTTGCTGATACCGCCCTGCGTGGCGAAATGCCCCATCAAAATAAACAGCGGGATGACCGACAGGTCATAGCTGGCAAACCGGGCAAACGCCTGGGTATTGAGGAAGCTTGAAAAAGGCCCCCAGCCGGTCTGCATGACATAGCCAATCGCACCAGCGGCAAACATGGCCACCGAAATCGGCACCCGAACGGCCATGAAAACCAGCATGATGCCAAAAATAATCAGGGCAAGGTTGATCGAGCTCATGCGTGCGCCTCTTGCTCACTTTGCGCCACATTTGCCTGTGCAAAACCAAACAGCGACTGGTGCAGGCCAATGGCGCAGGTCAACACAAACGGCGGCACCATGGCGGCGTAAGTCACCCACTCCGGGAAACCGAGAATCTGGGTTTCCGAGTGTGTGGCGTAGGAGTTCAGGCCACCCAGCACCGTGCGCCAGGCCAGCAGACTGAACAGGATGGCGAGTAGCAGGGCGCCAAAGCGGTCCAGCCGGTCGTTGGCCGGGGGTGACAGTTTGGCGGTGAAAAAATCAACAATGATGTTGCCGCGCACCAGCTGGCAATACGGCATGAACAAGGCGATGGCGGCGCCGGTAACAACCCCCGTGAGTTCGAAATCACCGGCCAGGGTGACATTCAGCAAGTTGCGGCCAATCAGACTGGCACAGGTGAGCAGGGTGATCGTTGTGAGCAAAACACCTGCCAGAATGGCGCAGAGTTTCGCAAGGGACTGCAAGATATTCAAGAAGGGTCTCCAGGGGGCAAATGCTTGGCTTCCGAGCGCAAGTCTCAAGGCCCGGACGGCAGGGTCAGAAAGCCTGTCATTATCAGAATGCCGGGCTGACTGCGGCAGGCGGGTTACCCCGAGGCAACCGGGTATTTGCGCGATGATCGAAACGGAAGGGCGTCAATCGCGCAAGTGCGGTGCGCCCGGGGCCACGCGGCCCGTCCGGGTGCTTGTGTCAGACTACCTTCACGGTCAGCGTCTCCAGGCCGGCCACGCCGCATACCAGCGTGTCGCCAGCCACCACGGCGGCCACACCTTCGGGCGTGCCGGTGTAGATCAGGTCGCCGGGCTGCAGTTCCCAGGCGGCAGACAGGTGTTCAATGGTTTCGGCCATGTTCCAGATCAGTTTGGCCACATTGCTGCGCTGGCGGTCTTTGCCGTTGACTTGCACGTACAGCTCGGCGTTGGCGACATCGCCCGCCTGCGCCACCGGCGTGATGGGGCCAATGGGCGCGGAGTGGTCAAACGCCTTGCCAATGCACCAGGGGCGGCCGGCTTTTTTCATCTCGCCCTGCAGGTCGCGGCGCGTCATGTCCAGACCGACGGCGTAGCCGTAGATATGTTTCTGGGCATCTGCCGCCCTGATATTTTTACCCCCGGTGCCAATCGCCACCACCAGCTCGATTTCATGGTGGAAATTCTGGGTCAGGCTGGGGTAGGGCAGGGCGCCGGTGCTGCCGGCTTCAACCACCAGCGCAGCGTTTGCCGGCTTGAGGAAAAAGAAGGGCGGCTCGCGGCCGGTAAAGCCCATTTCCTTGGCGTGCTCTTCGTAGTTGCGGCCCACGCAGTAAATGCGGTTAACCGGAAAACGCGCCTGGGTGCCCACTACCGGAACGGAAACCATGGCGGGAGGGGTAAATACAAAGCTCATGACACTCTCTCTTCTTTGTGAATGCCCAGAGCCTGATGCACCGGGCGGTCTGAAAAACTGAACAGCACACAGCCGTGCGTTGACCGCAGTTGCGCAGTGTGCCATGACGGAATCACGAAATGGTCTTTGGGGGCGAATTCAAAAGTCCAGGTCTTGCCTGCGTGCTCAAGGGTCACACTGCCCGTGCCCTCCACCACGCTGAACACCGCGCCATCGGTCTGGCGGTAGGGCTTGCCGTCAAAGCCGGCCGGCAGCCGCTGCATGAAGGTGGCCATGGTGGGCATGGGCGAGCCGCCGGTGGCGGGGTTGACGTAGCGCAGCTTCACGCCGTCCCAGGCGTCAATGTCGGCATGGGCCTCCAGCTGGTAGAGCGCCTCGCGCGTGCGCTCGTAGGGGTAGCTGAAAATCGGCGAAGTCTGGCCGAAGGGGGCGTTTCGCTGGGCATCAAAACGCACCGGCAGCATGTTGGCGCCATAGCGCTGGTGGCTCAGGCCTTCGGGTTTGGTCACCGCTTGTGATCTGGCGCTGCCGTTTTCGGCAAAGCCGGCGTCAAAAAACCGCAGCATGGGAATGTCCAGGCCATCCAGCCAGACCACCGGCGCATCAGACTCAACCCGGCCCTCGTGGCCGTGGTCGTGCCAGGTCCAGCTGGGGGTGATGATGAAGTCGCCCGGAAGCATGCGCGTGCGCTCGCCATCTACCGCGGTGTAGGCGCCATGCCCTTCCACCACAAAGCGCAGCGCACTCTGGGTGTGCCGGTGGCTGGGGGCCACCTCGCCGGGCAAGATGACCTGCAGCCCCGCATACAGCGACTGGGTGATGCACGACTGCCCGCGCAAGCCCGGATTTTCAAGAATCAGCACCCGGCGCACGGCTTCTTCGGCGGTGATCAGCTTGCCTGACTGCATCAGGCAGGGCTGAATGTCGGTGTATTTCCACAGCGCGGGCAGGCAGGGTGTGGCCGGTGTGGGGGGAACCAGGGCGTGCAGCACTTCCCACAGCGGCGTCATGCTGTAGCGGTCAATGGCGTCATAAAACGCCTTGCGGGCATCGCCGGTGGCTGGGGCGCTGTCAGGCGGTGTCAGGTCCATGGGGTTTCCGTTATGGTGGCCAAGGCCAGCGATTATTCGATTTTGATGCCGCGCGTCCGGATGATGGCACCCAGAATCGCGGCTTCGTCACGGACGCGCAGGCGCAGGCCCTCGGGGGAGCTTCCCACCGCCTGCCAGCCCTGGTTGAACAGCTTTTGCCGGGTGTCTGGCTGGCGCAGGATGCCAGGCAGTTCCGTGGCGAGCCGCGTTTGTGCCGCCTGGGACAGACTGGCCGGGCCGACCAGCGCCGTCCACACCTCCAGGTTGATGCCTTGCACGCCGGCGTCGGCCAGGGGCGGCACCTCTGGCACCAGCGAAGAGCGGCCGCCAGCCAGCCCGACGGCCCTGAGCTTGCCAGCCCTGACCTGCGGCATGGCCACGCCGGGCGCAATCAGCGCCATGTGAATCTGCCCGCCCAGCAGGGCGTTGACCACCTGCGGCGTGCCCGGAAACGGAATGTGCTGCGCTGCCAGGCCGGCGGCCCGGCTCTGGATCAGCTCCATGCCCAGATGCGCGACCGAGCCGTTCCCGACCGAGCCGTAGTTCCACGCGTTGCCGCCGTGTCGGGCCGCCGCAAAAAAAGCGGTGCCGCCCGGCTGGTCGGCAGGGGTGACCAGCACCAGGGGCGCGGTTGTGAGCAGCGAGATCAACGCAAAGTCTCCGGCCGGGTCATAGGGCAACCGGGGGTAGAGCAGGCTGGCCGACGTCAGGTTGCCGTTGATGACAACGCCCAGCGTGTGGTCATCGCTGGCTTTGGCCACCTGGTCGGCGGCAATGTTGCCGGACGCGCCAGGCTTGTTGTCCACAATGACGGGCTGGCCCAGCGCCCTGGACAGTGGCTCGGCCAAGGTGCGTGCCGCCATGTCGGGTGTGGAACCGCCCGGAAAGCCCACCAGAAGGCGGACGGGTCGGGTCGGCCAGGCACCCGGTTCCACGGGTTTCCTTGAGTCATTTGGTGCTCTTGCCCAGCAGGAATGGGCGCAAGCAGCTATCAAAAACATAGCAAAAAGCGCGCGGCGTGAAGGGGTGTGAAAAACGCCGGGGGACAAAAGGCGGGCAGCAAACGGGGTCATGAGCGTCGGTGAAGGCTTTGAAAACGTCATTGGAACAGTTTTGCGGGCTCGATACCGTCGTACATCCACTTCAGTCCGGCAAAGCCCGCGCTCTCGGTCCCGCTCTGAAAGATCTGGTTGCGCAGTTCGCGCTGAACCCCGGCCGCGTGGTAAATGTCGCCATAAAAACGGGCCGTGAGCTGCACCCGGCCGGTGCGCAGGTAACGCGCTTGCTGGTACTTCTGAAAGGCTTGCGGCACATCGCCCCCGGTGAAGCGCAGCGCTTCGCGCAGCACCACCGCGTCTTCAATGGCCTGGCCAGCCCCCTGGGCGAGGTACTGCAGCATCGGGTGGGCGGCATCGCCCAGCAGCGTCACGCGGCGGTCGGTCCAGTTTTTGACCGGTTCGCGGTCGCACAGCACCCACATTTTCCAGGTCTCAATTTTTCCCAGCAGCGTCTTGACCTGCGGACAGGCACCGGCAAACCGCTCGGTCAGTTCTGCGGTGTCGCCAAAGGTGTTCCAGCCTTCGTCGGCCTTGTTGCTGTGAAACACCGCCACCAGGTTGAACAGTTCGCCGCGGCGCAGCGGGTAGTGCACCAGGTGGGTTTTTTCGCCGCCCCACAGCACCACGTCGTCACTCCATAAATCGGCTGGAACCTCTTCGCGCTTGAGTACTGCGCGGTAAGCGACATGGCCGGATACACGCGGCTTGCCGTCGCCCACCACCGCCTCACGAATCCTGCTCCACATGCCGTCTGCGCCAATCAGGGCGGCGCCTTCCACGGTTTCGCCACTTTCCAGCCGGACACGGACACCCTGGGCAGACTGCTTAAACGACTCGACCCTGGCACTGGTGCGCAGGGTGACACCGGGCTGCGCCTGGCAGGCCTGCAAAAACAGCTGGTGCAGGTCGGCACGGTAAATCACGCCATACGGAAATCCGTAGGTGTCCCGCGCCACATCGCCCAGCGGCACGCGCACCACTTTTTCACCGGTTCTGACATCGTTCATGCCCAGACCAGCCGGAAAAAAAGCCACCTGGTTCACCGCCCCGGTCAGGCCGAGGTAGTCAAACATCCTGAAAATATTGGGTCCCAGCTGAATGCCCGCGCCGATTTCTCCGAACGAAGCGGCCTGTTCGAGTACGGTGACGGGGTGCCCGTCTTGTGCCAGCACCAGCGCCGCTGCCAGGCCGCCTATGCCGCCACCCGAAACGATGAGGGGAGATGTGTGTGCCATGGAGTGAAACTATCAATTCAGGACGTGGAAAACAGGCAGGGTGATGGGCGCGTGCCTTTAAAGCAGGGGAAAGGCTACATGATAAGTATGCTTATCATATGCTGCACGGGTAAATACCCTGAGCGTTTAAACTGCGTCGATGGCAAAAAGCTTTAACTTCATCGAAGCCCCCGGGCACCTGATACGCCGGGCGCAGCAGTTGGCGGTCAGCATCTTCATGGAAGAGACGGCTGGTTTTGACGCCACACCGGTGCAGTTTGCCATTTTGAACGCCTTGATGGACGACCCTGGCGAAGACCAGGTAACGCTGTCAAGCCATGTTGCGTTTGATCCGGCTACTTTTGGCTCGGTGATTGGCCGGCTGGAGGCCAAAGGCTGGGTCAGGCGCGAAGCCGACCCCAAAGACAAGCGCCGCAAACTGCTCTGGACCACACTCGAAGGCCAGAAGGTGGCGCTGCAAATGAAGCGTGCGGTCAACCGGGCCCAGCTGCGGATCGTCAGCCCGCTGGACGCCGCCGAACGTGCGCAGCTGAACGCGCTGCTGGCCAAGCTGATCACCGGCCACGAATCGGACAACCCCTGACGGCGTGCATTCAGGGGCGTGCGCTGGGGCTGCACCGGGTGTTGCGGTGCGCCGCCAGAGGCCGGTCAGTGTGATTTGACCAGCAACTCAAAATGCTCCACGGTGGGCGGCCCCGCAAAAAACGGCCCGACAATCGCCCGCCAGTCGGCAAATGCCGGGGACTGGCGGAAGTCAACCGTGTGGTTTTCCAGTGTTTCCCAGAAGATCTGCAGGATGTAGCGCTCTGGGCTTTCAATGCCTTTGTTGACTTTGTAGCCCTGAAACCCCTTGGCTTTGGCGATCACGGTGTCCACGCCACGCTGGATGGCTTCGTCAAAAGCGGCCTGCTGGCCGGGGTGAATGCGGATGTCGGCGAGTTCAAGAATCATGGGGGCTCCTGTGTGGCGGGGGGCTTGAAAGCATTGCGCAATCAATACGGGATCACTATTGCATGCCTGCCAACTCTACCCCAGCGCTAACCCACCACATGTCGGCGTGAGGGGGGCCTGATCTTGCAGCGCAGCCTGGGAGTAGGTGAGTTCCCAAGACGCTTGCTGTGCTTCAATACATTGAATGCGAATAGATCTCATTTGCATATAAGATATGGTCCATCTCAAAATGCAAAAGGACTGTCAGTATGCAACGCAGACGTATTATTTTTGGCACCGGCGTGGTTGCGGCGTTAGCGGCTTGTGGAGGCGGAACTGACCAGGCTGGGCTGACTTCAGGCGCTGTCACGCCCCCACAAAATAAATTTGTTGTGGCCAACCTTGTGGCCTCAAGTGCCGACTACAAGGCGTCGATAACACTGCCAGAAATGATCGGTGCCTGGGGTGTTGCCATCCGGCCTGCGGGTGCGGGTGGGCATTTTTGGGTGGGTGCCGCCAATTCATCCTGGGAATTCATAGGGGATGTCAAGAAAAACGCTGATCCCGCGCTGCGTGTGATTGGCCAGGACAACCTCAAGCGTGTCACCGTTCCGGGTACGGACGCGCCAACACCCGGTGCCGTAACCGGGGTGGTCTACAACGGCGGCAGCATTGATTCCGTCAATTTTCTGCCAACAGGGCAGGTCATGCCCATCACTACGGGTAGCGCCATCACAACCGGCATCAGCGGTTCAGCCCGTTTTATGTTTGTGACCGACTCGGGCTACATTGCCGCTTGGGGCGAGCGTCGAACCGATACAGGGACTATTTTGCGCAACGATGGTGCGGCAGCGCAGGTTTATCCACCGGTTGGCCAGGCAGCTACTGGCGCTTATTTCGGTGTTGCCATGAAATCTGACACATGGGACAAGCTGTGGGTGGCTGACTTTGGTGCCGACCCAAAGATCTTGCAGTTCAATGGCAATTGGGAGATTGAGCCGACGGTTGGTTTTGCCAATCCGTTTGCAACGGGTGCATTGATGGGGGCTGGGCCTGCCAGGCGGCCAAAGCCGGGCGACCCGGTGCCATTCAACATCACCACACTCGGTACCCGGGTGTTTGTGTCTTACGCAATTTCGCTACCTGACGCGGTCGATGCGACGCAGTTTTACGCAGGCGAAGAAGATTCACTGGACCCCGCAGCCGAGCTGGCCAGCGGCAACAAGCCCAATCGCGGCAAACTGGTCGAGTACAACCTTGGCGGCGCTCTGGTACGCATCTACAACGACGACATGCGCCTGAACGCGCCATGGGGTGTTGAAATTGCGCCGGCAGCCTTTGGTTCGTTTGCCGGCACGGTGCTGGTCGCCAACTTCGGTGGAGCCGGTTATGTGTCAGCTTTTAGCGGAACGACAGGTAATTTTCTGGGTTTCCTGAACAAAGCCGATGGCACGCCCATAGCGATTGAAGGCATCTGGAGCCTGCAATTCGGCAATGGCGTGAGTCTGGGTGACAGCGACGCGCTGTATTTTGGTGCCGGACCTGAGGGCGACAACCCATCAGGCCTTTTCGGTTCGATTCGCTATGCACCGACCTGACGGGCGGTGATGTGAGGTGCTAGGTGGTAGCCGTGCCCACCTGCAGCACCAGCTTGCCAAAATTTTCACCATTGAACAGCTTGAGCAGCGTCTCCGGGAAGGTGTCCAGGCCCACCACGACGTCTTCCTTGCTTTTCATGGTGCCGGCCTTCAGGTAGCCGGCCATTTCGGCAATGGCCAGGTGGTAACGGTCGGCGTAGTCAAACACCACGATGCCTTCCATGCGCGCGCGGTTGACCAGCAGTGACAAATAATTGGCCGGGCCCTTGACGGGCGTGGTGTTGTTGTACTGGCTGATGGCGCCGCAAATAATGATGCGGGCACTGCGGTTGATTTTGGCCAGCACCAGGTCAAGTATCTCGCCGCCCACGTTGTCAAAGTACACGTCAACGCCTTGCGGGCAGTGCTCTTTCAGCCCGGCCCGCACGTCGCCGTTTTTGTAGTCAATACAGGCATCAAAGCCCAGCTCGCTGACGACCCAGTCGCATTTGGCCTTGCCCCCGGCAATGCCCACCACGCGGCAGCCCTTGAGCTTGGCAATCTGGCCGACCGTCTGGCCTACGGCACCGGCTGCGCCCGACACCACCACGGTTTCACCCGCTTTGGGCAGGCCGACATCAAGCAGGCCAAAGTAGCCGGTCATGCCGGGCATGCCCAGCACGTTGAGCCATGAAGTCAGCCCAAGGCGCGGGTCAACCTTGAACATGCCGCTGCGCTTGATCTTGTCTTCGGGAATCAGGCAGTACTCCTGCACGTCCAGGCCCGCATTGACGTAGTCGCCCACGGCAAACGCCGGGTTGTTGGAGGCAATCACCTGGCCGACGCCGCCAGCCCTCATGACGGCGCCAATTTCAACCGGCGGAATATAGCTTTTGCCTTCGTTCATCCAGCCGCGCATGGCCGGGTCAAGTGACAGGTACAAGGTCTTGACCAGCACGCCGCCCGGGCCGGGCGCGGCGACGGGTTCAGAGGTGAAGCTCCAGTTGGCGCGGGTGGGCAGGCCGACAGGGCGGCTGGCCAGGCGCACCTGGTGGTTGGTCAAGGCAGCCACAGTGGTGGCGGTGGAGGGAGTGTTCATGAAATAACCTCACTGAAGTCGGGTTGTGTGGGCGCTGATGCTAACGCGGGAAGACCCTGGTGCCAGTCGCCCAGGCGATTCGGACGGTGCATCGGCGTGGCGGGGGCCGGGGCGTCTGTGGTGGCGTGCGCCCGTAGCCGGTATCTGCCGTTTCAGTTTATGCTTTCAGCATGAAACTTCACAACTATTTTCGCTCGTCGGCTTCGTTTCGCGTGCGCATTGCGCTGGAGCTCAAGGGGCTGGCTTACGACTATGTTGCGGTCCATATCGCCAGGGGTGACCACAAAAAACCACCCTACACGGCGCTGTCGGCTGACGCACTGGTGCCCATGCTGGAAATAGACGGTGAGAAGCTGTCGCAATCGATGGCCATCATTGAATACCTCGATGAAAAACACCCCGCGCCGGCCTTGCTGCCGCCTGATGCGGTGGGTCGCGCCAAAGTGCGCGCACTGGCCCAGTCAATTGCCTGCGAAATTCACCCGCTCAACAACCTGCGCGTGCTCAAGTACCTGGTGCACGAACTGCAGCTTGATGAGGACGCGAAAAACGCCTGGTACCGCCACTGGTGCCGCGAGGGACTGGAGGCGTTCGAGCGGCAGCTTGAGCAGTTGCCCGCCTCCCGCTACTGCTATGGCGAGACCCCGACGCTGGCCGATTGCTGCCTGGTACCGCAAATTTTCAATGCCCGGCGGTTTGAGGTGAACTTTGACGGCCTGGTGCGCACCATGGCGGCGTATGAGGCGTGCATGGCGCTGCCTGCTTTCCAGAAAGCGCAACCTTCGGCTTGTCCTGACAGCGAATAGCGCACCACCCGATACCCCGAAGATGCAAAGTCTGAAACCTGGAAACAGTGAGCTGAACGCCGATTGGCTGGTGCCCGACTGGCCCGCCCCGGCGGGCGTCCGGGCTGTTTTCACGACCCGGGCTGGCGGCGTGTCTGCGCCGCCCTATGGCAGCCTGAACCTGGGTGACCATGTGGGTGACCGGCCTGCGCAGGTGGCCAGCAACCGCAGCGTGTTGCAGCAAACCCTGGGAGCCCGTGCCGTCTTCTTGAAGCAGGTGCATGGCAGCGACGTGCTGGCACTGGACGACACCGTGGCCGACGGCCAGGTGGCCGATGCCTGTGTGACGGCGCAACGCCACCTGGCCTGCACCGTGATGGTGGCCGATTGCCTGCCCGTGCTGCTGGCCAGCCAGGACGGAACGGTGGTGGCGGCAGCGCATGCTGGCTGGCGCGGGCTGGCCGGTCATGGCACCCTGGATAAAAACGGTGTTCTGGCCTCAGTCCATGCATCATTTATGGCTTTGGCCCAATCAAAACGGGCGCAGGCAGCTATTAAAACGATAGCATGGCTGGGGCCTTGCATTGGCCCGTTGGCCTTTGAAGTGGGGCCAGAAGTCAAGGCGGTGTTTGAAGCCTGCCAACCAGGCGCTGGGCGCTTCTTTGTTGAAACCGGTCCTGAAAAATACCTCGCCGACCTGCCGGGCCTGGCCTGTCTGCGCCTGCAGGCGTTGGGCGTCACGCAGATTTATGGCAACGACGGCAGCGCGCCATGGTGCACCGTGGCTAATCCGTCAAGCTTCTTTTCCCACCGCCGGGATGCCGGGCTCGGCGGCAATGGCTTCATGACCACTGGCCGCATGGCCGCCTGCATCTGGCGCGACTGAGGCCGGCTCAAGGCTTGCGAGGTGAGCGGCGCGCGCTTTGGCCTCGCGTAGTTTGGCCGCCTTGTTGCGTGCGGGTGCGCGCATCAGGTAAATCACCAATCCCACCGGCGCCAGGCCATAAAGTACAAAGGTGACCAGCGCCCCCAACACGGTTCCAGTGGTGTTGGTGGCTTCGGCCACGCTCATCATGAGCACCACATAAATCCAGGCAATAACGATCAAATACATATTTATCCCGGTTTTGTCGGAAATTCAAAAGCAAATCCTACGATACTCATAATGACTCAGGAGGCAGTCGAAGCCTTTTACGATTCCAGGAGACAACCATGAATTCTGACGCAAACTGGACCCAGGCAGCCCAACAGATGCAGGAAACCTTTGGCGCAGGTTTTCAGCAACTCATGGGCACCATGGCACCGGGCGGAATGCCCGCCGGCTTCCCTCCCATGGACCTGTCGCAGTTCAACCAGGCGCAGCCCGCGCTCCAGTTTGATGCCGCCAAGCTGCTGGCGCTTCAGCAGACCTATATTGCAGACGCTTCGGCCTTGTGGAACCACGGCCTGCAGGGTGCAGCTGATGCGCCCGCCATCCCTGACCGGCGATTCTCGGCAGAGGCCTGGAAGGCCAACCCGGTGTCCAGTTTTTCAGCTTCGGCCTACCTGCTGAACGCCCGCACCCTGATGGGCCTGGCCGAAGCCGTCGAGGGCGACGCCAAAACCAGGGCGCGTCTGCGCTTTGCGGTAGAGCAGTGGATGGCGGCTTCAGCGCCCAGCAATTTTCTGGCCCTGAACGCCGAAGCCCAGCAAAAAGCCATTGCCAGCAAGGGTGAAAGCATTGCGCAGGGTTTGACCAACATGCTGCACGACCTGAAGCAGGGCCATGTGTCGATGACCGACGAGAGTGTCTTTGAGGTCGGCAAGAATGTGGCCACCACCGAAGGCGCGGTGGTCTTTGAGAACGAGTTTTTTCAGTTGCTCGAATACAAACCGCTGACCAGCAAGGTCTATGAGAGGCCTTTCCTGCTCGTGCCTCCCTGCATCAACAAGTTTTACATCCTTGACCTGCAGCCCGAAAATTCGCTGATCCGCTATGCCGTGAGCGAGGGCCACCACACTTTCGTCGTGAGTTGGCGTAACCCCGACGAATCCATGTCGCACAAGACCTGGGACGACTACATCGAGCATGCCGCCATCAAGGCGATTGCGGTCGTGCAGGAAATCACCGGGGCCAAAACCCTCAATGCCCTGGGTTTTTGCGTGGGCGGCACGATCCTGGGGACCGCACTGTCGGTGCTGGCGGCGCGTGGCGAAAAGCCGGTGACCAGCGTCACGCTGCTGACCTCGCTGCTGGACTTTACCGACACCGGTATTCTGGACATCTTCATTGACGAAACCTCGGTCAAGTTTCGCGAGGCCGAGATGGGCAAGGGCGGTTTGCTCAAGGGGCAAGACCTGGCGTCGACCTTCAGCTTCCTGCGTCCCAACGACCTGGTGTGGAACTACGTCGTCGGCAACTACCTCAAGGGCGAGACGCCACCGCCCTTTGATCTGCTGTACTGGAACTGCGACGCCACCAATCTCCCCGGTCCCATGTACTGCTGGTACATCCGCAACACCTACCACGAGAACAATCTGGTCAAGCCGGGCAAGGTCGTGGTGTGCGGCGAAAAGATCGACCTGCGCAAGATCGACATCCCGGTCTATATCTATGCCTCGCGCGAGGACCATATCGTGCCCATCGGTGGTGCCTACGGCAGCACGCAGCATCTGCCGGGCAAGAAGCGTTTCGTCATGGGCGCCTCCGGCCATATCGCCGGCGTCATCAACCCACCTGCTGCCAACAAGCGCAGCCATTGGACGCGCGAAGATGGCCAGTTCCCGCCCGCACTGGCAGATTGGGTGGCAGGCGCCAAGGAACATGCGGGCAGTTGGTGGGGCGACTGGGCCAAGTGGCTCAAGGGCCAGGCCGGCAAGCAGATACCCGCACCCAACGCCTATGGCCTCAAAGGCAAATACAAAGTCATCGAGCCCGCGCCCGGACGCTATGTTCTGGCCAAGGCCAAGGCCTAACAGCACAGAGGCACAGCGGCACAGCGGCCAGCACTGTATCTTTCATCACCTCAAACCATTGGAGTCAACACATGCAAGACATCGTCATTGTTTCGGCCGCGCGCACAGCGGTCGGTAAATTCGGCGGCTCGCTGGCCAAGACACCGGCCTCGGACCTGGGCGCCATCGTCATCAGGGAGGCGATGGCCCGCGCCAAGCTTGATCCGGCGCAGATCGGCGAGGTCATCATGGGTCAGGTGCTCGCCGCTGGCGCTGGCCAAAACCCGGCGCGCCAAGCCATGATGAAAGCCGGCGTGGCCAAGGAGACGCCGGCCCTCACCATCAATGCCGTCTGCGGCTCGGGCCTCAAGGCCGTGATGCTGGCGGCGCAGGCCGTGGCCTGGGGTGACAGCGAGATCGTCATCGCCGGCGGTCAGGAAAACATGAGCGCCTCGCCGCATGTGTTGCCGGGCTCGCGCGATGGCCAGCGCATGGGCGATTGGAAGATGGTGGACACGATGATCGTCGACGGCCTGTGGGACGTTTACAACCAGTACCACATGGGCGTCACCGCAGAAAACGTGGCCAAGCTGCACGGCATTTCACGCGAAGCGCAGGACGCACTGGCTCTGGCCAGTCAACAAAAGGCCGCCGCTGCGCAGGAGGCCGGGCGCTTCAAGGCTGAAATCGTCCCGGTGTTGCTGGCCCAGCGCAAAGGAGACCCCATCACCTTTGACGGTGATGAGTTCATCAACAAGAAGACCAGCGCTGAAGCCCTGGCCGGCCTGCGTGCCGCCTTCGACAAGACGGGTTCGGTGACGGCGGGCAATGCCTCGGGCCTGAACGATGGCGCGGCCGCCGTGGTGGTGATGTCGGCCAAGAAGGCCGCTGCGATGGGTCTGACCCCGCTGGCGCGCATCGTCTCCTTTGGCACCAGCGGACTGGATCCTGCCACCATGGGCATGGGCCCGGTGCCAGCGTCGCGCAAGGCTCTGCAACGGGCTGGTTGGAACGCCGCGGATGTGGATTTGTTTGAGCTGAACGAAGCCTTTGCCGCGCAGGCCTGCGCCGTCAACAAGGAACTGGGCATCGACCCGGCGCGCGTCAATGTGAACGGTGGCGCCATCGCCATCGGCCATCCGATCGGCGCGTCGGGCTGCCGCATTCTGGTGACGCTGTTGCACGAGATGCAGCGCCGCGGCTCCAAAAAGGG
>JANNXF010000301.1:0-2674 GCA_031409395.1 Polaromonas sp.
ACCACACACACCTCGTCGGGCGCAAACGCCTTGCCCAGCAGTTCAGCCAGCAGGGCCGAGGTGCGCGGCGTCAGTTCGCTGGGCTTGAGCATGACGCGGTTGCCCGCCGCCAGCGCGGTGATCACCGGCCCCAGCGACAGCTGCACCGGGTAGTTCCACGGCGACACCACGCCCACCACGCCCAGCGGCTGGCGCTGCAGGTAGGCATGCGATGGCTGCAGGTAAATCGGCGTGGACACCCTGGTGGGCTTCATCCAGCGGGCCAGCGACTTCAGGGTGTTGGACAGCAGCGAACGCAGCACAAACAAATCAGCTATTTCCGTCAGCTGCGGCGAACGCACGCCAAAGTCAGCCTGCACCGCCTCTGCCAGCGCGCTGCCGTGCTGCTCCAGCAAGGTGCGGATACGCAGCAAGCGGTCGCGTCTGAGCGCCAGTGGAACCTCTATTTGCGCGCGGCTGGCGCTGTGTTGGGCATCAAAAAGGGCGCGCAGAGAGGGGCTGGAAATCATTGCGCCATGATAGAGGCCCAGGCGTTTGTACATTAGGGGCTGAACTCCAGCGCGCCTACAGACTTACCCGCAACCGTCGGCCCTCACTCCGCAAGGGGCCACTGAAAGAAACCCATGCCATTTTCCAAGCCCAAGCCATTCCACCTGAAAACCGGCGCCATCGCCCTGGCCCTGCTGCTCAGCGCCTGCGGCTGGGCCAGCAGCGAAGAAATTGGCGCGGTCGATACGGTGTTCAAGTTTTTCGGACCCGACCACAAAATTGTGGTTGAAGCCTACGACGACCCCAAGGTCAGCGGCGTGACCTGCTATGTGTCGCGCGCCAAAACCGGCGGCATCAAGGGCGGGCTGGGCCTGGCCGAAGACAAATCCGAAGCCTCAATTGCCTGCGGGCAGACCGGCCCCATCAGTTTTGGCGCCAAGCCACTGGACAAACAGGAAGAGATTTTCAGCGAGCGTATCTCGCTGGTGTTTAAAAAACTGCGCGTGGTGCGCATGGTCGACACCAAACGCAACACCCTGGTTTACCTCACCTACTCTGACCGGGTGATTGAAGGTTCACCCCAAAACAGTGTGGCCGCCGTGCCGGTGCCCCTGGGCACGGTGATTCCGGTGAAGTAAGCCGTTTACCGGGTCCGGGCAGGCTGGAGCCGTCATTGACGGTTTTGGCTGACAAGCCCAGGATTGAAATTTCAACGCCCCTGAACGATGATTTGGTCTCGCTACTGAAAGGTCTTCATGGAATTCAAGGACTACTACACCACCATGGGCGTTGCACGCGATGCGGCGCCAGACGAGATCAAGCGGGCACACCGCAAGCTGGCGCGAAAATACCATCCCGACGTCAGCAAGGAAAAAAACGCCGAGGCACGCTTCAAGGAAGTCGCCGAAGCCTACGAGGTGCTGAAAGACCCCGAAAAGCGCGCGGCTTACGACCAGCTGGGCGCCAACTGGAAAGCCGGACAAGACTTTCGCCCACCGCCCGAATGGAACACCGGCGCGGAGCACGCGGGCCGGGGGTTTGAACGGGAATCTGGCGGCGCGGGTGCTAGCGGGTTCAATTCATTCAATGCCGACGGTGACCACAGCGACTTTTTTGAATCGCTGTTTCGCCAGGGCTTTGGCCAGGCAGACAGCCCGGCCGGGTCCGGCCAGCGCGGCCGCCACGCCGCGTTTGCCGTGCGGGGCGAAGACCGGCACGCCAAGATCCAGATTGACCTCGAAGACTCGTACCAGGGCGCCACGCGCACCCTCAGCCTGCGCCTGCCCGAGATGGACGACCACGGCCATGTGGTGCCGCGCGAGCACCAGATCACCTTCACCATTCCCAAGGGCATACGCGCGGGCCAGCACATCCGCCTGGCCGGTCAGGGTGCGCCCGGCATGGGCAAGCCCGAGGACGGCGGCGGCCCTGGCGACCTCTACCTCGATGTGGCGTTTCGGCCCCGCGCAGCGGGCAGCCCCAACTACCGCGTCGACAAACACGATGTCTACCTGGACCTGCCCGTGGCGCCGTGGGAGGCCGCGCTGGGCGCTGAGGTGCAGGCCCCCACGCCCACCGGACAGGTTGAAGTGAAGATTCCGGCTAATTCGCCTACGGGACGAAAACTGCGGCTCAAGGGGCGCGGCCTGCCGGGCAGCACGCCGGGAGATTTTTACTTTGTGCTGCAAATCGCCCTGCCTGCCGCTGAACTGGAGACCGACAAAGCCTTCTACCGGGACATGGCCAGCCACTTCAAGACGTTCAACCCACGCGCCACACCGGGAGCCCCCACATGACACCCACCCCAAGCACGTTTGAAATCACCGGCGTCATTCTTGAAGACCAGACCGGGCTGACGCTGGACCAACTCTGCCAGGCCTGCGCGACGCGCGCCGAGCAGGTGATTGAACTGGTGGACGAGGGCATCCTGGCCCCGGCTGGCGCTTCGTCGGTTCATTCTCCCGAGGTCTGGCGCTTTACCGGCGTCCACCTGCACCGCGCCCGTGTGGCGCTGCGGCTGCAGGGCGACCTGGGCGTGAACCTGGCCGGTGCGGCCCTGGCGCTGGAGTTGATGGACGAAATGGACAACCTGCGGGCCCAGTTGCGCAAGTTGACGTCCATGTGAGCCCGGTTTGAGCCCGGTTTAAGACCGGTTTAACACTGGTTTAAGCCTGCCGGGTGGCCG
>JANNXF010000302.1:0-4514 GCA_031409395.1 Polaromonas sp.
CTTGCCACCGCCCTTGCCGCCGACTTGCTGGGCCACAAAGTTGACCAGCTCGCCCGCCTTGACCTTGCCGGTGCTGTCGTTCGTCACGCCTGCGGCGATCTGCACCTTGCCGCCGTCCACAGCCGCCAACACAATCACCGCAGTTTTGAGCTTGTCCTTGAGCTTGTCCATGGTGTCGCGCAGGGTCTTGGCGTCAGCGCCTTCCAGCCGGGCCGCCAGCACCTTCAAGCCCTTGACCTCCACGGCCTGGGTCATGAGTTCGTCACCTTGTGACGAAGCCAGCTTGCCCTTGAGGGCCGACACTTCTTTTTCCAGCAACTTGACCTGGTCCAGCACCTGAGCAATGCGGTTTTGCAACTCGGACGGGCTGGCCTTGAGCGAACCCGCAGCCGATTGCACGGTGGATTCGAGCGACTGAAGGTAAGCCAGCGCGTTTTCGCCAGTGACCGCCTCGACCCGGCGCACACCTGCCGCCACACCGCTTTCAGCCACGATCTTGAACAAGCCAATGTCGCCGGTACGGCCCACATGGGTGCCGCCACACAGCTCTTTGCTGGAGCCGATGCTGAGGACGCGCACCGAGTCACCATACTTTTCGCCGAAGAGCATCATGGCGCCAGTTTTCTGGGCTGCTTCCATGTCCATCACGCTGGCGTCTGTGGCCACATTGGAAAGAATTTCAGCGTTGACCCGTGCTTCGATCTCGCGAATCTGCGCATCGGTGACCGGCGCATTGTGGGCAAAGTCAAAACGGGTGCGGTCAGCGTTGACCAGACTGCCCTTTTGCTGCACGTGCTCGCCCAGCACTTCGCGGAGCGCCTTGTGCATCAGGTGCGTGGCGCTGTGGTTGCGCACCGTGGCGGCGCGCACCGCGGTGTTGACCTGCGCGGCCACGGCATCGCCGACCTTGAGCGAGCCTTCTTGCAGCGTGCCGTGGTGGCCAAACACATCGGCCTTGATTTTCTGGGTGTCATCGACTGCAAACACGGCGCCGCTGGCCGTGATGCGGCCCTGGTCACCGACCTGCCCGCCGCTTTCGGCATAGAACGGCGTGGTGCTGAGCACCACCACACCGCTTTGCCCGGCGTTCAGCGACTGCACGGCCACGCCATCAGCGTACAAGGCCAACACTTTGGCGGGCTCTTCAAGCAGTTCATAACCCGTAAACGCATTGCCCTCGCCGCTGTAGTCCAGCGCGCGGTCCATCTTGAACTTGCCAGCGGCGCGGGCCTGGGCTTTTTGCCTGTCCATGGCGGCATGAAAACCCGCTTCGTCCACGCTCAGGTCGCGTTCGCGGCAGACGTCGGCAGAAAGATCGAGCGGGAAACCGTAGGTGTCGTGCAGCTTGAAGGCCACATCGCCCGGCAAAACCTGGGTACCGTCCGAAAGCGCAGCATCCAGAATCTGCATGCCGATTTCCAGCGTCTCAAAAAAGCGCTCTTCCTCCACGCGCAGCACCTCGGTGATGCGCTCGGCCTGTGCCGCCAGGCGGGGATAGGCGGTGCCCATCAGCTGCACCAGGTCGGCCACCAGCTTGTGAAAAAACGGCGTCTTTTTGCCCAGCTTGTAGCCATGGCGAATGGCGCGGCGAATGATTCGGCGCTGCACATAGCCACGCCCTTCGTTGGACGGATTGACACCATCACTCACCAGAAACGCGGTAGCGCGGATGTGGTCGGCAATCACGCGCAGCGATTTGTTGTTCAGGTCTTTTTCACCCGTCTCGCGCGAGGCGGCCTTGATCAGCGCGTCAAAAATATCAATTTCATAGTTGCTGTGAACGTGCTGCAAGATGGCGGCCAGGCGCTCCAGGCCCATGCCGGTGTCCACGCAAGGTGCCGGCAAATTCTTCAGCGAGCCATCGGGCTGCATGTCGAACTGCATGAACACATGGTTCCAGATCTCGATGTAACGGTCGCCGTCCTGCTCGGGCGAGCCCGGTGGGCCCCCGGCGATTTCAGGGCCGTGGTCAAAGAAGATCTCGCTGCAGGGGCCGCAGGGGCCGGTGTCGGCCATCATCCAGAAGTTGTCGCTGGCGTACCTGGCGCCCTTGTTGTCGCCAATGCGCACCACGCGCTCGGGTGGCAGGCCAATGTCCTGGGTCCAGATGTCGTAGGCCTCGTCGTCATCGATGTAGACCGTGGCCCAGAGCTTGTCAGCAGGTAGTTTGTAAACCTCGGTCAGCAGCTCCCAGCCCCATTTGAGCGACTCGCGCTTGAAGTAGTCGCCAAAGCTCCAGTTGCCCAGCATCTCAAAAAACGTGTGGTGGCGAGCGGTGTAGCCCACATTTTCCAGGTCGTTGTGTTTGCCACCGGCCCGCAGGCAAGCCTGCACCGAGGCTGCACGCACGTAATTGCGTTTGTCGGTGCCGAGAAACACGTCCTTGAACTGCACCATGCCCGAGTTGGTGAACATCAGCGTCGGGTCATTGCCCGGCACCAGCGAGCTGGAGGGCACCACGGTGTGGCCTTTGGACGCGAAGAAGTCGAGGAAAGTCTTGCGAATGTCCGCCACAGTGACAACGGCCGCTGCGCCGTGGTGGTGTCCGGGAATGCTGGAAGTGCTCATGGTGTACCAGTTGGGGCTGCCCTGGGGTGGGCGGTGGCGCTGGCAGTTCAGCGTTGCAACCGCACCCAGGTGCTTTGTCGTGGAAAAAATTGGAAAAGGGGAAGAAGCGCAAAATACATGGACCCAAGAGCGCGATGCCGAGTGGGCCCAGTTTTTGCCAACCTTTCGATTATAAAGTTTGTACCCGTTACTGAAGGAGCCCCCCGTGGACATGAAAACATCCCCTATTTCGCTGCTCAAAGACCCCAGCCTGTTCAAAACCGACGCCCTGATCAACGGCCAGTGGGTCGCCGGAACCGCCCGGTTTGACGTGAACGACCCCTCAAACGGCCGCAAGCTGGCCGACGTTGCCAATCTGGAGCCGCAAGACGCCGAGGCGGCCATTGCCGCCGCCAACGCCGCCTGGCCCGCCTGGCGCAGCAAAACCGGCAAGGAACGCCACGCCATTTTGATGAAGTGGTACCAGCTGCTCATGGCCAACCAGGAAGACCTGGGCCGCATCATGACCGCCGAGCAAGGCAAGCCGTTTGCCGAGGCCAAGGGCGAAGTGGCCTACGGTGCCAGCTTTGTCGAGTGGTTTGCCGAAGAGGCCAAGCGCGTCAACGGAGAGACCCTGCCCCAGTTTGACAACAACCGCCGCCTGATGGTCATCAAGCAGCCCATCGGCGTGTGCGCGGCCATTACGCCCTGGAATTTCCCGCTGGCCATGATCACCCGCAAGGTGGCGCCTGCCCTCGCTGCCGGCTGCACCGTGGTGATCAAACCGGCTGAACTCACGCCCCTGACCGCGCTGGCCGCCGCCGAACTGGCGCTGCGTGCCGGGGTACCGGCCGGCGTGATCAATGTGCTGACCGCCGACGGCAACAACTCGATTGCGGTAGGCAAGGTGTTTTGCGCCAGCGATACCGTGCGTCACATCAGCTTTACCGGCTCTACGGAAGTCGGCCGCATCCTGATGGCGCAAAGCGCGCCATCGGTGAAAAAACTCTCGCTGGAACTGGGCGGCAACGCGCCGTTTATCGTGTTCGACGACGCAGACATTGACTCTGCCGTCGAGGGCGCCATGGCCAGCAAGTACCGCAACGCCGGCCAGACCTGCGTCTGCGCCAACCGTCTGTATGTCCAGGACGGTGTGTACGACCAGTTTGTTGAAAAATTCGCCGCCAAGGTCAAGGCCCTGAAGGTGGGCAATGGCTTCGAAGACGGCGTGGCGCAGGGCCCGCTGATTGAAGACGCTGCGGTGGAGAAAGTGCAGCGCCACGTGGCAGATGCGATTGCCAAGGGAGGCAAACTGCTGGTGGGTGGCCACAGGCTGGAAGGCCAGTTTTTTGAACCCACTGTGGTCTCGGAAGCCACTGCCGACATGCTGTGCGCCAAGGAAGAAACCTTTGGCCCCTTTGCACCGGTGTTCCGCTTTCACCAAGAGCAGGAAGCGATTGACGCCGCCAACAACACCGAGTTTGGCCTGGCCAGCTATTTCTACAGCCGTGATGTAGGCCGTATTTTCCGTGTGGCAGAGGCGCTTGAGTACGGCATGGTCGGCATCAACGTCGGCGTGATTGCCACCGAACATGTGCCCTTTGGCGGCGTCAAGCAATCCGGCCTGGGCCGCGAAGGTTCCCGCCACGGCATGGAGGAGTATGTGGAGATGAAGTACCTCTGCCTGGGCGATATCCTGAAGTAAAATTCAGAGTCTGCGGGTGTAGTTCAATGGCAGAAATAACCCACCAAAACCACCCCCAGCTAAGCCATTGATATATAGATTTTTCTCGGTTTTAGACCGAAACTACCGGGTCGCAGCTGACCCTCCAAAGTGACCCACCTATCGTAACGCTTAGGCCCTCAAGCTACGCCGTTAAAACGAGGCAGTTTTCCCTTCAAATGCACCCACTTGCCTGGTGCTGTCTTGGCGCCTCTTACGCACCATCCCCAAGCTCGGCATCACC
>JANNXF010000303.1:0-4539 GCA_031409395.1 Polaromonas sp.
CCCGGGCGGGCTTGCCCGGCAGCGGCTGGGCCCAGACGCGGGCATTGCCACCCGCCAGCAGCAGCGCCGACGCGGCTCCCAGGCCCAGCAGGCGGCGGCGTGGCAATAACAGTGACAGTGACAGGTCAGCAGGGGGCATGAACATCATGAGAGAGTCCTGGGTGCGGGCTTATTTGCGCATGAAGTCGGGGCTGGCCAGCATCAGGCCGGTGCGCATCTGCGCCGGTTCCTGGGCGATACGGGCCTGCGTGGCCGGGCTTAAAAAGGCGTTCAGGTACACCGGCTCCGGGGTGCGCTGCCCCAGACCCATGGCGTAGTCTGCACGGCGGGTGAGTGCCTCGGGGGCCAGCCAGGTGGCGGCGTCGGTCTTGTAGCCGTCGGGCGTTTGCCAGCCATGCAGGGGCTGACCGGCCTGCGCCAAAAAGCCCAGGGTTTGCACAATGTCGCGCCGCTCTTTCACGCCACCGGCGGCTGTCAGTGCCGAGCAGGCGTAGTCAAGCGGGGTTTTGAACAACGGATTATTTGCGACCCAAAACTCGGGCGACTCCACCAGGGTTTTCATCACGGCGCGCAGGTCACCCTGGGTTGCCAGAAAGGTTTTGCTCAAACGGTTCACCAGCGCCGCAGGCGGCTTGTCTGCTACAAAAAAAGTAGCTAGCCGCGCAGATATCCGCTGGGCTGTGGCCGGTTGGCGTGCCAAAAACCGGATGGCGTCCTCGCCTTCGGCCATGCCGCGGTGAGGGTAGGTTGTGCCCAGCAGTGTTTTGCTGTCCTTGTCATGCAGGCGTTCGGCAAACCGAAAACCCTCGCCATCGCGCAGATTGACGGTCCAGCCGGTGAGAATGCGGGCCAGTTCGTGCACATCGTTTTGTGTGTAGCCGCTGTTCACCCCCAGGGTGTGCAGCTCCATCAGTTCCCGGGCGTAGTTTTCATTCAGGCCCCGGTTGTTGCTTTGCGCCTGGTCCAGGTACAGCAGCATGGCCGGGTGCTTGGCGCTGGCCAGCAGCAGGTCTTCAAACCGGCCCAGGGCGTTGGCGCGAATCACATTGACGGCGTAATGCCCGACAAACGGCCGAACCGCCCCCTTGCCCACAAAAACGTTGAGGTGGTTGAACCAGAACTCGGTCATGCGGGCCAGCAGGGGGTTTTCCAGGTTGGGGTCGCTGCAGGCCATCAGCCGCCATGCCGCCGCGCTTTGCGCCATGTCGCGACTGAAAGCCTCGCCACCTGCCGACGCCAAAGCAGTTTTGGGGTCGGCGGTGTTTGGGTTGGCCCCGTTGGGTGCGAGTTGCGCGGGCTGTGTTTTACGGGCTTCACGCTCGGCGTAAAAGTCGCGGGCAATGTCGTTTAGCGGCGCATTGATGCGCGCTACTTCAGGGGGAAGCGCTGGCGGGCGCTGGCTGGCCGCGTAGGCCGCGTCAATTTGCTGCAGCGCCCAGGCTTGCGGCGACGCCTGGGCCGCCTGCGCAGACGCTGGGGTGGGCGCATAGCCCAGGCGCGAGCTGGCACGCCAGGCCGCAGCTGCGCCCGTGACCGGCGCAAGGTCGGTCTGTGCCCACACCGCGCAACCGGTGAGGCCGGTCAGGGCAGCGGCCAGCACACTGGCCGCCGTGGTCGCTTTGGACATGGTGATCTCCTCGTAACCGTTCTAACGCGCGGCCTGCACGCCAGGTTGAAGCCCGCGCGCAGCTTTACACAGATTTACCCGCTTGTCGCCTCACCCCCGGCGACAGCGCATCACAGCGTCAGGATGGTACAGCCAGTGGTTTTTCGGGCTTCGAGGGCGCGGTGGGCATCGGCCACATCGGCCAGTGCAAAGCGCTGGTCAATGCGAATGCTGACCTGGCCGCTGGTGACCATGGCAAACAGGTCGTCAGCCATCTCTTGCGTAGATTGCCGCGTGGTGATGTGGCTGAACAGGGTCTGGCGCGTCACATAGAGCGAACCCTTGGGACCCAGAATGCCGGGTGAAAACGGCGCCACCGGGCCCGATGCGTTGCCAAAACTGGCCATCAGGCCGAAGGGGCTCAGGCAGTCGAGCGAGCGGTCAAAGGTGTCTTTGCCCACCGAGTCGTAAACCACTTTCACGCCCTTGCCACCGGTTATGTCCTTGACGCGGGCGACAAAGTCTTCTTTGGCGTAATTGATGGCAAAGGCCGCGCCGTGCTGTTGGGCCAGCGCGCATTTTTCGTCGCTCCCGGCCGTGCCAATCAGCTGCAGGCCCATGGCCTTGGCCCACTGGCAGGCTATCAGGCCAACGCCGCCCGCCGCCGCATGAAACAACACAAAATCGCCCTCTTTCAGGCCGCCCTGGGGTTGCGTTCGGCGCAGCAGGTATTGCGCGGTCAGGCCCTTGAGCATCATGGCGGCACCGGTTTCAAACGAAATCGCATCGGGCAGCTTGCAGACACATTTGGCGGGCATGACACGCAGCTCGCAGTAGCTGCCCGGTGGCTGGCTGGCATAGGCGGCACGGTCGCCGGCCTTGAGGTGGGTCACACCGTCGCCAACCGCCTCGATCACGCCCGAGGCCTCCATGCCGAGCTGCAGCGGCATGGGCAGTGTGTAAAGGCCGCTGCGTTGGTACACATCAATGTAGTTCAGGCCAACGGCCTTGTGGCGGATGCGGATCTCGCCCGCGCCCGGCTCACCCACCGGCACGTCAACAAGCTTCAGTTCTTCGGGGCCACCGTGCTGGTCAATGCGAACGGCTTTGGAAAGGGTCAGGGTCATGAAAAATCTCCTCGTGGTTTTACGGGTGCATCAACCGGTGCGTTAACCGGTGTGTTGACCGGTGCGTTAATCATCGGATGGTGCCACGAATCAAACCCTGCTGCAGTGCGCAGCAAGCGGAGCCTTGGTAAAGTCGCGGGCATGAATCAGAGACTGAACCCGGCAGGCGCGCTGCTATTGACAATCCCTCCGCTGCTGTGGGCCGGCAATGCGGTGGTCGGCCGGCTGGTGCATGCGCTGGTTCCGCCCATGACGCTGAACTTTCTGCGCTGGGCGCTGGCGTTTGTGATTCTGTTGCCGCTGGCCCACCGGGTGCTGCAAGCCAACAGCCCAATATGGCCGCACTGGAAACGCTTTGCCTTGCTGGGCCTGCTGGGGGTCGGCTGCTACAACGCCCTGCAATACCTGGCGCTGCAGACCTCAACGCCGCTCAACGTCACGCTGGTGGCCGCCAGTGTGCCGGTGTGGATGCTGGGTGTCGGTGCGCTGTTTTTTGGCCAGCGTATTTCACGTCAGCAGGTGGTGGGCGCCCTGCTGTCGATAGCCGGTGTGCTGGTCGTGCTGTCGCGCGGGCAATGGGCCTTGCTGGCGGGGGTGCGGCTGGTGCCGGGCGACCTGTATGTGCTGCTGGCCACACTGGCCTGGGCGTTTTACAGCTGGCTGCTGTCGCAACCCAAAGAGCCGCCGGACATCCGCAATGACTGGGCGGCTTTTTTAATGGCGCAGATTGTTTTCGGGCTGGGCTGGTCAGGCCTGTTTGCGGCCAGCGAATGGGCGCTGACCGACGCGCACATCGTCTGGGGCTGGCCGCTGGCCGCCGCGCTGGTGTATGTGGCGGTGGGCCCTGCGGTGATTGCCTACCGCTGCTGGGGCATGGGCGTGCAGCGCCTGGGGCCGGCCATTGCCGGTTTTTTCTCCAACCTCACGCCGCTGTTTGCGGCCCTGCTGTCGGCGGCTTTTCTGGGCGAGCTGCCGCAGCTTTACCACGCGCTTGCTTTTGTGCTGATTGTGGGCGGCATCGTTGTTTCGGCACGCCGCTCTGGCCAACGGGCTGGACCCCGCTAATCCAGCGCAAATTGCTGCCGGAAAGCAGCGCAAAACGCGGCGGTTCCGCTGATGGACACCGTGACCGTGTGCCGGGGCAGACCGGGCGGGGCCACCTGGGCGGCCAGCTGGCCCGTCACTTCGTCGTAGTGCAGGGCCACCGGGGCGGTAAATTCCTGCATGCCCTGCAAGTCATAGTCCCAGTCACCGCCCTCGCCAACGGGGCCGCGCTGGCCCGCAAACGCGGCATGCGCCCAGCCGAGCAACTGAACAATTTCTGCCTGCACGGCGGGCACCTGCGCGGGCCAGGTCGACGCCACCGCCTCCAGCGTGCCTATGCCGTCGGCATCTTCGCTGTAGTCGAAATCCAGATAGCTCAGACGCATGCCAGCCAGCGCTTCAGTAGGTGCCGGGGTACGCGCCGCCATCGGCCAGCACATTCTGGCCGGTCATGTAGCCCGCGTGCACGCTGCACAAAAAGGCGCAAATCGCGCCGAACTCTTGCGGCGTGCCGAAACGCCTGGCTGGAATACTCTTGCGCCGGGCGTCGGCCAGCGCCGCCACCGTCTGCCCGGTCTTTTCAGAGCTTGCCTGCATCATGGTCTTGATGCGGTCGGTGTCGAACACGCCCGGCAGCAGGTTGTTGATGGTGACGCCCTGCGCCGCCAGAGGGCTGCGCGCCACCCCCGCCACAAAGCCCGTGAGGCCGCTGCGCGCGCCGTTGGACAGGCCGAGAATGTCGATGGGCGCTTTCACCGAACT
>JANNXF010000304.1:0-3667 GCA_031409395.1 Polaromonas sp.
TACGCCGCCAGCGAAGGCTTTGCGCCGCTGCGCGAAATGGTCGCCGCCATGCTGCCCTGGGAGGTAGACCCGGCCCAGGTGCTGATCACCACCGGCTCGCAGCAGGGGCTGGACCTGATCGCCAAGATCCTGATTGACGCGGGCAGCCGCGTGCTGGTGGAAACGCCCACCTACCTGGGCGCGCTGCAGGCGTTCACGCCCATGGAACCTGATGTGGTGGCGGTGGCCAGTGACGACGAAGGCGTTGACATTGCAGACCTGGCCGCCAAGGCCGTCGGGGCCCGCTTTTTCTACGTGTTGCCAAACTTCCAGAACCCGACCGGCCGCACCATGAGCGAAGCGCGCCGCGCCGCCCTGAGCGCAGAGGCTGCGCGCCTGGGCCTGCCGCTGGTGGAAGACAACCCCTATGGCGACCTGTGGTTTGACGAAGCGCCGCCGCTGCCGCTGACAGCGCGCAACCCCGAAGGCTGCGTTTACCTGGGTTCGTTTTCCAAGGTGCTGGCGCCCGGCTTGCGGCTGGGCTTTATGGTGGCGCCCAAATCGCTCTACCCCAAGCTGCTGCAGGCCAAGCAGGCGGCTGATTTGCACAGCCCCGGCTTTAACCAGCGCATGGTGGCCGAGGTGATGAAGGACGGTTTTCTGGCGCGCCATGTGCCGACCATCCGCGCGCTGTACAAGTCGCAGCGCGACGCCATGCTGACCGCCATGGCGCGCCACATGCCTGCCGACGTGACGTGGAACACCCCGGCCGGCGGCATGTTTCTGTGGGTGCGTTTGCCAGACGGCATGAACGCGATTGATTTGCTGCCCAAAGCGGTTGAACGCAACGTGGCGTTTGTGCCGGGCTGGGCTTTTTATGCCAGCAAGCCCGACCCGCGCACCCTGCGGCTGTCGTTTGTCACGGCCAGCGCCGAACAGATCGGCATCGGCATTGCCGCACTGGCGGCGGCGATTCGCGCCATGCAGAGCCCAACGCCCCACACCCCGGCAGCCGATGCCGTGCACGCGCTGACCACGGCAGGAGTTGCCTGAATGGTGCAGCTCTGGGGACGCATCAGTTCCATCAACGTCCGCAAGGTTGTCTGGGCCGCGCAGGAGCTGGGCCTGGCCTTTCAGCGCCTTGATGCCGGTGGCCCGTTTGGCATCGTGAAAGACGCCGCCTATCTGCAAAAGAACCCGAACGCCCTGGTGCCGCTGCTGGAAGACGAAGGCACGCTGCTGTGGGAGTCCAATGTCATCGTGCGCTACCTGTGCGCCAAACATGGCGCCCCCACGCTTGTCGCTTCGCGGACTGCGCTGCCCGCCGAGGGGGCCGTGCCTGGCTTGGGGCGGCCCGGCGCGTCGGCGCATTCCATGGGCCAGATCTACCCCACAAGTTTGCCGCAGCGTTTTGCCGCCGAGCAATGGATGGACTGGCAGCAAACCACCTTCAACCCGGCCGGACGCAATGCCTTCGTCCAGCTGATTCGCACGCCGGCGGACCAGCGCCAGCCCGACCTGATTGCCCAGTCCGTCGCCGCCACAGAGCCGCTGCTGGCCATGCTCGATGCCCACCTGGCGCAGCAGCCGTTTGTCGGCGGCGAACACTTTGGCATGGCCGATATTCCCCTGGGCTGCGAAATGCACCGCTGGCTGGGCCTGCCGCAGCCCCGCCCCGCCAACAACCCGACCCCGCACCTGGACCGCTGGTACGCCGCCCTGCGGGCACGCCCCGCTGCCCACGGCGTACTGGATCTGCCACTGGCCTGAACCGGCCCTTCACCCCCTGAAAAACATGCAACAACGCCCCTTCAAACAAGTCGATGTGTTCACGGCCACGCCCTATTTTGGCAACCCGCTGGCCGTGGTGCTGGACGGCAGCGGGCTGGACGACGCCGCCATGCAGCGCTTTGCGCAGTGGACCAATCTGTCGGAAACCACGTTTTTGCTGCCGCCGCTTGATGCCGCGGCCGATTACCGCGTGCGTATCTTCACCCCCGGTGGCGAGCTGCCCTTTGCCGGCCACCCCACGCTGGGCAGTTGCCACAGCTGGCTGCAGGCCGGTGGCCAGCCCAAAAGCCGCGAATTCATCGTGCAGGAATGCGCGCAGGGCCTGGTCAGGCTACGCCGCGAAGGCACCCGGCTGGCCTTTGCCGCGCCGCCGCTCAAGCGCTCTGCGCCCAGCCCGGTGGTGCTGGCGCAAGCCGCTGCCGCCCTGGGCCTGAAAGCGCCGCAAATCCTGGCGGCGCAACTGCTCGACAACGGCCCGGTCTGGCTGGGCCTGCTGCTGGACAGCCCCGAGACGGTGCTGCAGCTCACGCCTGACCACGCCCAGCTCGACAAGCTGGAGGTCAAGGTGGGCGTGGCGGGTCTTTACGCCAGGGAGTCAGCCCCGCCACTGATAGCGCGTGCCAACCGCGAAGCGCAGGCTTTTTCGCCGGATCTTGCGCGGAGCGCACCCCATGTGGACACCCACCCCGACATGGAAGTACGGGCTTTTGCGGCGTCCATCGGCATCAACGAAGACCCGGTGACCGGCAGCCTCAACGCCAGCCTGGCGCAGTGGCTGATGGCCGAAGGCCACGCGCCCGAGCGCTACCAGGCCTCGCAAGGGGTTTGCCTGGGCCGCGCCGGGGTGATTGCCTTGCTGCGTGATGCGTCTGGCCAGGTCTGGGTCGGCGGTGAATCGGTCACCTGCATCGACGGCAACGTTGCCCTGTAGCCCATGCCCGCGCAAGTCGATCACCTCGTGGTTGCCGCTGCCAGTCTGGCCGAGGGGGTTGCCTGGTGCGAAAGCACGCTGGGCATCAGCCCTGGCCCCGGTGGCGAGCACCCGCTGATGGGCACGCACAACCGCCTGCTCACGCTCGCCTCACCGGCATTTCCGCAGACTTACCTGGAGATCATCGCCATTCGAGGTGCTATTGATTCAGTAGCTGCCAGCGCCCGTCCTGATTGGGCAAAACGCTGGTTTGACCTGGATGACGAGGCGCTGCAGCAGCATTTGCAGGCCAGCGGGCCGCAGCTGGTGCATTTTGTTGCCAGCACGCCGCACGCCGGCGCGGCAGTGCAGGCGCTGGCCGGTCTGGGCATTGACCGTGGCGAGGTGCTTGAGGCCTCGCGCATGACGCCGCAAGGCCTGCTGCAATGGAAAATCACCGTGCGCAGCGACGGCCAGCGGCTCTTCAACGGCACGCTGCCCACGCTGATTGAATGGGGCGATACCGCCCACACGGCGCACCCCACGCAGGGCATGGCGGCCTCGGGGCTGAGCCTGCTGTCGCTGCAGGCCAGCCAGCCTGACCCCAGCGGCCTGCGTGCCGCCTATGACGCCATGGGCCTGGCGTCCGTCCGTGTCGTTCAGGGCGCGCCCCAGTTGCGCGCCTCACTGCAGACGCCGCGCGGCCGGGTGGTGCTTGAATCAGGGGGTGTCTGAATGCCTGACCAAGCCCCCCACGGTTTGCCGGCTCTGCACGACATTGAAGCCGCCGCCCGCGTGGTTTACCGCGCGTTTCAGGCCACGCCGCAGTACCGCTGGGGCCTGAGTAGCCAGCGCCTGGGCACCGACTGCTGGATCAAGCACGAGAACCACACGCCGGTGGGCGCCTTCAAGATTCGCGGCGGGCTGACCTACTTTGACGCGCTTGAAAAGCGCGGGGCGCTGCCTGCAGAGGTCATCAGCGCCACG
>JANNXF010000305.1:0-3325 GCA_031409395.1 Polaromonas sp.
GGCTTGCGCCCCTTGATCACCGCCACAATGCCGGTCTTGCCAATGCCGGTATGCACTTCATCCACCCCGCACAGCCTGAGCGCCTGGGCCACCCGGCCCGAGGTGTAGACCTCTTCAAAACCCAGCTCGGGGTGGGCGTGCAAATCACGGCGAAAAGCCGTCAGTTCAGGGTGAAACTGGGCAATCTGGGCAAAGGCACGGCCACTGGCGCGCAGCAGTGAGTTGGGAATGGTTGCCATCTGAGTCATCGGATTCATCAATCATTCAGGCCAATATCATTTCAGTGTAGCGCGGCGTGAGGCGCAATCAACGACGGCGCTCATGGCGGGCAGCCCCCATCCCCACCTTCCCCCGCTGGGGGGAGGAGTTGTACAGAAATCTTTACTCACCCGCCACAGGGCGCGCCATCAAACTCACTGGCCCATACCAGGCGCGGGTCTGTTGCCGGGTGTTGTCGCTGTCCGTCATGATGCCGATGCTGAGCAACGCACCGGGCGCTTCACCAAAGGCTTTTTCATAGTCGGCGCGAATATCCCGCTCGTAGTCAAGCCAGCGATTGAGCTGCTGGGGGCCAGACTCGATCACCACTTTGCGGATACGGTCCGTGCGTGAACTGATGACCACACTGCCGGGCTCGCTGTGATTGCCCCACACATACATGAGGGTGGCGTAAGGCAATGGTTCGCCCGTCATCAGCTGCACCAGTTCGGACAGCATGGCATTTTTGGCAGAAAACTTTGAGCGATCGCCCTCAAAGGCCAGCACCACGCGCACCGGCGAGTCATCAAAGTCGCGCTCACGCAGGTCAGCACCGTCAATCAATGCTGGAACCTTCCAGGAAAAACCCAGCTTGCCCAGCGCCGCAGGCTCCACGCGCAAGGTTTGCCGCAACAGGCTCGCCGCACTGCTTGCATCGCTTTGAATCACACTGCGGCCATCGAGCCGCATGGCGCCGTAGGCTGTTGATTTCTTGCCTGGAAAAATTCTGTGCTGCCACTTGGCAGAACTGCCCCCCAACGACGAAGCCGCCACCCAATGGATGTCTGGCTTGGCGGCGGGTGGAGCGGGCTCGGTCGATTCAGCGGGTTGAAGGTTGGCGCAAGCGGCCAACACACCGGCAAGGCCCAAGACCAGGCACAGCTGCAATCGTTTCAGTGAAAAAAAATCAGGCATGGGCATCTTCAAATCAGACAGATTCAAATCTCCTCTCCCGGCGGGGGAAGGCGCAATACAGACTCTCTCATGAAAAAAGCCGCTCCGGGTTTCCCCGAAACGGCTTTTAAATCTGATCAAAAGCTGGCGTCAAGCCAGCTTCAGATTAGAACGTGTGGCGCATGCCAACAGCGTAGGTCTGGATCTTGCCGATGTCGCTGGTAGGTGCTGCGGCTTTAACGCGGGCTTCCAGCAGGTCATACGCCTCGGTGCTCAGGGCACCTGCGTACAGGGTCGTGCGCTTGCTCAGAGCGTACAGAGCCTGGACACCGAAGCCGGAGCTCTGGCCCAGTGCGTCACCTTTAGAGCGGGCATAACCAGCGCTCAGGGTCGTAGCGCCGAAAGGCACTGCAACGCTCAGGTTCCACTCGTCCTGGCTCGGCACATCGGCGCCAGTAGCAGAGATTTCCTTGTACTTGGCACGGTTGAAACCTGCACCGACTTTGGCCATGCCGAAGTCATAGGCAACGCTCAACAGGGCGTTTTCCAGGGATGGCTTGGCAGCAGCGGTACGGGCAAAGCCTTCGTTCTGGTAACCACCAGAAACCAGCAATGGGCCGTTGGCGTACTTCAGGTTAGCCGACACGGTGTCGCTGGCGCTGACAGTAGCGGTCTTGTTTTCGCCGGTAGCGTACATGAAGCCACCGCTGAAGCCGCTGAACACTGGGCTGGAGTACTTGATGCTGTTGTCAAAACGGCTGGCGTAGCCAACCCAGGTGGTGTTGCGATTCAGGAAATCGGCACCGGCGGCAACCAGATTGGCTGCCGTAGGAGTTGCAGCCGCTGTGGCGAGTACGGCGCCGTTGGTGCCGTTGTTGGTGTTGGACGGATCAAAAATCGTCTGGCCCATCATGGCGTGGTCAGCGGACACGTCGTCGTACGAGCTGGTGTTACGACCAATCACGACGGTACCGAAACCAGCAGCAACGCCCACGTTGGCGCGACGGCCAAACAGACGGCTACCTTGTGACGAGGTGCCATTGGAGATGTCAAAGCCGCTTTCGAGGTTACCCACGATGGCCATGCCGCCGCCGATGTCTTCTTTAACGCGCATGCCCCAGCGTGAACCATTCAGGCCGCCAGAGTCAATCTTGGTCTGGGTCACAGACTGGAGGGAAGTAACGCCAGCAACGGTCTGGGACTTGTTTTCTTTAAAGCCGCCGACGTTAGCGTCGAGCAGACCGTACAGGGTGACGGTAGATTGAGCGTTTGCTGCACCAGCCATTGCGCCGAGTGCGGCCAAAGCGATAAGGGTCTTTTTCATTGAAAATTTCTCCAAGGTTAAACATAGGGCTCCGGCAAGGGGGCTGCTTGAAACTGATGCTTTTTGCAGCTCTCCCAGAGACCCGGGCCAACCCCCTTTCGGGAAGTTGGGTCTATTGCACCAGACTGCGACTTAATCCGCAAAGAAACGCCCCAAAAAAAGCACGCATGCGTTGCGCTCAAGCCACACGCACAAGAATTCGTTGGATTGGAACAACATGGCTTAATTTTGTCGCCCCGCCTTGGCTGTTTTACAGCGCTATGTAATGTTTACGGCTTCATTTTTGCTGCGAAAGACGCAAAAAAGCCGCTAACTGGTCTCCCAGGAAGCGGCTTTGGGTTCAAACCAACTGTCTGGCCTCAGGCCAGAGCTGGTTTAGAACTTGTGCTGAACGCCAGCTGCGAAAGTGTCTTTCTTGACTTCGCCAGCAACACCCGCCGTGCCAGAGGTTTCCTGCTTGGCCAACTGCAGGCCGGTGTACAGGAAGGTGCGCTTGGACAGTTCGTACTTGGCAGCCAGACCGAAACCGTCGCTCTTGATTTCGCCGCCAGCCACTTTGAGCTTGGAGGTTGCGAAACCACCGGACACGGTGAGAGCGCCGCCCAAAGGCACGTCAACACCAATCTGGTATTCGTCGGTTTTGTCACCCAGCGTGCCGATGTCTTTCACATTGCCGTAAGCAGCCAGCAACTTGGCCACACCAAAGTCATACGAACCGTTGAGCTGGGTGAACTTGGTGCTTTGCACGGTACCGTTGGCTTCTTGCGTCTGGTAAGCCAGTGCGGCGGCAATCGGGCCACCAGCGTACTGAACGTTAAAGCTGGCAATCTTGCCGGCGTCCAGGGTCGC
>JANNXF010000306.1:0-2512 GCA_031409395.1 Polaromonas sp.
CCGACAATCTGGCTGCGGGGCACGCCCAGCTCGTCAACCAGCAACTGGCGAATGCGGCGCATGGCGGCGGCCTCGCAGGCCAGGTAAATGCGGACACCGGCGGCCGGGGCGCCGGCCCCGCGCAGGGCGGCTTCCAGCGCCTGGCCGGCACGGGTGTTGTCGGGCCCACGCGCCACCCACTGCACTGCCAGTGGGGCCGGGCTGAGCAGCGGGCGCGCCTCGGCGGCATCTGCCACTTCCATCAGCACCCTGACGCTGGTGTCGGCGGGCAGGCTGGCCAGAATGGTTTCAAAGGCGGGCAGGGCGCTGTCGTCGCCAATCAGCAGGTGGGCGCTTGCCTCTGGCGGCAGCGTGTAGCCCGGGCCGGGGCCCATCAAATACAGCACCTGCCCCGGCTGCGCCTGCGCCGCCCAGGTCGAGGCAGGCCCCTCGCCATGCAGCACAAAATCCACATCGACTTCCAGCTGCTCGGGCCGCACGGCCAACGGCGTGTAGGTGCGCATGGCGGTAGGCCGGGGGCCGTCGGGCAGCGGCCTGTCGGGCTCGGTTTGCCCAGGCTCCGGAAAAATCAGCTTCAGGTAGCTGGCCGGGTCAGTGACTTCAAAGCCCAGCAGCTCGTCACCGGCCAAGGTGATGCGGCGCATCGCCGGGCTGAGGACTTGCACACGGCTGACGCTGACCCGGCGCGGCGGCCGGCGTTTGCGGGGTGGGCTGCTGGCGGCGGGGGTGTCTGGCATGGGGTGCTTTCGGGAGAGAGGGTTGGAAGGGGGTTGGCGGCAAGTTAATTGAGAATAATTATCATCTAAAGACGGTGAAGGCGTGACTTGCCGCCGCTCAACACAGCTCTTGCCAGGGGGTTTGGCCGCCACAGCGCCCCTGGTGTGAAGTAAAGTCACCAGACCCCGCACGGCAATGCAGGGGCCGTCTCATCATCCCCTTTTTATTTTCAACCGCATATGACCACTTTTGGCACGCCCTTGTCTCCCCATGCAACCAAAGTCATGCTGCTCGGCTCGGGCGAGCTGGGCAAAGAGGTGCTGATTGCGCTGCAACGCCTGGGCGTGGAAACAATCGCCACCGACCGCTACGACAACGCGCCCGGCCAGCAGGTGGCGCACCACGCCCGCACCATCACCATGAGTGACCCGGCGCAGCTCAAGGCGCTGATAGAAAAAGAACGCCCGCAACTGGTCGTGCCTGAAATTGAAGCGATAGCGACTGCCATGCTGGAAGAGCTGGAGGCTGCGGGTACGGTGCGGGTGATTCCCACCGCGCGCGCCGCCCGCCTGACCATGGACCGCGAAGGCATTCGCCGCCTGGCCGCTGAAACCCTGGGGCTGCCGACCAGTCCCTATGTGTTTTGCGACTCCCTCGAAGAACTGCAAGCCGCCATTGACCGCCAGATTGGCTACCCCTGCATCGTCAAACCGGTGATGAGCTCGTCGGGCAAGGGCCAGAGCAAGCTGGCCGGGCCGGCCGATGTGAAAACCGCCTGGAACTACGCCATGGCCGGTGGCCGCGTGAGCCATGGCCGGGTGATTGTGGAAGGCTTTATTGACTTTGACTACGAGATCACCCAGCTCACGGTGCGCGCCCTGGGCGCAGACGGCCAGGTTGAAACCCATTTTTGCGACCCGATTGGCCACATCCAGGTCAGTGGCGACTATGTGGAAAGCTGGCAACCGCACCCCATGCGCCCCGCCGCGCTGCAGCGCAGCCGCGACATCGCCAAAGCTGTCACCGACAACCTTGGCGTCGGGCTGGACGGCCAGGCCTCCGGCCTGGGGCTGTTTGGCGTGGAGCTGTTTGTCAAGGGCGACGACGTCTGGTTCAGTGAGGTCAGCCCGCGCCCGCACGACACCGGCATGGTGACCATGTGCACCCAGGTGCAGACCCAGTTTGAAATCCATGCCCGCGCGATTCTGGGTTTGCCCGTCAACACCGCGCTGCGCACGCCCGGTGCCAGCGCCGTGATTTACGGCGGCGTGGACGCCAAAGGCATTGTCTTTGACGGCGTGGCCGAAGCCCTGCGGGTGCCCAACACCGACATTCGCCTGTTCGGCAAGCCCGAGAGCTTTGTCAAGCGCCGCATGGGCGTGGCGCTGGCGTTTGATGCCGATGTGGAAGTGGCGCGGGTGAATGCGAAGAAGGCGGCGGCGCTGGTGCAGCCGCGCGTGGCTTGAGCCAACGTCAGCAGCTGACTGACATGGCAGGAAAGACACCCACCAAATTACTGGAACGCCACTTCTGAAAAACTGCGCAGTTTGCGGCTGTGCAGCTGGCTGATGCCTTCAGCCCGCAGCAGCTCGATGGCGCGCATGCCGATGCGTAAATGCTGGTCGACGCGCTCGCGGTAAAAGTGGTTGGCCATGCCGGGCAGCTTGATCTCGCCGTGCAGCGGCTTGTCGCTCACGCACAGCAGCGTGCCGTAGGGCACCCGGAAGCGAAAGCCGTTGGCGGCAATGGTGGCGCTTTCCATGTCGAGCGCAATCGCCCGGCTCTGGCTGAAGCG
>JANNXF010000307.1:0-12182 GCA_031409395.1 Polaromonas sp.
CCTTCTGAAATTTTCACGATCTTCTTGTTTATCGAAGGAAAGCTTTCATCCATGAGGCCACAGAACTCGTTCACTTTTCTGGCGTGGAAGCCGAACTCAAGCAAGTCTGGAATGATGACTTCATTCCAGCTGTGGCTCCACTCCCCAGGGAAAACAGACCCCGTGAATGCGACTAGACGTAGTGCGCGCGACCGGGCCTGTTCTATATGGATCTCGGTGAGTCTCCTGCTACTCTTCACAATTTTTTTCCTCTTCAAAAAGACTTGTAGGCGGCCAACGAGGCCGGAGTATTCGGGGTCAGATTCCAATTAATTCCTACTTCACCAACCCCAGCACCTCTTTAAACACCGGATGCTCCGACGTCCGCAGCCATTCAAACGCCACCATCTCGGTCGTCACCAGTTCCGCGCCTGCACCGGCCAGCCGGTCGAAGGCGGCGTCGCGGTTGCTATCGACGCAGAGTATGGGGCGCATGGTCAGCTATGGACTGCTTCAGCGTGCAGTTTCAAACCTAGTGCGGCAACCACTTTCAAAATGGTGTCGAAGCTCGGAGCCCTGTCACCCGAGAGCGCTTTGTAAAGGCTCTCGCGTGAAAGACCGGCATCGCGTGCAACCTGCGTCATACCTTTTGCACGCGCAATATCGCCCAATGCTTTAGCGATAAACATTGCGTCACCATTCGCCTCTTCCAGACAGGCTTCCAGATAGGCCGCCATTTCCTCTGGGGTGCGCAAATGCTCTGCGACGTCGTAGCGAGTGGTTGTCGTTTTTGTCATCATGCGCTCCTACAAATTGCTTGAAAGACGCAAGGCGGTTTTGATGTCGGCCGATTGGGTGGTCTTGTCACCACCCGCCAGCAAAATGACCACCTCACTCCCCCGTTTCGTAAAGTACACCCGATAACCGGGGCCGTAATCGATGCGGAGCTCAGAAACTCCTTCCCCAACTGCCTTGACGTCACCTGGGTTGCCGGCTGCGAGGCGCTCGATTCTGATCTGGACACGGGCACGAGCCTGAAGATCACGAAGGCTGTCGATCCACTGGGCATAGATTTCAGTTTTCCGGATTTCCAGCATGAGAGATTGTAGCCAACAGGCTACAAATCAGCAATAACTGCTTCGGGCGGAACGGCAAACGCCCTACTTCACCAACCCAAGCACCTCTTTAAACACCGGATGCTCCGACGTCCGCAGCCATTCAAACGCCACCATCTCGGTCGTCACCAGTTCCGCGCCTGCACCGGCCAGCCGGTCGAAGGCGGCGTCGCGGTTGCGTTCGCTGCGGGAGCTACAGGCGTCGGTCACGACCCAGACGTCGAATTCTTCTTCCAGCAGGCCCAGCGCGGTTTGCATCAGGCAGACATGCGCCTCGCAGCCGGCGATGACGATGGTGTTGCGGCCTTCGGGTTCTTCGGGGACCGCCGGTTTTTGCAAGTGTTTGGGCAGGCTGCGGGCATTGCCGCCTTGCGTGGGCTTGCGCACGGGTGGGCGCAGCCAGTCGGCCAGGCCGTCTTCCACGGCGTTGAAATGCATCTTGGCCAGCGTCTTGCCGCCGCCGGCGTCGCTCATCGCTTCAATCGCGGCGATCAGGTCGGGCATGTTGCGGCCCAGGCCGTCGGGGTTTTGCTCGGTACCCCAGACCGGGACCTCCATCGCGCGGGCCATGCGCGCCAGGCGCAAGGCGTTGGCCACGATCATTTCGTTTTCAAATATCGCAGGCATCAGGCGGGCCTGGTAGTCGACCAGCACGAGCTGGGAATCATCGGCATCTAGCAGCATGGTGCATCCTTAAGTGGTTGGCCTTGATTGTTGCAGACGCTTGACCCGGCCCGGCCAGCCGGTGATGGTGGATTTGCCACGGTGCAAGCCTTGGCCTTCCCGGCGGCCTTCTTGGTAGCCAAATCGGCTTCTGGCCCAATCAACACGGGCGCAAGCAGCTATTAAATCAATAGCGACTTCTGGGCCTTTTCCGGCTCAGCGCGGACAGCTGAGGTCACCCTCGGGGCAATTGGCCAGCCGGGTCAGCTCGGCGGTGCGGGCGCGGGTCATGCGGGCAGCGCATTGCCACTTGACCATGGGCTGTGCGCTGCCGCCCTGCAGGGCGCTGCTTTCAAAATCACAGGCCGCGGTGCGGTAGGCCAGCCACGCTTTTTGCGTGCGGCGCAAGGCGCCCTGCTGTTTGGGGCCCAGCTTGTCCGCCAGCGCCTTGGTGCTGGCGCTGTAGCTCTCGCCTGCGACCAGAAAGTCCTGAAACGCGCAGTCGTTCATGGCGGCCTGGGTGACAGGGCTGGCGCAGTCTGACGCCACTGCCGCAGGGGCTGCAGCGGCGGGTAGCGCCGCAGACAAGGCGAGCAGGCAGGCCAATGCTTTCAAACAAGCGCCTGTGAAGCTCAGAATGGGTTGCATGGAAAACTCCTTTGGATCAGTTCTGGAAGGATTGGCGAAACATCACGGACTTGAGCCCGACAAACACGCTGGAGACAAGTGCATACGCCCCCATCAGACCGGCGGCGTTGCGCAAGGCCGCGGGGTAACCGAGCTTGAGCACATCGACAAAATCGTAAGGGTAAAGACCCACCATCTCACCGCGCACAAACACATACACCAGGTAGGCCAGGGGGTAGACAAACAGCCAGGGCGCGTGACGCCAGCGGATGGCACCGGCCGGAACGACCCAGGCCCAAAACAGCACCATCAGCACCGGCTGCAGGTAGTGCAAGGCAGCGTCTGCCAGAAACTGTGCGCCCTCGGGCTTCCACAGGTGGCGCAAGATCAGAAAGTAGACCGCGCCGACGATGGTAATGGCGGCCGCCACCGACGTGATGACCACGGGTTGAGCCGCCAGCCGGTAGCCCGGAAACCGGGGGCCAACGCTGCAGGCTGACAGCACCCAGGCGGCCAGCAGATTGGTCAGAATCGTGAAGAAACCCAGATAAACCACCAGCGCCATGGCCAGACCACGCCCCTGACCGAGCACCGTAGCCACCGTCAGCCAAAGCTGCGTGCCCAATGCGACCCAGCCCAACAGCGCCGCCACACCGGCAAAGACCCGCACCGCAGGGGATGGCCTGCCAGGCATTGAACTGTGGGTGTTGCCGACCATGGCGTTCCTTGAAAATACGCGACTACTTGCCTTTGGCCTGCGTGAAACTGAGAAGCCGTGTGGCCAGCATGCTTTCAAGCAGAAAGCACAGCAGTGCCAGCTGGAAAAAGACCACACCCAGCAAGAAACACACGGTGACGATTTTGAAAAGCTGCAGCTCGGCGGTTTCACCCAGAAACAGCAAAATAATCGTGGTGCCGATCAGGATGGCGCAAAAAGTCAGCAAGGCCACGCAAATGTTGCCCAGCCAGCCCCGGCGGCGCAACTCTCGCAATTCATCGTATAACCGGCCGGCACGGGCCTCTTCGATATTGCCGGACTCTAGCTGGTTTTCAACGTTTCGCGCACGGTCAATGACACGGCCAAGGCGACCCGCCACGGCGGCAATCATGCCCGACACGGCGGTGAGCAAAAACACCGGTGCCAATGCCAGTTGAATACCTGATGTAACCGCCTGAAGGTCTGACGCAAAATTCATGAAGTACTCCTGCCGCATAAAGTGGGGGTCTGGTCATTTTCTCATGCAGCGCCGCGCTTGCGCCACTTGCGCTGACGGGCACGCACGGCACCCTAGCCAAACTTGCGCAGCGCGTCCAGCGCCAGACCGGCGCCAATGCTGCCAAAGCGGTCGCCATCGACGCGCCGCACATCGCCCAACAGCGCCGAGATGCGCTCACGCAGCAGCGGCACGCCGCTGGAGCCGCCCGTGAAAAACACGGTGTCCACGGCGTGCGCTGCCACACCGGCGTCGGTCAGCAGCGCGGAGACACAGGCTTGCACCTTGCCCACCAGCGCGCCAATGGCGGCCTCAAACCCGGCACGCTGCAGCGTCAGGGCTTCACCGGGGGCGATACGGCCGAGGTCCAGAGAAACCTGCGGCGCATCAGACAAGGCAATTTTGCCGGCCTCGACCTGCATGGCCAGCCAGTGGCCCGAACGCTCCCGCACCAGATTTTGCAGCCGCTCCAGCGGCAGGCGCTGAGCCGCGTGGCGGTGCATGTCGGCGATTTGGGTGCCGGCTTTTTTGCTGTAGGCCAGGTTGATGGTGTGCCAGGTCGCCAGGTTGAAATACGGCGCTGAGGGCATTTCGCGGCCGTTTTTGAGCAAGCTGCCCAGGCCCAGGCTGGGCATCACGCTGGCCAGGCTCAGCGCCCGGTCAAAGTCGGTGCCGCCTATGTGCACGCCGCTGCTGGCCAGAATATCGTCCTTGCGGTCGGCCCTGGCGGCGCGCTCCCGGCTCAGGCGAATCAGAGTGAAGTCAGAGGTGCCGCCGCCGATGTCAACCACCAGCACCAGTTCTTCGCGCGGGCCTTCATGCGCCAGCTGCGACTCGTAGTCGTAGGCGGCGGCGATCGGCTCGTACTGAAAAACCACATCGCGCAAGCCCACCGATTGGGCGATTTCCAGCAGCGTGTCCTCGGCCCGCTGGTCAGCCACGCCATCGTCGTCCACAAAATGGACGGGCCGGCCCAGCACCGCCTGGGTGAACGTCTGGCCGGCCGCGTGTTCGGCGCGGCGCTTGAGCTCGCCGATAAACTGCGCCAGCAAGGCGCGAAACGGCAGCGCCTGGCCCGCCACTTCGGTGTGGTCGTCAATCATGGCGGTGCCCAGCAGGCTTTTGAGTGAGCGCATCAGGCGCCCCTCGTGCCCCGCCAGGTAGTCGGCCAGCGCGGCACGGCCGTAGCTGATGTGGCCGTCATCGGCATGGAAAAATACCACCGAGGGCAGCGTTGGCTTGTCGCCCTCCAGCGGCAACAGGGCGTGATGGCCCGGCCGGTACCAGCCGGCGGTCGAGTTGGAGGTGCCGAAGTCAATCCCGCAGGCACGCGCCGCGCTGCTGCTAGTCACGCGGCTCATCGTGCGGCGGGCTTGGCAAAGTCGTTTTCAACCCAGGCTATCGCGCTGCTGCGGTTCAGCTTGAAAGACGCCGCCACAGGCACCTGCGCCAACGGCGTGTTGTTTTCATCATGGGCACTGAGCACTGCATGCGGGTTGTCGTCATCGGGAACGATGTCGAGCGACACGGTCACCCGCGCCGATTTTGCGCTCACCGTGATGCTCTGGTGCAGCGTGGCATGCAGTTGCTGCTCGTGCCGGCGCACAAACTCTGACGCGGTTTTGACCAGGGTGCTGAAGGCGTTGCCATCGAGCGGCTTGGGGTTCTTTTTGTCACGCCCCATGGTCCATGGCCCGACCAGCGCAGGCTCGGGTTCACCGTCCTTGATCATGGCCACCGCCCAGCCATCGTCGTCTTCGTTTTTGATGACTTTGGCGGTCCAGCCGTCACCGCACCACAGGCGCGGCTCCTGGGTTTTAGGGGAATCGTCGGGCGAGAAAGAGGAATCAGTCAAGGGTCGGGCACTCTGGTTGCGGGCGGGGCCGAATTTTAGCCCGCCGCACCCAGCGGTCGGCTGGCCCGCGCTCAAGCCCGGCTCAAAGACCCAAATCGCTCAGACCCAGGTGCTCGTCAGGGCGGCGTCCCAGCGGCCAATGAAACTTGCGGTCTTCCGGTTTGATGGGCAGGTCGTTGATGCTGGCGTGGCGCACCGCCATCAGTCCGTTGGCATCAAACGCCCAGTTTTCGTTGCCATACGAGCGAAACCAGTGGCCCGTGTCGTCATGCCATTCGTAGGCAAAGCGCACGGCAATGCGGTTGCCTGCAAACGCCCACAACTCTTTCATCAGCCGGTAGTCCAGTTCACGGGCCCATTTGCGCGACAGCAGGCCCACAATTTCGTCGCGGCCGGTGACAAACTCGTCGCGGTTGCGCCACCGGCTTTGCACGGTGTAAGCCATCGACACGCGCTGCGGGTCGCGGGCGTTCCAGCCGTCTTCGGCAGCGCGTACCTTTTGCACAGCCGTCGCCAGGGTGAACGGCGGCAGAGGGGGTCTTGATTCCATGGCGCACTCCTTTGTAGACAGACTTGTCTACTTTATCAAATTCTATCCAACGTAGACAGATCTGTCTACAATTACTCGATGATTGCCTCGCCAGACGCCTCAAGCCCCACCGCCGCCCTGCCGGCGCGGGAGCGCATTCTGAAAACCGCCCACGCTTTGTTCTACCAGGACGGCCTGCGCGCCACCGGCATAGACCGCATCATTGCCGAATCAGGGGTGGCCAAACTGACTTTTTACCGGCATTTCCCCAGCAAGGATGAGCTGATCCGGACGTTTCTGGAAGACCGCCACCAGCGCTGGATGGCGTGGTTTGTGGACGCGCTGGGCCGCCACGGCGCGGTGGCCGGCGGTGGGCTGTTGCCGCTGCATGCAGCGCTGTCTGAATGGTTTGGCCAGCCGTTGTTCAGGGGCTGTGCGTTCATCAATGCCGTGGCCGAAGTGGGCGGCACCCAGCCCGGCGTGATGGCAATTGCACAAGGCCACAAGGACGAGATGCAGCAGGTCATCGCCGAACTGCTGGCCCTGGGCCAGGGGCCGCAGGCCATCGCCGCCAAAGCCTTGGCCGCCGCGCTGGCCGCAGACGGGGCCATGGTGCGCGCCCAGCTGGACGGGCCTGAGGCCGCCCTGGCCGGGTTGCTGCAGTTGCTTGATGCCCTGGAGCCGGCCCGCAGAAGCAGGCCGACCGATGCGGGGCATCCGCAGATCAGCCTGTTTTAAGGGTTGTCGCCAGAAACTCTCAAGCAAAAAACGGGTTTCGCCCAATCAACACGTGCGCAAGCAGCTATTATTTTTATAGCGAATCAACCGCCCCATCATCTCAGGCGCGAATCTCGAACTGCGCCTCGCCCATGTGCCGATAGGTGCCCAGGGCGGCGGTCAGACCGGCCGACTCTGCGGCTTGCCACTGCGTGAAAATTTCCAGCTCCTCGGGGCTTAGCGCGTCTTCGGACGGTGCCTCGCCATAAACCGCCACAATTTTCAGATAGGCCGCATAGACCGGTGCCACCAGGCTGGCGTCACCTAGCGTGGTGTCCAGCGCGCGCCTGAAACGCTGCTCGGCCGCCGCCAGTTCTTGGGGCGATGCGTCCTCGAAGGCGTAAAGCTTCAGGCGGTAGCTCATGGCAGGCCCTTGCCTTGCAGCGGTGCTGGCGGCGAAGAGGGCGATAGAGGCGCAAGAGGTGCGCTGCCGCCCGGGGCTTTCACCCCGTCGGTCAAGGCCATGCGTCGGCGCAGCCGGGCGGCCTCTTCCGTGTCACCGCCCTGCTCTGCCAGGCTGGCCTGCACGCCCAGCCAGGCCAGCAGCGGGCGGCGCCAGCCCTGGCTGGACGCGGTATCGACCGCCTGGGCCACCACCGCCGGGCTGGCGCGGCCGGTTTGCAGCAGCACCCCGGCCGCGACCAGTTGCGACAGCGGCTCGGCCATGGCCTTCACAGCACCCGCATCGCCCTGCGCGGTGGCACGTTGCGGCGCCGGCAGCAGCGCCATGTCTTGTGGCGACAAGCCCGATGCCTTGCCGCGCAGAAAATCGGCATAAGCGCGCTGCGCGGGTGTGGCGTCTTGCCGCAGCGGCTCAAAGCCGGCACAGGGCTCAAACACGGCGCTGGCCACGCGGGTGGCACAGTGCAGCAGCTCGGCATTGGCCAGCAGGTCAGCGCGGCCTGTGCGGGCCAGCTGGCTGCGTGCACGCGCCAACTCGGCCTGCTCCACGCGGACATTGCCTTCCATGTGGGCGGCCACAGACCGGGCCATGGCGCTTTGGGCTTCAAGCTGCCAGTCGGCTGCCTGAGGGCCGCTGCTGCAGGCGCCCAGCGCGGCAGCAGCCAGCAGCAGCGCACAAGCCCTTGCGAAGATGCAGGTGGTCATGGCAGCTTGATCTCCGCATCGCGGGCGTCTTTGGCAAAAGGCCATTTCCGGCTGATCGCATTGATCAGACCTTCCACCTTGCGCAAGCTGGTTTCGACCTCGGCGCGCAGCGCGCCCAGGTCGGCGCTGGCGTCTTTGGCGTTGGCGCTCACCGCCTGCGCGTCTATCAAAATGCCGTCAACCTTCTTCAGGCTGGTGCGTGCCTCGCCCAGCATGGCGTTGAGCTGAACCACGGCGGCGCGGGTTTCGGGCAACACCCCCTTGTCGCCAAAGACCTGGGTGTCGGTCTTGGCGGCCAGGCTGTCCAGCCTGGCCAGCAAGGCGTTGCTGCGGTCCAGTGCGGCTGAAAACTTTTTGGCCTCTGCCTCGCTGCCGAGCAGCACGGTGAGTGCGCCGCCCGGGCCATTGAGGCGGTCGGTCAGCGTCTGCAGGTTGGCCATGCTGGCACCCACCGCGCCGCTGCTGCCGGTCAGCGTGCCGAGGTTTTCAATCAGGTCTTTGGTGGCCGCAATGACCTTGGTGATTTCGGCGTTGGCGTCGCCCTGCAGCACAGTGCGTACCGCGCCGTCAGGCAGCGGCGGGTCATCAAGCAAGCCGGTGTAGGCCCGCAGATTGGTTCCGCCCACCAGGCCGCGCACCAGGGTGAACACGCTGCTGGTGCGCAGCCGGTGGGCGTCTTTGCGGGCCACGTCGATCAGGATGCGCACCTTGCCGTCGTCGGCCAGTTCAGTGCGCCGCACCCGGCCAATCGGGAAGCCGGAAAACGTCAGGTTCATGCCCACCACCACACCCTCTGAGTCTTCTGCCACCAGCACCAGTTGCTGGGTGGACTCAAACGCGCCCCGGGCGTACAGCACAAACACGGCCGAGCCGCACACCAGCAGCAGCATGAAGGCGATCAGCAAGCGGGCCTTGAACTCAAGGCGGGCCACCTCTGCCGGGCTGGAGGCGCTGGGCACGCCAGACAAAGCGGGCTGCAGCGGATCACCTGCGGCCGGCCCGGAGGCAGGCGACGGGTTGGGCGGGGGATTTGAATCGTTAAAGGCGCTCATGGGGTCAGGTGTTGAACAGGCATTGCGTGCTTAATAATAATTGCCCACCAAAGAGGCCATTTCAATCAGCAAAATCACCGCAAACATGCGGACCAGGCCGCGCATCTCGGCGCTGGTGCGTACCCCGGCATCGCCCATGCCGTAAAGCGCCGAGGCCATGGGAATCAGCGACACCGCCAGGCAAAAAAGCAGGGTTTTCAGCACAAAAATAAGCGTCACGGCGGGTGTGAAGACCTGGCCAAAAAGCCGGGTGTAGGCCGCCACGCCAGACACGGTAAAACCATAGACGGCGGCATACGCCACCACCAGCGCCACCACGCTGCTCAGCGCCGCCAGGGTCACGCCTGAAAACATGCCGGCCACCACACGCGGCAAGACCTCGCGCCGGACCGGCTCCAGCCCCTGTCGGCGCATCTCGTCCAGCTCGCCGCTGGCCTGCATGGCCGTCAGCTCGGCCCCATCGGGAATGGTGCAGCGCAGCGCTACAAACAGCGCCACCGTCAGGGGAATCAGCTCCAGCACCAGCACCCGGATCACCACCTGCAGCGCAAACTGCGACAGGCCATAACTCTGCGCGGTGACCACCACAATGCGGGTGATCACCACAGTGACCAGCGCGCAGAGCACGGTAAACCACAAAAGAATCGGCGCGGTATTGAGGTAAATGCGGTGCGTCAGCAGCCGCTGGTTGTCGCGGCTGTAGCTCGAGGGCGAAAGTGCCAGCACCATGATGACGGCGCCCAGGTGCACCAGACGCCACCATTCAGTCAGCCATTGGTGGGCAGACAGGCCGGTTTGCCTGAGCCGGTTTTGCAATGAATCGACGGAGGCCATGGGGGCATGATAGCGGCCAGCTCAGGCGCGGCCTGTAGGAGACCGGCCTGCGATGCCGAGGCCGGGTTCACGCGGGGCCGGGCTTGGCGACTGCCAGAGTTTGGGGCCTTGCGTGCGTTGCCACCAGATGCACAGAGGGCAGTTTGCTATAGAAATAATAGCTGTCTGCGCCCGTATCTATTGGGCAAAAGACCTAAAATGCTCAAGCCAACGGCGCCAAACCCGCAGCGCCTTACTGGGGCAGCAAGCGGATCAGCTTGCCATTGGCGCTGTCGGTCAGCACATACAGCAGACCGTCCGGGCCCTGCCGCACATCACGAATGCGCTCACCGACTTCTTCGATCAGCCGGCTTTCGCCCAGTACCTTTACCCCTGTATTGCCCGTACGGCCCGCACTGCCCGCCGCATCGCGCCCAAAAGGCGCCGACAGCTCTATCCGGTCCAGGTAGGCAAACTTGAGCGAGCCGACAAACAGGTTGCCGCGCCAGACCCGGCCCGGCTTGTCGTAGCGTTCGCTGGTCAAAAAAGCCATGCCAGAAGGCGCGATGGACGGCAGCCAGTAATGCAGGGGCTGCGCCATCCCGGCTTTGGCGGTCAGTCCCTCACCGATCTTGCCGCCGCCATAGTTTTCGCCATAGGTAACCACCGGCCAGCCAAAGTTGGCACCGGCTTTGGGCAGGTTGATTTCGTCACCGCCCTGCGGGCCGTGTTCGTGCATCCACAACACGCCGTCGGGCGACAGGGTGGCGCCCTGCGGGTTGCGGTGGCCGTAGCTCCAGATTTCAGGCAGCGCGCCCGCCTTGCCGACAAAGGGGTTGTCTGGTGGCACCGAACCGTCTTTGTTGATGCGGATCAGCTTGCCGTGGTGGTTGCCCAGTGTTTGCGCGTCGTCCTTTCGGCTAAATCGATCGCCCAGCGTTAAAAACAGCTTGCCGTCTGCTTGCCCGTTGGGCCCCGGCGACCGGCTTTCGACAATGCGGCAGCCAAAGTGGGCGGAACTGGCCAGCTTGGGCTTCTGGCTGAAAATAACCTGGACGTTTTCCAGCCGTGCGGCATCAAGGCTCAGGGTGGCGCGCGCCAGGGCCGTGCTGTTGGCATTGCCTGAGGACGCAGGCTCTGAAAAACAGAAGTACAGCGTGCGGTTGCCGGCAAAGTCGCTGTCCAGCACCACATCCAGCAGCCCGCCCTGCCCGCCAGCAGCGATGTCGGGCAGGCCGCTGACCGGCGAGCCCAGCGTTCCCCCCGCACCCACCACCCGCAGGCGGCCAGCCCGCTCCGTGACCAAAAATCGGCCATCGGGTAAAAAGGCCAGTGCCCACGGGTTCTGCAGCCCCGATGCCAGCACGTCAGGCCGCACGTCGGGCAAGCGCGTCTGGGCCTGAACCGGGCAAAGAAGCGCCAACGTAAGCGCACCCAGGGCCGCCACACCCCCCCACCCACGACCCGCCGCGCTGCGGCAGGCGTTTCGCGTCCGACGGGAACAAGCTTCAAGCATGATGGACTCCTTGGCGGGACCCACCGGCTGTTGCAGGGGTCAATGGGACGAACGGGTTGGTGCGCACCAGCGCTTTTTGCCACTGAAGGATCGCACAGCTGGCGATTACGTGCCAGCCTTGCCTCGGGCACGGGGCATGGCCTGGCCCGGGTTTGTGCCCCGCTGACCTGGCAGCGTTACGAAACAACACGTTAATGCAGTCATTAAATCCATGCCAATCAATGACTTGCATGCGTATTCAAGAAAAAACTTGAGGTTGACGCAAGGCCAATCCTTCAAGTATGCTTACGGCCATGCGATTGATTGCCCCTGTTTTGCTCATTGCCTCTGCTGCGCTGCTGGCCAGTGGTGTGCACGCAGCACCGGGCAATTCGGGCGACGACATGGACAAACTGCTGGCCGACAAAGGCCTGCTCACCCAAATTGACCAGGTTCGCCAGAACGTCAGCACCAAAGCGTCCGAGCTGGTGGTCAACGCCATGGGGTTTCTGGGCGTGCCCTACAAACGCGGCGGCAACAGCGCCGAAACCGGGTTTGACTGCAGCGGTTTTGTGCGTTCAATGTACGAGCAAAGCGTGGGCCTGCTGCTGCCGCGCAAGGCCGAGCAGCAAGCTGCGGCCACCCAGCAAATCGAAAAGACCGAACTTCAGCCCGGAGACCTGGTGTTTTTCAACACCCTGCGCCGCGCGTTCAGCCATGTCGGCATTTACATCGGTGACGGCAAGTTCATCCACTCGCCCAAGCCCGGTGCCGAAGTTCGCGTTGAAAGCATGGGCGTGAGCTACTGGCAAAGCCGTTTCAATGGCGCGCGCCGCGTGGTCACGGGGCAGGCGGCACCCGTATCGCCTGCAGTGCAAAGCATGCCCGCCGTCCCGGCAACGGCCGTCACCACCCTGCCCGCCACACCTTTTTCGTCCTACGGCAGCGACAGCGCT
>JANNXF010000308.1:0-9474 GCA_031409395.1 Polaromonas sp.
GACTACAAACGCACCAAAATTCAGGATTCCATGAACCTGGCGCTGCGCAAGCGCCCGGTCAGCACGGAGCAGGTCGACTCCGCCATTGAGCGCATTGAAGAAAAGCTGCTCAACCTCGGAATGCGCGAAGTCGCCTCCAACCGCCAGGGCGAACTGGTCATGCGAGAGCTCAAAAAGCTCGACAAAGTCGCCTACGTGCGTTTTGCCAGCGTCTACCGCAGTTTTGAAGACATCGATGAATTCAAGACGCTGGTGGATGAGGTGCGGCGGTAAGGCAATTAATTCTCAGCGATTCCAACAAGTTGCTGCATCACCTGTGCTTTGCCCCTTGACACCCAGGTTAGTCAGTGTGAGATTTCCACAAACACTGTCTGTCCATCCACTGGGAGTTGCGGTCAAGGTGAAGGATGTCGCGTTAGAAACGAGCGTAATCCCGTAACGCTGGGTCCCTTCTGCAGGCGACACCTGAAGCCTTGTCGGCAAGACCACCGACGCATACGTGAAGTTGCTGGAACGGTGACGCTCCATGAACTGCGACGCTTCAAGCAACACAGTTTTTGCACTGGCCCGGTGACCACGCTGAATATAGGTCGTGTAAGCCGGAAGTGCAATTACAGCCAGAATGCCAATAATTGCTACAACGATCATCAGCTCAATCAGTGTGAAGCCGCGAGATTGCTTGCTTGATCTCAATTTGTATTCCTTTCGCCAAACTTGGACTGTATATAACACCACAAACCATGCTCATTTAAGCTGGCGCCATATTTGCCGGGTCCCAAGGGCACTGCCAGGAGGAAGAGTAGTGGGGCAACTGCCGGTGCAAGGGGGCGTGGGTGGGGGGCCAGCGAGATCCACCTTGATGACTTGCGTTTTTCCACATACACCGTTGATGCAAACATTCTGCTGCCCACCCGAGCTCGTTGTATACGAAGTTGTAGAGATCGTATTGTTAAATATGGTCTGACTGATATACAAAGCTGGCGGTCCGCTGTCCTGCAACACGAAGACCCCGCGCGGAGAGCCGCCGCGAATTCGTACCGAGTTAGCATCAAGCCCGCTAAAAACTTTCCTGTAACCACCGGTCAAGGCATCAATACCCGTGATCCAGGCGTCCAAACCGGCCTCACAATCATCGGTACTCGGCACGATAGATGTGAACAAGAATGCATCTACCACACCTGACACGGTGTAACGTGCCGGCGGCGCTATCACCCGCTCTCCCGCTGCGACATTGGTGCCTGTCAACGGGACACTCCAACCTTTTTTGCCGGAGACAGTGAACCAATCAGGCGCTGTGGCGGCCGATGTGGTGCGAACATCGCTGGCGACTCCACCTACAGGCGCAGGCACAATAAGGCTCATCGAAGACAAGCTGGCTTCGGTGACAAACGGCGTGGTATTCAGCCCATGAAGCAGGTTGTCATACACCCCATACAGCGCCTGGACCGCGGTGTTGGCAGGATCTGCAGCACTCAAATAGCTGCCCGTTCCGAAATAAATCATCTTGCCGCCGAGTGTATTGGCGTGTGTAGGGGCTGCGCCCACCTTGATCTCGGCCGTAATGGGCCGGCCCGTCGGGGTGGTGTAAATCAAGGCCCCTGCAGTGCTCACGTTGGGATCAAACCGCCAGATATTGCCTTTGTAATCAGCACCGTAGACATAATCAATGGTGTCCCGGTTGCCCGATGTTTTACGTACCAGTTCAGTCGATCCCAAGCCATTGCCTGTAATGGACACATTGGTTGGGATGACTCGCAAAATGACGCCATCGCTTAAGCGCACAACGTAAAGATTTGCAGTACCGGCGGCGCTGTTGTAGCCATTACCAAAAATCGCGACCCAGGTGCCATTCGTCAGCTTGCCAATACCCGGCCGACCCATGATGTTGCCCAATGTGGTTCCGACACCTGAGGAAGACTGGTTGATTTCCCACAAAATGCTGTTGGCCGTGAATGTTTTGGAACTGGCATTGATGGCAAATACTGTTTGGGCGCCGGCGCCACCGGCAGCGACCACCACAGTGCGCCAATTGGTGATGGCATCGCCCGGTACGGTAATTTTGGCGTGTCCAACCGCCATCGCACCATCAACGAAGTTTCGGTGCAAATAACCGGGGGCCGCCAGGTCCTTGATGTTGGTTCGCGCCGCCTGCGGCATGAACCCCAGCAGCTCGCCGCCGCCCGTTGCATCCGGCTCGGCATCCAAGATGTGAAAAAAGCCGTTGTTGGTTCCGACCGCCAGAGTTTCAAAGTCAATGGACGTTAAAAACGCGGCGTAAGTGGCATCACTAGCGGCATAGTCCAAATCTTTCTTCGAAATGATCTGCGGGTCAGAATTCACAATATCACCCAGCACCGACCCATAATCGGCAGCGGCCGTACTGCCGCGATTACGGAATTTCCCGCCTTTTCGCTCTTCTGCGCTTTTGTCCCCGAGCAAATAGGCATAGGTGGCCGCATTGCCGAAATCGGCCTGCTCCGCAGCCGTCATCGTGGTGAAGCCGGTCGATGTCAACGCAAAGGGGGCCGATGTTCCACCGCGACCCAGGAACAATTTGGTGCGCGACGCTGGCGCTGGAATCAGCGAAGACGCCTCCCAGAGAGGCGTATCGGATACGGAGCCGCTCGCGGCAACCTTGAAAGCATACAACCGCGAGGACCACGTCAGTGAGTCGTAGTTGGCCTGGTAGATCGCCGCAGAGCCCAGACTCCGCTGACCCACCCCCACTACACTGGTGCTAGCCACCGCAGCAAGTGCGGCTGCAGATCGGAAGGCTTTACCCATTTGGTCGGGCAACTCAGCCGGGTTGCTGATTTTGAAGTAGTTGGTTGGATCGCCTTTGGAGTCGGTGACACCGGCACCACCGTATTTTGCAGCGTACCAAAGCGGATCCTTGGGGACATAACTTGCACCTGAAGATGTCGTTGAGAGGGTAAAGGTCCGGGTCGCACTGCTGTTAGAAATCGCGGACGAGTTAGCCGGTATACGGCCACCAGCCGACGTGGGGTTCTGTCCGGGAAGGGTGTCCAAATAATAGACTTCGCTTCCCGCAGAGACGCCTCTTACCTCCAGGTACACACCGTCCTTTGTCGTACCAGAAATAACGTACCCCATATTTTGCTGCGCGCAGGTAGCCTGGTAATAACTATCCATTCTCACGGTCAGGGTGCCATCAGCATTCACTGACATTGTGTAATAGACGTTGGCGTCTGCCTCGTTATCACCACCTTGATCTCCATCTGAAAAGCTCACCATAAACCGAGCAAAAGGTCGCCCTGAATTGATGGTGGGTTCAGCGTTGACGACAGGTGAGTTGGCAATCCGATCAATAAAAACACCGGTAATCAGCCCTGTCGGTTGAAACCCTGATGGGGTGGAAGTCGGTGACGCAGGATTCCCGCATCCACCAACCATCTTTGAGAAGGGCACCAACGAGACTGTTTTTCCTGCAGAAATGAGCTCCAGTCGAGGTACGACACTGCCAAGAGCCACCGAGATGGTATCAACCTTGGCATTTTCAGGTGCAGCAGTGGCACTGGTTCGGGTCGGCACGCCCGTTTCACGTCCGAACTTGGCAACGCTGGCAGCGTAAAAACTTCCCTGCGATGTCGTCTCATCCGGCGCATGGCCGCGTATAAATGTGAAAGAGGACGCTGACTTTGCGGTCGGGTTTCCATCGTAGTTGCTAGCCGACGACTGCCCCACAAAAAAGCTTTTTGACGTAGCACCAAACTCTTTAATCCAAATGGCATCGGCCTCAGTGGAAACATTCAAACCCGGCAGTTCGACCGTGGCCGGAAGTGCCGCCCCGTAGCCTGCGCCCGGTGCGTAAGCGGCGCCTGGTAACTGATCAGAATCAAAGCTCGTGATGGGATCAGCAATCACCATCTGAACAGGCCTTGAGCAAATTGGATTTCCTCCACTTGCCTTCGGACGAAACGGGTTCAGCCAAGTTGTCTGGGTCGGCAAGGTAAGCCGTGTGTCAGGGCTGGTAGCCGCTGAAACACCAGTTACAAACGCCGACGTAGGTTGCTTATCGGTAAAGTACCGCAAGCCCTCATACATCATTTCACCTACCGGGGCACCCCACATCGAGCACTGGCCCTGTTGCCGCAAGCTGGTCCACAAAAAGCCGCAGGAGTAGAGTTGATCGCCAATGTTGAAGCCATAGTTCGTCAATCTATCAATCGTCTTGGCAATTCCCACCGCACTCGTAAACTGACCCGTGGCCGAGTTGACCTCGTCTTTAAAAGTACCAATATCTTTTCGCAAGACGCCGCCCGAATAATTGTTCTGGTAGGAGCCTGTCAATAAGCCAAATTTCAACTGGTCATTTGTCGAATAGTCATGAAGCACACCGGTGGGTTTCCAGGCCGTCGGAGCGGCGCTCGGATAACCGGTACAACCAGTCTCTCGCACTCCGCCAATAGCAACGCATGCCTCTACCCGGATCGTTGGAGGCGTAACAAATGCTGAAAACGTTGTTCCGCTGTAAGACGTTCCAGTGGAAAACCCCGGGAGGCCATACGAGATGGCGCTGGGGCTGGGATTAGTGACCCGTCCACTTGGCCTTGTGTAACCGGTCGAACCAGCGGCCCCGCCAACCGGACGCTCGCTGGAAGCCCATAACCAGACCCTATCAATGTCGATATCGACGTTGGCGATGGCCCGCAACGTAGGCGGCAACAAATTGGTGTAAGTCGATGACGCAGACCCCTCGCTCTTCATTAGAAAGACATGCATCTTTCCGGCTGTGGGGGCCGTCATAGGCGTGTAATTCTGAATCAGGTAGGTATCAGTACCTTTTGGTGCGGGACGGAACTCTTTCCCCCAAATATGACTTTCAGGTGGAATATGGGCGGCCTGAAGCACGGTGGCGGCGGTAGTGTCCGTTACCCGCTGCCCACCATACAAAACCTTGCGCAAAGCATCCATGCGGGAGGTCGCCATCCAGTTCATCCAGTTTCCATGCCATCGCGCGCTCGCCACCGATGCGCAACCATCGGTTGAACTCGCAACAGCAACAGGGACAAACCTGGCCGGAGTCACACCTGTGTCGTACTTGTAGCACCTGTCAGAAACAAAATAGCCATAGTAGTTTAAGGTAGGCTTAAACCCAACATCGATCAGGCCATCACCGTTGAGGTCACTTGTGTCGTTATAGGCTGCGTAATACAGCCGATGGTCCCGGCTCATGGTCAACATCACAAGACCCGGCGCGCTTTTGAGCGCCAACAGCGGAACCGCCTCTATGTTCACCGTGGTCTGGGCGATCGCCTGGCGAAGCGGCAAAGCACTGAACATCACCGTAATGCACAGAACACCAAGAAGCTTGGCGGCCAGCGCGGATCGCCAGCGCCAGGCAGAGTCAACTACATCCGGACGCATACCTACATTTGCCAGATGCGTACTTTTAAAAAAATCAGACGGCTTATTCATTGTTAGACCTCTTAAATACTTTCCTACGGCGTTGTCGTTCGGATGTACATAACCTGCAATACGGACTCTGCATTGCCCGACCCTCCGGTGCTGCGCGACGTCACCCGATAGGTCTCCACAGTACTGCCACCACCGACAACCGCGCTAATCAGTTCAATCACATACTTGGCGTTCTCGGAGTTACTGGCGTATTTGGTTCCCACCGCTGCAGCACAACTCGTCCAGCTAAAAGGCGTGGTTGTCGCGCAATTAGCTGCCGCGACAGTGACTCCCGCGCCTTGCGTCCAAAAGTTCGTATTGCCGCCCTCGGTAAAAGGCACGGCGTAATGGCCTGCATTGGCCACGGCAAACCCGCCTGTCACAATCACCTGCAGCGCCTCTTTTCCTGCACTTTCAGCCGATTGAAAGGAAATGTTTCGGTCCACCACATTGCCTGTCATGCGTTCGGACAGCGTGGTGTTTCGAAAACCAATCACGCTGATCACCATCAGCATTACCAGCAGGACCAGACCCACGATCAGGGTCATGCCGCGCTGCTCCTGACGCCGACGTCTAGAAAAAAGATGCGCTCTTCCATTGCTGAACGAAGCGAGTTTGCTATTATTTTGATAGCTCTTCACAGTGACGGGCTTGTTTGACATTTTTACGCTTTGCCTGTCGTCTTATCGCGCAGCAACGCTGTTGCGTAAGACCACGGTGGTCGAAAACTCCTTCCGGAGCCGGTTCGCGGAAGCCCCGGTGGGCAGGGCATAGGCCTGCCCAAGCAGGGTGGGCGTTGTCAAGGTCACTTCAGGACTGGTATTATCTTCAGCGCTGACCATCATGAGCCCCACACGCACGGCGACCACGCGCGACCAGTCGGTCACCGTAGCCGAAGAGGTGCGCCAAACATCTGCCACAAGGGTAGGCACCCCCGCAACATCCCCGGTGTTTTCGCCATAGTGCAGCTGCATGCTCTCCACGTTGGAAACAATCTCTTCCGCAGCTAACCGGCTATTGCCATTGAAAGTAACGCGATACAGGCTGGGCGTGGAAGCCCCTGAGCGGGTTGCCACATAGAAAAAGTTCCATTGCGCCAGCATGACGATCGCATTGGTGCCAAACAGGTAACCCGTTGGGAAGGTACCCGTTGTGAAGGTATCTGTATTGTTGCCCACGCCGTCATGTGCGATGGTAGTGACGCCGCCACCCACGCTGACCGTACCCTCAAAAAGACTCGACGAAGTGCAATCTGAAACAATCATGTTGTAAGCACCACCTCCGCCCCAGTTATAGACATCAGAAGCAATGGTCAGAGGCGAATTAGCCACTGCCATCGGTAGGCTTACTCCCACGCTATTGGCGCCGCCACCAGAAAAAAACAAGCTGTCCGTGCCACCTGAAGCGGGAGCACCGCCGGTCGGGAACATGCTACTGGGCACATTGTCGAATCCCCGGATGAAGTTAAACGGTGTCAAAGGCTGCACGGTGACCGCCGCATTGGCGGTTTCGACCTGAGCCAAAGGATTTGGACCGTAAAGCCCGCTCGGACTCCCCGGACTGCCAGACACCAACACACTGCTGGGGAAACGGGTTCCCGTCGGCAGAGGCGCTGCTTCCGTTCTGATGCCTGCACATCCAGCAAAACCAGCCATCCGTAACTCCCTTGAAATGGTATCGAGAGCGAAATTGGCATCTTCCTGCAACCTGCCGGTGTTTTCCTGAAAACGAAACGACTGCTTGACCGCGATGTAAACAGACGAAATGCCTATCAGCACTGCCAAGCTGAGGGCAAGCGCAATCAGCAGCTCGATCAGGGTTATGCCGCGCTGCCGGCTTTTGATCGGGGAAAATAGTGAAGTCTTCATAGTCGCAGTTCAAAAGTGACAGTCTTGAAAGCTGCGGCTGAATTGTCGGTACACAAAGTACGCGCAGCGTCGCTCAGGGTGCCCAGGCAATTGGACCAGCGCACTTCAATCTCCAGCTTACGCTGCCCCCCGCTCACAGTACTGGTTATTTTCCCGTCGCCCTGCGGAAGTTGTGCCGCCAGTGCGTTCAGCCATTCCTTTTTGTCACTCATCGCAGTCGAGACGGGACTGCTGGGAGCTGTATCTGCGTAGGTGGTGATGTATTCACTGGTTGCAGAAAGTGCTACCTGCGGGTTAGCACGAATCCGGTCAGCCATGTCTGCGGCCAACTGGCTGGCTTTGGACATCGCTTCGGATGAAGCCGCATTTGAAACACCGCTGACCAAAAGTCCGGCGACGCCTAGCAATCCAAACGAAAGAATCACCAAAGTGACCAGAACTTCTATCAGACTAAAGCCAGTTTGATTATTTTTTCGCCGTATGCAAGCGCGTTGGGCATGACTGGGAAAAGATGAAATTTGTTTCATTTTTGAAGCCGGCTAGGTAGTAGGGCAACTTGTACCGCTGGCAACACGGGTATTGCGAACCCTCCCTGTGTTGTTGACGACCAGGCAGTGTCTTTCACTGGCCCCGTCGAAAAACCAGAAGGACCGGTTGACCACCCCGGCTCCGGACGCGTCGATCATGCGACCTTGCCCGTTGTAGGTAAAGTAGTTGATCGTTCCAGTTTGTCCCGTACTGACGGGCCCAGACGGCGCACCCGCAACTTCCAGACGTGTCACACCTGCCGCACCGGCCACGTCGGCCGCCGGACCAAGCCCTCCATTGGCGTTGCTGGTACCGTCTACGAACACTGTCCAGCCATTGGTCCAGACTCCAGCCGTTGTATTCGCCGCCACTGTGACTCTTGCGTCGGCTCCGCGCTTGACAGCTTCCGAACGCGCGAGACTCAGCGAGACCTGCAACGCAGAAGACGCTGCTGACAAGCGGTTACGCTGCAGCATTTCGGTGAAAGCAGGCGTTGCAAGTGACGCCATAATGGCCACAATGGCAATAACCACCATCAGCTCAATGAGCGTAAACCCAGCCAGCACGAGGCGAGGTTTTACAGATAAGCCTCGGCAGTGCCGACGGCAATCAATAACCACGCCAAGTGAAGTTGAACCATACATAGCAAATATTTTAAGTAGCTGAAGGCCTCCTAGCGGTTACATTACCGACGAGCGGTTACATCGACTCGCCAAACGGTAAATGACAAACTCGGCTACTCCAGCGCCAAAATTCATGCAGCATGCGATGCGCCTGGCAACTGACGCGCGTCTCCTCACGCCACCCAATCCGAGTGTCGGTTGCCTACTCTTTGATGCCAACGGTGCACTGCTCGGGCAAGGCCATACCCAACCCACCGGAGGCCCGCACGCCGAAATCATGGCCCTGCGCGATGCTGAATCCAATGGCCATGACGTTCGTGGCGCCACCGCCTACGTCACCCTGGAGCCCTGCTCCCACCACGGCCGCACCGGCCCCTGCTGCGATGCGCTGATTTCGTCCGGCATCAAAAAGGTGGTCGCCTCGGTTGCCGACCCCAATCCGATGGTGTCGGGTCAGGGCTTTGAACGCCTGCGCGCGGCTGGCATTGAGGTCGAAGTCGGCCCCGGCGCCGCAGAGTCCCGCGAACTCAATATCGGCTTTTTCAGCCGCATGATCCGCAAAACACCGTGGGTACGAATGAAAGTGGCTGCGTCGCTCGACGGCAAGACAGCGCTGGACAACGGCGTCAGCCAATGGATTACCTCAGACCCCGCCCGCACAGATGGCCATGCCTGGCGGGCCCGGTCATGCGCGCTGCTCACCGGTATTGGCACGGTGCTTGAAGACAATCCCCGGCTGGATGTGCGGCTGGTCGCCACGCCGCGCCAGCCGCACCTGGTGGTGGTCGACAGCCGCCTTGAGACGCCGCTGGACGCTCATCTTTTTATAGCTGGCCGCGCCCTCTATATTTACGCCGCAGAGCAAAACGATGCCAAAAAACAGGCCCTCGAAGCACGTGGCGCCACCGTGATCTACCTGCCAGGGCCCAAGGGCAAGGTCGACCTGGCGGTCATGCTGCGCGATTTGGCCCGCCGCGAAGTTAACGAACTGCATGTTGAAGCGGGGCACAAACTCAACGGTTCCCTGATCCGCGAGG
>JANNXF010000309.1:0-7335 GCA_031409395.1 Polaromonas sp.
TCTTCCGCCCAGCAAATCGAGTTGCGCATCGCCAGCCTGGCCGAGCTGTTCAACTCCATGGACCCCAATCCGTTTGGCTCTGCGGCGCTGGACCCCAACGCCGTGGCCTACATTGAAAGCTGGGCCATGGGGTTTGCACAAGGCAGCAATTTCCGCATCCTGATTCACCTTCAGGACTTCCCCGCCGTGGACCCGGTGCCCGTGGCGGTAGCGGCCATTCACAACCACTTTCATCACCAGGCTGGCCTGGCGCGGCGCGAGCTGGGCCTGTTTTTGCGGCAGGGCCGCGTCAGTTTGCTGATTGGCCTGAGTTTTCTGGCCCTGTGCCTGCTGGGCGCCGACCTGCTGGACAGTTTTTCCAGCCGCCCGCTGTGGAAAATCCTGAAGGAAAGCCTGATCATCGCCGGCTGGGTCGGCATGTGGCACCCGGCCAACCTGTTTTTGTACGAATGGTGGCCGCTGGTCAGAAAGCGCAAGGTCTACGACAAGCTTGGCCAGGCCACGGTGCAGGTGATGGCGGCCAAGCCGGCCTGAGCAAGTCAGAGCGGGTGAAGACAGAGCGGGTAAAGAGCACACAAGCAGAGGGCGCGCTCAGCCAGGCACTTTCAGCCTGACATTGGCGCTATGCCCGTAACGCCGCATTGAGACGCGCCAGCGCTTCATCCAGCGCCCCGCGCGCATGCGAACCAGAACCTGGGTCAAGCGTGGTCATTGATAGCCGCTCCATGCGGAGCCGGGAAGTTTGAAAACTTTTTCAATGAACTGCTGTGGTCTAACCCACGTGCCCGCACCGGGGTTACCGGGTGCCGTGAAATGCCCCGACCGAGCTTGCCGGTCCGGTCAGTTTTTTTGAACTACCACTTCATTTCGCCCTTGTTGACCTTGGCGCCAATGTCCAGCGACAGGGCGCCGTCCGTCACTTGTGGGTAGGACTGCTTCATGGCGTTGATCAGTTCGGCGCTGTTTTTGCTGGCAGCGAGGTTTTTCTCGAAGGTCTGCAGGTAGTCTTTGGTAAAGGTGATGGCGCTGGCATCCATTTGGGTACCGGCTTTCATGTGGCCAGGAATCACCAGTTCGGGTTTCAGGGCCAGCATGTCGTCAAGCTGCGCCACCCAGGCGGCGCGTTCGGCGGCGGTTTGGCTGTCGGCTGTCCACACATGCATGTTGCCAAACACGCCGATATTGCCCGCAACGGTCTTGATGGACGGAATCCATGCATAGGGGCGGTGTGCCAGCAGGCCCTGGCCGCGGATTTCAATGGTCTGGCCTTCGAGCTTCAGGGTGTTGCCTTCCAGGGCGCGGGGCACCACCGGTTTGCGCGGTGCGTTGGCCCCCATCTTTGGCCCCCAGAAGGCGACCTTGCCCGCCATCTTGGCCGTCAGTTTCTCCAGCACGGCGGCGCTGCTCACTACCTCGGCCTGGGGAAAGATTTCTTTCAGGGTTTCAACGCCAAAGTAATAGTCGGGGTCGGCCTGGCTGACGTAGATGGTGGTGAGCTGTTTGCCGCTGTCGAGCACGTTGGCGGCAATGCGCAGCGCGTCGGCGCGGGTAAAACCGGCGTCAATCACCAGGGCTTCTTTTTCGCCATAGACCAGCGTGGAGTTCACATTGAAGCTGTTGCCGTCAGCGTTGTAGACCTTGACGCTCAGCGGCTGGGCCGCCTGGGCGCTGGTAAAAGCGATGGCGAGGGACGCGGCGATGACGGTGGTGCGGATCATAAGGAACTCCTGTGCGGGTGTGAAAAATACGGTTTGCTGTGGTGAAGTGAACTGTAGTTTCAATATTCGCGCAGATAAACCGGATAATTAGCGCATTACTGTTTCATAAAACGAGCAAATCATGGACCGTCTGACTGCCATGCAGGTGTTTGTGGAGGTGGCTGCTACGGGCAGTTTCAGCGCGGCTGCCGACAAGCTGGACATGTCGCGCGCCATGGTGACCCGCTATGTGGGGGCGCTGGAGCAGTGGCTGGACGCGCGGCTGTTGCAGCGCACCACCCGCAGCGTCACGCTGACCGATGCCGGCGAGAGCTGCCTGCGCCGCAGCCAGCAAATGCTGGCGCTGATGGAAAACGTGGAAGAAGAAACCAGCCGCCACGACAGCGCCTTGCGGGGGCAGCTGCGCATCACCTGCAGCGTGTCGTTTGCCTATGCGCAGTTGGCGGCGGCGGTGGCCGATTTCCTGGCGCGCTACCCGCAGCTCAAAATCGACCTCAATGCCAGCGAAGGCGCGCTCAACCTGGTGGAGGCCCGCATTGACCTGGCGATTCGCATCAGCGCCGAACCAGACCCCGCGCTCATCGGCCGGGTGCTGGCGCCGTGCGAGTCGGTCCTGGTGGCCTCGCCCGGCTACCTGGCCAGCCACGGGGTGCCGGCCCTGCCGGCTGATCTGGCCAGCCACCGCTGCCTGAGTTACGCCAATTTCGGTAAAAGCCTGTGGCGCTTCACCCGTGGCAACGAAAAAGCCGAGGTGAGCGTCAGCAGCCAGTTCAGCGCCAACGAGGCCACGGCCTTGCTGCGTGCCGCTTTGGCCGGGGGTGGCGTGGCCTTGCAACCCACCTATCTGGCCAGTCCGCACCTGGCCGACGGCAGCCTGCAGGTGGTGCTGGCGGACTGGAAACTCCCCGACATGGCCATTTATGCGCTGTACACCTCACGCAGGCATTTGCCGCCTGCGGTACGCGTGCTGCTGGACTTTTTGGTGGACCGGTTTGCCAAAGTACCCTGGTAGCGGTGCATGCCGCGTTCGTTCCGGCAGACCGGCCAGCTCACAGGAAGTGATGCAGAGGGTCCTCAACCCCAGGAACGGGTAAGCAACTCGTCCAGCGCATCGGCAATGATCTGCCCCTTTTGCTCCAGTGACCCGACCACCTCGCCCAATTGATCAAGCGCTACTGAGACCATGTCCAGCGGATGCAGGACAACGCGAACATTGTCTATGACAAAGACGGGGTTCATCCGGGTACCCTCAGTGGGCGTTTCTCGCGGGAGTAGGGTCTGGCGCACCAGCGGAACCACCACGCGTCTGCGGTAGCGGTCAAACTGCGCGGACTGAACAACCACTACGTAAGGAATCGAATCGCGCAAGACGCCCTTGTTGCGATGAACATCGAATTGCGCCATTACAAAGTGGAATGCTCGTCTGCAAACGAACCGATGGACGCGTGCACGGCATTCCAGTCGGCGGCGCATGCATCGGCCGCGTCCTGACGATTGCGTTGCGCTTTTTGCTGGGCCGCCACAAACTCAGCCAGCAATGATTCCATGGTGGCCGACAGGTTGTTGGTGAAGACCTTGGCCTGCGCCACCAGCGCTTCGTTCATCGTGAGGTTAACGGGCCGTTTACGGCTTGATGCAACGATCTTTTCCATTTCAAGAAGCCTCAGAAAAGTATATGCGCATATTATGCGCATTAAAAAGTAGGGGCGTCAAATGAGCCCGCAGCGAACAGCAAGCCTCAGAGCGTGAACTCGTAATCCACCGTCATGGGTGCATGGTCAGAAAAGCGCTGCTCCTTGTAGATCTGCTCGCTGCGCGCCAGTGCCGCGAAGGCGGGGGTGGCCAGGTGGTAGTCAAGCCGCCAGCCGACGTTTTTGGCATAGGCCTGGCCGCGGTTGCTCCACCAGGTGTAGGCGGCGTCGGTGGCGGTGGGCTGCAGTTGGCGGTACACATCGACCATGCCGCCGCCGCGAAGCTTGAGTTCATCGGCAGCCTCGTTGCTGGTGTCCACATCCTTGAGAAGCGCGGTCATCCAGGCGCGTTCTTCTGGCAAAAATCCGCTGTTTTTCTTGTTGCCCTTGAAGTTTTTCAAGTCAATTTCCTGGTGCGCGATGTTGATGTCGCCGCACAGCACAAAGTCACGGCTTTCTTTCAGGCGGGCCAGGTAGGGGTAAAACTCGGCGAGAAAACGGAACTTGGCGGCCTGCCGTTCTTCACCCGACGAGCCGCTGGGGAAATACGCGCTGATGATCGACAGCTTGGGCAAATCCTTGCGACCAGGGCGGTCAAAACGCAGTTCGACGTAGCGGCCTTCGGCATCAAACTCGCTGGAGCCGTAGCCCACGATCACGTCGCTGGGTTCATGGCGTGTGTAAATGCCCACGCCCGAATAGCCTTTTTTCTCGGCAAAATGAAAGTGGCCTTTCAGGCCGGCGATGTCCTCAAAGCGGCCGCTCAGGTCAGCCGCCTGCGCCTTGAGCTCCTGCACGCAAATACAATCGGGCTGCGATTGCGCAAGCCAGTCCTGCAGGCCTTTGCTGGCGGCGGAACGGATACCGTTGAGGTTGAGGCTGGTTAACTTAAACATGGGACTTCCAATGAGCATCGACAGGGCTGAACAAGAGCAGGCGGCAAGGCAGGCAGCCGCGCCAGGGGGCACGCTGGCGCAGGACTTCGTGCAGTTTGCCCTGGAGTCGGGCGTGCTGCGCTTTGGCCAATTCAAAACCAAGGCCGGGCGCATGAGCCCGTATTTCTTCAACGCCGGCCTGTTTGACGACGGCGCCAAGCTGAGCCGGCTGGCGCAATTTTATGCGCGCCACCTGCTGGCCGAAGAACAGCGCACCGGGCTTGAATTTGACATGATTTTTGGCCCCGCCTACAAAGGCATTCCGCTGGCGGCTGCTGTCGCCATCGAGCTGGCCCGGCTCGGCCGCAACCTGCCGTTTGCCTACAACCGCAAAGAGGCCAAAGACCACGGCGAAGGCGGCACGCTGGTCGGCGCACCGGTTCAGGGCAGGGTGCTGATCGTCGACGACGTGATGTCGGCCGGCACCGCCGTGCGGGAATCGATTGCCATCATCAAGGCCGCGGGCGCCACGCCGCACGCCGTGGTGATTGCGCTGGACCGGCAGGAAAAAGCCACCGAAAACGGCGTGGACGTGAGCTACAGCGCGGTGCAATATGTCACCCGCCAGCTCGGTCTGCAGGTTTGCGCGATTGCGCGCCTGACCGACTTGTTGCAGTATCTGGCTGTGCAGAGCAGCGGGTTGGCAGCGGATGCAGCTGACACCGCGACGGTGGGCACCCCGCCCTTCAAGGAACATTACCAGTCTGTCCTGGCTTACCGTGAGCGCTACGGCGTCGATTAAGGAGCCGATTTGTTTTTGCGAACCACGTTCACCGTCAGTTTGCTGGGGCTCAGCTGCCTTGGGGGCGCTGCCGTGGCCCAGAACATCTATACCTGCGTCGACGCCAAGGGCCGCAAGATCACGGCCGACCGCCCGATTCCCGAGTGCATGGACCGAACCCAGCGGGAGCTGACGCGCTCAGGCGTCGTCAAACGGCAGGTTGAGCCGGCCTTTACCGCGCAAGAGCGCGCGGCGATCGAAGAAAAAGAAAGGCTGGCCGCCGAGGCGCGGGCCCGTGAGGCCGAAGACAAGCGCCGTGACCGCGCCCTGCTGCTGCGCTACCCGACCCGTACCGTGCATGACCAGGAGCGCGTGACAGCGCTGGCGCAGATCGACGAGGTCATCAAGGCTGCCAGCAACCGCACCGGCCAGCTCACCGAACAGCGCAGCGCCATCAATACCGAGCTGGAGTTTTACGTCAAAGACCCGTCCAAAGCGCCCGCCGCGCTGAAACGCCGGGTCGAGGAAAACGACAGCAGCGTGCTGGTGCAAAAGAAATTCATTGCCGACCAGGAGCAGGAAAAAAAGCGCGTCAACCAGCGCTTTGACGAAGAGCTGGGCAAACTCAAGCAGCTCTGGGCGCTGAGCGGCGGCGCGGCTGCGGCTTCAACCGCGGCAGCGTCCAGCAGCAAGGTACCGGTCAAAAAGTGAGTTGCAGCGGGTTGCCTTTTTTCGGTAGATGAGCCTGCCGAGCCAATGCAACCGCTATTTATTTGATAGCTGCTTGCGCCCGTCCTGATGGGGCTTGAGCCCGATTTCGTATGGATATTTTCCCCAGCGGGGGACGGCCGGGATGGGGGAAGCCCGCCAGGCGCACGTCGTTCGAGCACGCCCCGCACCAACCTGCCCCCACCTGAGGGCGTCAGGCCAGTTTCTTCTTCAGCAACTCATTGACCTGCGCCGGGTTGGCCTTGCCCTTGGTCGCCTTCATGGCCTGACCGACCAGGGCGTTCATGGCCTTGGCGTTGCCGGCTTTGACTTCTTCAACGTTTTTCGCGTTGGCCGCCAGCACGTCGTCGATGATTTTTTCGAGTTCGCCGGAGTCGCTCATTTGTTTGAGGCCTTTGGCGTCGATGAGGGCGTCCACATCCTGGCCTTCGCCAGTCCACATCGCATCGAACACCTGTTTGGCCGCGTTGTTGGAAATCGTGCTGTCGGCAATTCGGCCAATCAGGCTGGCCAACTGGGTCGCGCTGACCGTTGACGCCTCAATCGATTTTTCTTCGGCATTGAGCCGACGCGAGAGTTCACCCATCACCCAGTTGCTGGCCAGTTTCGGCTGCTGGCTGGCAGCCGCCACGGCTTCAAAGTAGGCTGCTATCGTTTTGCTCTGAGTGAGTTGCCCTGCGTCGTACTCTGGCAAACCATAGTCGGCTACAAACCGCGCTGCCATGACCCGCGGCAGTTCGGACATCTCGGCGCGCGTCTTCTCCACCCACTCCCGCGCAATCACCAAAGGCGGCAAATCGGGATCGGGAAAATAGCGGTAATCGGCGGCGTCTTCCTTGCTGCGCATGGCCCGTGTCTCGCCAGTGTCGGCGTCAAACAGCACGGTGGCCTGCTGAATCGCATGGCCGTCTTCAAGCTGCTCGATTTGCCAGCGGATTTCGTAGTCCATGGCCTGCTGCATGAACTTGAAGCTGTTCAGGTTCTTGATTTCGCGGCGCGTGCCCAGTGGCGCACCGGGCTTGCGCACCGACACGTTGGCGTCGCAGCGAAAGCTGCCTTCCTGCATGTTGCCGTCGCAAATGCCGATCCAGGTGACGATCTTGTGCAGCTCTTTGGCGTAGGCCACCGCCTCGGCGGTAGAACGCATGTCGGGCTCGGTGACGATTTCCAGCAGCGGCGTACCGGCACGGTTCAAATCAATGCCGCTCATGCCAATGAAGTCTTCGTGCAGCGATTTGCCGGCGTCTTCTTCCAGGTGGGCACGCACCAGGCGCACTGATTTTTTCTCGTCGCCGAGGAAAAATTCGACGCTGCCGCCCTGCACCACCGGAATCTCGAACTGGCTGATCTGGTAGCCCTTGGGCAGGTCGGGGTAAAAGTAGTTTTTTCGGGCAAACACGCTGCTTTCGGCAATGTGCGCATTCACCGCCAGGCCAAACTCGATGGCGCGCTGCACCGCGCCCTTGTTCATCACCGGCAATGCGCCGGGCAGTGCAAAGTCAACGGCTGATGCGTTGGTGTTGGGCTCGGCGCCAAACGAG
>JANNXF010000310.1:0-1785 GCA_031409395.1 Polaromonas sp.
GCCAGCCGGGCGGTGATTTCACCATCGCCACGCCGGCGTTTCCGGACAACCAGCGCACCGTGTTCAAGGGCCATTTGTTTGTCGGTGATGTGCTGCTCAATGAGAGCGGCATGCAAAACCACCCGCTCACCCCCATGGCAGACGCCAACCTGGTGCGGGTGCTGCAGTCCCAGTGCCAGCGCAAGGTGGGACTGATTGACTACAAGGTGGTGGCACGCGGCGAGGCCGCGATTCGTGCGCGAATCGACGCGCTGCGGGCCGAAGGTGTGGGCGTGGCGGTGGTGGACGCCATTTCCAACGACGATTTGCTGCGCCTGGGCCCGGCCCTCAAGGGCCTGCCGCTGGTCACCGCCGGCTCTGGCGTGGCGATTGGCCTGCCTGCCAACTTTGGTCTGGCCCCGTCATCAGCCGCCAGCGCCTTGCCGCCAGCCCGTGGCCTGCAGGCGGTGGTGTCGGGCAGCTGCTCACTGGCCACCAACCGGCAGGTGTGCGCATTCATCGATGCCGGACGCCCCGCGCTGGCACTGGACCCCTTGCGCATCGCTGCCGGCGTGGATGTGGCCGCCGAGGCACTGGCCTGGGCCGAACCACTGCTGGCGCAAGGCCCGGTGCTGGTTTATTCCAGCGCAGACCCGCAGGCCGTGAAAGAGGTGCAGGCGCAGGTGGGCGCTGAAGAGGCGGGCGCCATGGTGGAGCGCACGCTGGCGACCGTGGCCCGTGGACTGGTCGAGCGCGGTGTGCGGCAGCTGGTGGTGGCCGGTGGTGAAACCTCAGGCGCCTGCGTGCAGGCCCTGGCGGTGGCGCAGATGCAGATTGGCCCGCAGATTGACCCGGGCGTGCCCTGGTGCCATGCCGAATCAGCCGTAGCCGGAAGCGGGGGGCTGCACATCACCCTGAAATCCGGCAACTTTGGCACTGACGATTTTTTCACCAAAGCCTTTACCATGCTGGCATGAGCGCTCCCTTAGCCGCGACCCCTGCATCAAGCACTGCCTTGACCGAACATCAGGCCAGAGACGAAATCTGCCGCGTGGGCAAAAGCCTGTTTGACCGGGGCTATGTGCACGCCACGGCCGGCAACATCAGCGTGCGGCTGGCCGCGTCCAGTGGCGGTGGTTTTCTGATCACCCCGACCGACGCCTGCCTGGGCGCGCTGGACCCGGCCCGGCTGGCCCGCCTGGATGACCAGGCAAGGCAGACCCACGGTGACGTTGCTAGCAAAACCATAGCGCTTCACGCCCGTATCTACAGGGCTGCCCTGCGATTTGATGCGCAAACCAGCTGCGTGATCCATACCCACAGCCATGGCTGTGTGGCCGCCACGCTGGCCCCTGCGCAAAGTGCTTCTGAGACAGCGCCCATGGCCGAACTGCTGCCCGCCCTGACGCCTTACTTTGTCATGAAGGTCGGGCATGTACCCCTGATTGCCTACCACCGGCCGGGCGACCCACAGGCCGCTGCGCTGGTGGCGCAAGCGATTGAGGCCTATGGCCTGCGCGGCACACCGATTCGCGCTGTGATGCTGGAACGCCTGGGCCCCAATGTCTGGCATGACTCGCCAGCGGCTGCCATGGCCACGCTGGAAGAGCTGGAAGAAACCGCCCGGCTGTGGCAACGCTGCCAAGCCGCGGGCCAAACCCTGCCAGCGCCATTGACCGCGCTGCAGATTCAGGAACTGCGCGAGGCTTTTGGCGCGCGCTGGTAAGCACCTCTCCCACCCACTTCTACTTTTGCACACCATGCCAAAATTTGCCGCCAACCTGTCGATGATGTACCCGGAACACG
>JANNXF010000311.1:0-3567 GCA_031409395.1 Polaromonas sp.
CAGCGGGCCGACAATGCGCGAGGCATTCATGGCAATGCCGTTCAGCGCCAGTGCGGCGGGCAGTTGCAGGCGCGGCACCAGTTCAGGCACGATGGCGGCAAACACCGGCCAGCGCATGGCCAGGCCCACGCCGTTGGCAAACGTCAGCGCGAGCAGCAGCGGCGGGTTGAGCACATCAGCAATTACGGCAACGCACAGCAGCACGGCTACAGTGGCTATCCAGAATTGCGTGGCAATAAAATAGCGCCTGCGGTCCAAAATATCCGCCAGCGCGCCGCTGGGCAGGCCCAGCAAAAACACCGGCAGGGTAGAGGCGGACTGCACCAGCGACACCCACAGCGGCGTGGTGGTCATCGAGGTCATCATCCAGGCGGCGGCCACATCGTTCATCCACATGCAGATGTTGGCTGTGAGCCAGGTGCTCCACAGCATGCGGAACACCGGCAGCTTGAGCGGTGCCCAGGCCGAGACCAACGCGGCGGGCGCGGGGCGGGGGATGTCTTCGGGCACTTGGCGGCTTTCTAAAGAGGCGCGGCCAGGGTGCTTTGGCGCAGCGTGTACAAGGCGCTGGCCGGCGCGCCTTCGGGGGCTTTTTGCAGCTCCCACAGGGTGGTGTGAAAGCCCGCCACGCTGGGCCGGTGGGCAATCGACACCAGGCCGCCGCCCGCGCTGCCGACCTGCGCCACCAGCTTTTCGTACAGGGTTTTTTCTGCGGCCTCGTCCAGCGCGCTGGTGGCTTCGTCGGCAAAAATCCAGCGCGGTTTTTTCAGCAGCACGCGGGCAATCGCCAGGCGCTGCTGTTCGCCGCCCGACAGCTTCTGGCCCCAGGCATCCTGGTCGTCCAGGCGCTGGGCCAGTTGGGGCAGCAAGGCGTCGGCCAGCACCTGCCGGAGCGCGTCGTCGCTGTACTGCGCGGCCGGTTGCGGGTAGGCCAGCGCATCGCGCAGCGAACCGTCAGGGAAATAGGGCCGCTGAGGAATAAACATGGTGTCTGGCGGCAACTGGGTTTTCCCTTTGGCAAACGGCCAGATACCCGCCACCGCCCGGAACAGCGTGGACTTGCCACTGCCCGACGGCCCCTTGAGCAGCACCCGCTGACCCGGCGCGGCGCTGAGCGACAGGCTGCTGAGCAGCGTGGCGCCACCCGGCAGCTGGAGGCTCAGGTCCTGGGTGACCAGCGTGTCGGTGCGGGCGGCGGCGTCCGCGTCAGTTGCTATTGAATTAATAGCTGCCTGCGCCCGTCCCTGTTGGGCGACGCTCGTTATATTGTCTTCAAAACTGGTCAACCGGTCGGTCGTGGCGCGCCAGGCGGCCAGGTTGCTGTAGTTGTCAACCAGCCAGCTCAGGGAGTCTTGCACCCGGCCGAAAGCGGACGAGATCTGGATGAGTTGACCGAGCTGGATGGCGCCGCTGAAAAAGCGCGGCGCGGCCACAATAAACGGAAACACCACCGCCGCCTGGCCGAAAAAGTTGGTGAACCAGACCAGGTTTTTCTGTTTTTTGATCAGCTGCAGGTAATTGGCCAGCACCGCGGCAAAGCGGGTGTCCAGCTGCGCGCGTTCCACCGCCTCGCCCTTGTCGAGCGCAATCGATTCGCTGTACTCACGCACCCGCACCATGTGGTGGCGAAAGTCGGCTTCGACCCGCTGCTGCTGGTAGTTGAGCCTGATTTGCGGCCGGCCAATGTAGTGCGTGATGACGCTGCCCACCGCGCAATACAGCACGGCCATCCACACCATGAAGCCCGGAATGCTGTAGCTGGTGCCGCCCAGCGTGAAGGCAAACGCGCCCGACAGCGACCACAGGATGCCGACGAAGCTGACCAGCGTGACCACGGCATTGAGCAGGCCCATGCTCAGCGAAATGCTGTAGGTGGTGAACAGGTTGATATCTTCCTGAATCCGCTGGTCGGGGTTGTCAGGGGTGGTGGTGCCCGGCGTGCCGGTGCCTGAAAAGCGCGCCAGTTCCAGCTTGTAAAACGCATGGTCGGCCAGCCAGCGCTGCAGGTAGTGGCTGGTCATCCAGGCGCGCCAGCGCACTTCCAGCAGCTGCGTCAGGTAAAAGCGGTAGACCGCAATGATGATGAAGGCAAACGCCAGGTAGGTAAAGCGCCCGAGCTGGGTCCAGAAGACGGCTGCGTCCTTGTTTTGCAGCGCGTCGTAAAACACCCGGTTCCATTCATTGAGCAGCACCAGCATGTACACGGCGGCCAGGTTCAGCACCACGATGGCCAGCAGCAGGCCGCGCGCCTTCCACTTGTCCTCGCTTCTGAAGTAGGGCGCTGACAGCGCCCAGACCCGGGCCGTGAAGTGCTTGAAAGCGCTGAGTTTGCTGGCGGCGGTAGAGAGAAATTTCATGAGGAGGGCTCGGGTTGGAGTCATCAGGGCAAGGGGTTGGCCACACCGCTGGCCACATGGCCCGACGGCACATGCCGGGCCGCTGCATGCACATGGCCGGTCTGGTCGTCAAAGAAAAAATCAGGTTCGAATTCGCGCAGAAACTCGCCTTTGGCCAGGCCACCCAGAAACATCGCTTCGTCGATCTCGATGTTCCAGTCCATCAGGGTGCGGATGGCGCGCTCGTGCGCCGGGGCGCTGCGGGCGGTGACCAGCGCGGTGCGGATACGCATGGTGCGGGTGCCAGCCTGCTGCAAGCGGTGCAGCGCCTGCAGCAGCGGCATGAATGGGCCGGGCGGCAAGGGGGTTGATGCGCGCTTGCGCTCATGCTTTTGAAAAGCGTCCAGGCCATCGCGCTGGAACACCCGTTCGGCCTGGTCAGAAAACAGCACCGCATCGCCGTCAAACGCAATTCGGACCTCGTTGGGAAAATTGCTCTTGGCATGCACCGAGTGCGTGGCGACGGTGGCCGCCGCAAAGCCCGCGTCAAGTGCCGCCCGCACATCGTCGGGGTTGGCCGACAGGAACAAATTGGCCTGCAAGGCGCGCAGGTAGTTGTAGGGTGCGCGTCCCTTGGTGAAAACGCCGCGCTCCAGCTTGAGCTTGTTGACGTCGGCCGAGCGAAAGACCCGCAGGCCCGACACCGGGTCGTTGCGCGACAGCATGACGATTTCCACCCGTTTCACCTCGGTGTTGAAGGCCAGCAGCTTTTTGACCAGCGAAAACGCCACGCCCGGCTTGGCGGGCACGTCCAGCCGGTCCAGCTGCAGCTTCATGTAGGTCGCATCCTGGTGGGCGTCTGGTGCGGGTGCTTGCGTCAGACCGGCTTCAAAAACCCGGTTCTCTTCTTCAAAATCAAACAGGGCGCGCGAAGAAATCGCGACGACCAGCTGACCATCAAGTGTTGCTGCCATGGACCACCTTGTTGTGTCTCAAATCACCAAATTGACCAAACTCACCCGATACCCTGCTGCGTTGCCCCTTCCCCCAGCGGGGGAAGGCGGGGATGGGGGCTGCCCGCCATCGTCACCAGCGTCGCGCCACCCAGGCTGCCCCCACCCCACCCCTCCCCCGCTGGGGGAGGGAGCTAGGGAGATCCCCGCTGGGGTAGGGGCTGCGGAGATCCCCCGCTGGGGAAAGTCAGCACGGGTTCACAGTGCCACTGTCTGCC
>JANNXF010000312.1:0-4713 GCA_031409395.1 Polaromonas sp.
GGCAAATACGGCACCAGGTCAGCCACCACGCAGACCGGGCCAACGCCCGGGCCGCCGCCGCCGTGGGGAATGCAAAAAGTCTTGTGCAGATTCAGGTGGCTGACGTCGCCGCCAAACTCGCCCGGTGCGGCCACGCCGACCAGCGCGTTCATGTTGGCGCCGTCGACATAAACCCGCCCGCCGTGGCTGTGTACCAGGGCGCAGAGTTCCTTGACGCTGGTTTCAAACACGCCATGCGTGCTGGGGTAGGTGATCATCATGGCGGCCAGGTTGGCGCTGTGCTGTTCACACTTGGCTTTCAGGTCGGCCATGTCGACGTTGCCCTGCGCATCGCAGGCAGTGACCACCACGGTCATGCCGACCATCTGGGCGCTGGCCGGGTTGGTGCCGTGGGCCGATGACGGAATCAGGCAGATGTTGCGGTGGCCCTGGCCGTTGGCCGCATGAAAAGCCTTGATGACCAGCAGCCCGGCGTATTCGCCCTGTGAGCCGGCGTTGGGCTGCAGGCTGATACCGGCATAGCCGGTGGCCTGGCACAGCCAGTCGCGCAGTTGCTGGTCCAGCTCGGCGTAGCCCTGCAGTTGGTCTGCGGGGGCAAAGGGGTGAATGTTGGCAAACTCGGGCCAGGTGACGGGAATCATCTCACTGGTGGCGTTGAGCTTCATGGTGCAAGAGCCCAGCGGGATCATGCTGCGGTCAAGGGCCAGGTCTTTGTCGCTGAGCTTGCGGATGTAGCGCAGCATCGAGGTTTCGCTGTGGTGGGTGTTGAAGACCGGGTGCGTCAGGAAAGCGCTGCTGCGGCGCAGCTCGGCCGGAATCAGCGGCTCTATGCCTTTTTCAAAGGCGTCAAAAGAGGGCAGGGCCTGGCCGTCCTGGGCAAACAGCGACCACAGCAGGGCAATGTCGTCGCGCGTGGTGGTCTCGTCGAGGGCAATGCAGAGGTAATCTTCAAAGTAAATTCGCAGGTTTGCCCCGGCAGAACGGGCGCGGGCAGCTATCAATTGTGTAGCGCCCTCGGTCTTTAGCGTGAGCGTGTCAAAGGCCGTGGCATGCGCCGGCGCAAAGCCCAGCTGCTGCAGGCCACGCGCCAGGATGGCGGTGTAGGCCGCCACGCGCTGGGCAATGCGTTTAAGGCCCTCTGGCCCGTGGTAGACCGCGTACATGCTGGCCACCACGGCCGGCAAGACCTGCGCGGTGCAGATATTGGACGTCGCTTTTTCACGGCGAATATGCTGTTCGCGGGTTTGCAGCGCCAGCCGATAGGTCGGGTGGCCGTGGCTGTCAACGCTGACGCCGGCCAGACGGCCCGGCATGGAACGTTTGAACTCGTCGCGGCACGCCAGGTAGGCAGCGTGCGGCCCGCCGTTGCACAGCGGCATGCCAAAACGCTGGGTGGTGCCCACCACGATGTCAGCGCCCCATTCCCCGGGGGCGGCCAGCAGCGTCAGTGCCAGCAAATCGGCGGCGACGATAAACGCCGCCTGCCGGGCGTGGGTTTTTTCGACATCGGCGCGCAGGTCGTCAATGCGTCCGCTGGTGGCCGGGTACTGCGCCAGCACGGCGAAATACTCGCCCTGCAATGCGGCGTGCCATTCAGGCGCAGAGTTGGCCAGCACCACCTCAATGCCCAGCGGCGCAGCGCGGGTCTGTATCACTTCAATGGTTTGCGGGTGGCAGTCGCCAGCCACCACAAAGCGATTGCTTTTGCTTTTCACGCTGCGCTTGGCCAGCGTCATGGCTTCAGCCGCGGCAGTGGCTTCGTCCAGCATCGAGGCGTTGGCGATCGGCATGCCGGTCAGGTCGCACACCAGGGTCTGGAAGTTGATCAGGGCTTCAAGCCGGCCCTGTGAGATCTCGGCCTGGTAGGGCGTGTAGGCGGTGTACCAGGCGGGGTTTTCAAGGATGTTGCGCAAGATCACGCCTGGCGTGTGCGTGCCGTAGTAGCCCTGGCCTATAAAGCTTTTGAGCACCTGGTTTTTGCCCGCGATGGCCTTGAGCTGGCCGAGCGCGGCGGCTTCGGTGACGGGGGCCGGAATCTGCATGGCGCTGCTGCGCGCAATCGAGCGCGGAACAATCCCGTCAATCAGGGCGCGGCGCGAGCTGGCCCCGACCACGCTGAGCATGTGGGCCTCATCGGCGGCATCAATCCCGATGTGGCGTGCGATGAATTCACAAGCGTTTTCAAGCTCGCTCAGGGGTTTGGCAGATTGCATCAACATGGTGGCGTCCTGGGTCCGGGAAGGCTGGGGAATCACGCCGCAGTGCAGGCTGCGGCGGGTGGGTTCAAGAATTGGCTGAAAACGAGGTGTAGCTGGTTTCGTCCATCAGCGCGTCAAGCTGGGAGGCATCGGACAGCCTGACCTTGAAAAACCAGCCGGTATTGAGCGGGTCGCTGTTGGCCAGTGAGGGGTCACTGCGCAGGGCTTCGTTGACTTCAATCACCTCGCCGCCCACCGGCATGTAGACGTCGGCAGCGGCCTTGACGGATTCGACGACGCCTGCGGTGTCTTTCTGGGCAAACAGGGCGCCCACTTCGGGCAGGTCGACAAACACCACGTCGCCCAGCGCGTCTTGCGCATGCACGGTGATGCCCACGGTGGCGATGTCGCCGTCAATCTTCAGCCATTCGTGGTCTTCGGTGTATTTGGTGAGGGTGGTCATGGGGTTCTCCTGAAAAAGTGAAGGGTAAGCGCTGGGGTCAGAATCATCCGCGAAAGTAGCGGTTGGGTACAAAAGGCATGGCGGCGACTTCCATCAGCACCGGCTTGCCGCGCACCATGGCGTGCACTTGCGTGCCGATGGCGGCAAATTCGGGGCTGACATAGCCCATCGCCACAGGCTGGTTGATGCTGGGGCCGAGCAGGCCGCTGGTCACTTCACCCACGGGCAGGCCGTCCAGGCTGTGCAGGGCGGTGTGGTCACGCACGGGAATGCGCTCCAGTGCCATCAAGCCGACGCGTTTTCGGCCGAGTTGTGCGGGCTCTGCCAGTTGCGCCAGTACTTTGTCTGCACCCGGAAAGCCGCCTGCCCGCGCACCGCCGGTGCGGCGCACTTTCTGGATGGCCCAGTTCAGGCTGGCTTCCACCGGCGTGGTGGTGGTGTCAATGTCGTTGCCGTACAGGCAAAGGCCGGCTTCAAGCCGCAGCGAGTTGCGTGCGCCCAGGCCAACGGGTTTGACTTCAGGCTGGCTGAGCAGCGCGCGCGCCAATGTTTCAGCCTGCGCGGCAGGTACGGAAATTTCAAAACCATCTTCACCGGTATAGCCGCTGCGGGTTAAAAAGCAGTCGCAGCCCGCCACGGTAAAACGCCCACCGGTCATGAAGACCAGGTTTTCAACGCCGGGAGCCAGCCTTTGCAGGGCGGTGACGGCTTGCGGGCCTTGCAGTGCCAGCAGCGCCATCTCCGGCATCGGAATGACCTGGCAGCGCGCACCGATTTTTTGCTGGATATGCGCAATGTCGGCGGCCTTGCACGCCCCGTTGACGATGATGAAGATACCTTCACCCGTGTTGAAAAACATCAGGTCGTCCATGATGCCGCCTGCGTCATTGAGCAGCAAACCGTAGCGCTGCTTGCCCACGGGCAGGTCGATCACGTCCACCGGTATCAGGCTTTCAAAAGCGGCGGTGGCATCAGGCCCCGCCAGACGCAGCTGGCCCATGTGGGAGACATCAAAAAGCCCGGCGGCAGTGCGTGTGTGCAGGTGCTCGGCCATCAGGCCGGCGGGGTATTGCACCGGCATCGAATAACCGGCAAACGGCACCATGCGGGCGCCGAGTTCGAGATGCAGGGTGTGCAGGGGCGTTGTGAAAAGAGTCTCTGGGGCGGCAGGATGGCTGGACAAGGCGTTCTCCGGAGGGCAAACATCGGGCACGGCCGATGCTAATTAGCCGTGTGCTGCCCCTGCTGTCCACTTTACCTGAGAGATTCGCCTGGCGATGCAGGGTTGCTCCTTCGGTGGACCGCCTTGAAAGCGGCCTCTCTCCAGTAGGGAACGCCTGGCGGTGTCATGCACTGCCAGACGGTTGCCAGTCCTTTTGCCTGAGCGTTCTGCACACCATTGGGGTGCGCCCTGCGCCTTCGGCGGTTTTCTGCGGGGAAAACTCTCTCCTGACCCTTTGAGTTTAACGCAAGCGGCCTTCAGGTCGCCTCAAAACCGGTCAAGCGGTGGCCTGCTGATCCGCGGCAATCACCGGAAGTAGCATCGCCAGCCGCTCGCTGATGGAGTCGGCCCGCTCATGGCCTGCAATTTTCTCGATTTCCTCGATCACCTCACGCGACACCGCGAGCATGGCCTCACGGTCTTTGGCGTTGCGCAGGGCCTCCCGGAATAGTTCGGCTTTTTCGGGGCTGCGCCGGGAAAACATGCGTTCACAAATATCAAACAAAAACATGCGCGTCGTGGCCAATGAGCGCTTTCCTTCAAACGGGTCTGCCGAAACCTTGATGGCTGGCGGGGTTTCCGGCCTGGGTAAGTTTGGACGCTGTTCTACGGCCCGGTTGACCGCCACCGCACTTCCCCGAATTTTCTGGCCTGGATGCGCCTCCAGAAACCCTTCGCCCAGCAGGCGCAGTGCTATCTGCTCGCCGTCTCCGTCAAAAAGCGGCCGGAAGTCCTGTGCAGACTTGCTGCCATCTGCCAGCAACAGCAGCGTCCGTTCACGCTGACCGAGCGTGCGCACACCGGGTTTAAGTTCAGCGCGGGCACGGTCG
>JANNXF010000313.1:0-3314 GCA_031409395.1 Polaromonas sp.
ACCGAGTACATCGAAAACGAGGAGCCCACCGCGCAGCCCACCTACCGCGCTTACTACCCCGCGCGCGACACCGTGCATCAGAGCGTGGCCAGGCTGGTGCGAGACTTTGACCTGAGGCTGGCGTTTGAAGACCTGGAGCGCGATGCCAATTACGTGGCGCAGGCCGTGAGTGCCCGCCTGAGCGACGTGAAGCTGCGCGCCAATTTCCAGATACAGGTGCTCTCGGGCCTGTTTTTCCGCAACAAGGGGGCTTACGTCGTCGGCAAGGTCATCAACGGCTTCAACGAGGTGCCGTTTGCGCTGCCGGTGCTGCACGCCAAAAGCGGCAAGCTGGTGATAGACGCTGCGCTGTTTGGCGAAGACGACCTGCTGATCCTCTTCAGCTTTGCGCGGGCTTATTTCATGGTCGACATGGGCATACCCTCGGCCTATGTGCAGTTTTTGCGCAGCATGATGCCGCGCATGCCGCGCGCTGAAATCTACAACGCCCTGGGCCTGGCCAAGCAGGGCAAAACACTTTTTTACCGCGACTTCCTCTACCACCTGCGGCATTCCACCGACAAGTTCCGCATCGCACCCGGCATCAAGGGCATGGTCATGCTGGTGTTTGACCTGCCCTCGTTTCCCTATGTCTTCAAGGTCATCAAGGACTACTACCCGCCGCAAAAAGACACCACCCGCGAACAGATCAAGGGCAAGTACCTGCTGGTCAAGCAGCACGACCGCGTGGGCCGCATGGCCGACACGCAGGAGTACAGCGAGGTGGCTTTTCCGCGCGCCCGCTTTGACGACGAGCTGATTGCCGAGATTGAAAAATTTGCGCCCAGCCAGCTGGAAATCAGTGATCGCGACAGCGACGGCAATATGGAAGTCATCATCAAACATGTCTACATTGAGCGGCGCATGATTCCGCTCAATATTTACCTGCAGGAAGCCTTCGATGTGGGGGTGGCCGAGCCTGCCGCGAAAGACCAGATTGAACGCGCCGTGGTGGAGTACGGCAATGCCATCAAGGATCTGGTGGCCGCCAACATTTTTCCTGGCGACATGCTCTGGAAAAACTTTGGCATCACGCGCCACGGCAAGGTTGTTTTCTACGATTACGACGAGATTGAATACATCACCGACTGCAAGTTCCGCAAGGTGCCCACGCCGCGCAACGAAGAAGACGAAATGAGTGGCGAGGTCTGGTATTCCGTCGGGCCCAAAGACGTTTTTCCTGAAACCTTTGGCCCCTTTCTGCTGGGCAACGATGCCGTGCGGGAAGTCTTCATGAAGCACCACAGCGATCTGTTGGACGCCAGCTTCTGGCAGAGCCACCAGGCGCGCATTCAGGCCGGGCATGTGCACGATGTGTTTCCATATGAGCGAGAAAAGCGTTTTTTGGCCCACAACGCGCCCGAGGTCGGCTGACATGACCCTGGAGGGCTTCAAGGCGTTCTGGGAGCTGGCCAGCTATGTGGTGACTGCACTCGCGTTGCCACTGGCCATCACCTTTTTCATGCTGGAGCAGCGCAAGGAGCGCGACAACGAAGAGGAAGAGGCCTACCAGCTGCTGTCGAATGCCTACATCGATTTCCTCAAGGTGGTGCTGGCCAACCCGGATCTTCGCCTGCGGACCAACGTGCCGCTGGACCACACCACGAAAGACCAGAACGAGCGCATGCTGGTGATCTACGACATGCTGATCTCGCTGTTCGAGCGTGCCTACATCGTGGCGTGGCGCGAGGACATGACGCCGCTGGAGGCGCGGCGCTGGAACAGCTGGGACGACTACATGCGCGAGTGGTGCCGTTGTGAGAATTTTGTCAATGTCCTGCCGCTGCTTCTGCGCGGTGAAGACCCGCAGTTTCAGCGCTACATCTTGCGCGTTGCCGAAGAAGAGCGCAACGCCACCCTTAAATTTTGAAAGGAAATTCCATGACCGATTCCGTTGTTATTCTTGGTGCTGCCCGTACACCCATGGGCGGGTTTCAGGGCGATTTCGCCAGTCTTTCGGCGCACGACCTGGGCGGCGTTGCCATCAGGGCGGCCCTTGAGCGTTCGGGCATTGCGCCTGAAAAAGTCGACGAAGTGCTGTTTGGCAACTGCCTGATGGCTGGCCAGGGCCAGGCACCGGCGCGGCAGGCTGGTTTCAAGGGCGGGCTGCCGGCCAGCGCCGGGGCGGTCACGCTTTCCAAAATGTGCGGTTCGGGCATGGAAGCCACCCTGCTGGCGCACGACCAGTTGCTGGTGGGCAGCCGTGATGTGATGGTGGCCGGCGGCATGGAAAGCATGACCAACGCACCGCATTTGCTGCTCAAGGGCCGCAGCGGTGTGCGCATCGGCCATGACCGTATTTTTGACCACATGATGCTGGACGGCCTGGAAGACGCCTACGAACCCGGCCGCGCCATGGGCACCTTCGGCGAGCAGTGCGCCGACAAGTACCAGTTCACGCGGGAAGCGCAGGATGCGTTTGCCACCGCCAGCGTCAACCGCGCCAAGGCCGCCACCCAGTCGGGTGCGTTCAGTCAGGAGATTGCGCCGGTGACCGTCAAAACCCGCGCCGGTGAAGTGGTGGTCTCCATCGATGAAGGCCCGGGAAAGGTCAAGCTCGACAAGATTGCCGGCCTGAAGCCTGCGTTTAAAAAAGACGGCACCATCACGGCTGCGTCCAGTTCGTCGATCAACGACGGTGCGGCCGCGCTGGTGCTCAGCCGCGAATCCACGGCGCGGGAACTGGGTGCCCAGCCGCTGGCCCGCATCGTCGGCCATGCCACGTTTGCCCAGGCACCCGAGTGGTTTACCACCGCACCGGTCGGGGCTGTCAACAAGCTGTTGAAAAAGATTGGCTGGACGGTCAAGGATGTGGACCTGTGGGAAATCAACGAAGCCTTTGCCGTGGTGCCCATGGCGGCCATGGCCGAGCTGGGCATCAGCCACGACATCGTCAACGTCAACGGCGGCGCCTGCGCACTGGGTCACCCGATCGGGGCCAGTGGCGCCCGCATCATCGTCACGCTGCTGCACGCGCTGAAGGCAAGAGGGCTCAAAAAAGGCATTGCCACGCTGTGCATAGGCGGTGGCGAGGGCACGGCGCTGGCCATTGAGTTGCTATAAAAATAGTAGCTGCTTGCGCCCATACCTATTCGGCTGGAGGCCAATTTGATACTTAACCAAGACCAGGCAATGATCCGCGATGCGGTCCGCGCTTTTGCCCAGGAAGAGCTTTGGCCGAACGCTGCGCGCTGGGACAAGGAACACTGTTTCCCCAAAGAGGCGCACAGCGGCCTGGCCGCGCTGGGCGCGTACGGCATCTGTGTGCCCGAAGA
>JANNXF010000314.1:0-5336 GCA_031409395.1 Polaromonas sp.
CGAGATCGCGGTGTGCAACCTGGGCTCGGTCAACCTGGCACAGCACCTGGTGGAGGCGGCCGACGGCAGCAAGGCAGTCGACCAGGTCAAGCTGAAGAAGACCGTGGCCACCGCCATGCGCATGCTCGACAACGTCATCGACATCAACTACTACGCGGTGAAGAAGGCGCGCGACAGCAATCTGCGCCACCGCCCGGTGGGCCTGGGCATCATGGGCTTCCAGGATGCGCTCCAGGTGCTGCGCATTCCCTATGCCTCCGATGCCGCGGTCGATTTCGCCGACAAGTCGATGGAAGCGGTCTGTTACTACGCGTATTGGGCCTCCACCGAGCTCGCCGCAGAGCGCGGGCGCTACTCCACGTTCGCGGGCTCGCTCTGGGACAAGGGCATCCTGCCACTGGACACGCTGGAAATGCTCGCCGAAGAGCGCGGCGGTTATGTCGAGGTTGACCGCTCATCCACCCTGGACTGGGAAGCCCTGCGCCGAAAAATTGCACAGGACGGCATGCGCAACTCCAACTGCGTGGCCATCGCGCCAACCGCCACCATCTCCAACATCATTGGTGTGGACGCCTGCATTGAACCCTGCTTCGGCAACCTGTCGGTCAAGTCCAACCTGTCGGGCGAATTCACCGTGATCAACCACTACCTGGTGCGCGATCTCAAGCGCCTGGGCCTGTGGGACGAAGTCATGGTGGTGGACCTCAAGCACTTCGACGGATCGCTGCGTCCGATTGACCGGGTGCCGCAAGAAATCAAGGCGTTGTATGCCACCGCATTTGAAGTCGAAACCACCTGGATTGTGGAGGCCGCAGCCCGTCGCCAGAAATGGATTGACCAGGCGCAGTCGCTCAACATCTACATGGCGGGCGCCTCGGGCAAGAAGCTCGACGACACCTACAAACTGGCCTGGCTGCGCGGTTTGAAAACCACTTACTACCTGCGCACGCAAAGTGCCACCCACGCCGAAAAATCGACGGTGGCAGCGGGCAAGATGAACTCGGTGTCCTCTGGCACTGCGGCAGCAGGTGCTGGCATGAGTGCGCTGGAAATGGCAGCGCTGGCAGCGCAGGCACAGATGAGCGCATCGCCTGCCACAGACATCAAGTTTTGCGCCATTGATGATCCAGGTTGCGAGGCTTGCCAATAAAACAAACCATCGAATCGTGCGGTCAAAATTCACCGCATGATTCGGTGCAAATGTGATGCAAACCCGATGCAATTGAGCAACACTAATCTGCAGCGACGTGAATGAACACTTTTCATTTTGAAGCGCTGCTTTCATAATCCCAAAGTATTGGAATCATCTATGTTGACCTGGGACGAAGAAGTCAAACCATCACTGCAAAAATCTTTCACTGGCGGCATGCCTGGCAGCCGCCCGATGGAGACTCCGCATCTTTCTTCCGAGCAAGCCCAAGCGCCCGCGCACATGCTCAACGACGGCGCCCTTCTCTCTGGCGCCCCTGTTCAGGCGCCCGCAGTGTCGGCCAGCACATCACCTGCCGCAGCGCCCGTCAAGGCGCAGCGCGTCAAGGCCTCCGACAAGCGCATCATCAATGGCCAGACCGACGTGAACCAGCTGGTGCCGTTCAAGTACAAATGGGCCTGGGAAAAATACCTCGCCACCTGTGCCAACCACTGGATGCCGCAAGAGGTCAACATGACGCGCGATATCGCACTCTGGAAAGACCCTAACGGCCTGACCGAAGATGAGCGTCGCCTGGTCAAGCGCAACCTTGGTTTTTTTGTCACGGCCGATTCACTGGCTGCCAACAACATCGTGCTGGGCACCTACCGCCACATCACGGCGCCCGAATGCCGCCAGTTTTTGCTGCGCCAGGCTTTTGAAGAAGCCATTCACACCCATGCCTACCAGTACATCACCGAGTCGCTGGGCCTGGACGAAGCCGAGATCTTCAACGCCTACAACGAAGTGCAATCGATCAGGGACAAGGACCAGTTCCTGATTCCCTTCATTGAAGTCATCTCTGACCCGCACTTCAAGACCGGCACCCCTGAAGCTGACCAGACCCTGCTCAAGTCGCTGATTGTGTTTGCCTGCCTGATGGAAGGCCTGTTCTTCTATGTCGGCTTCACGCAAATTCTGGCCCTGGGTCGCCAGAACAAGATGACGGGTGCTGCCGAGCAGTACCAGTACATCCTGCGTGACGAATCCATGCACTGCAACTTTGGCATTGACCTGATCAACCAGCTCAAGCTGGAAAACCCGCACTTGTGGACAGCCGAGTTCAAGGCCGAGATCAAGGCCCTGTTCATGCAGGCGGTTGAGCTGGAATACCGCTACGCTGAAGACACCATGCCGCGCGGCGTGCTGGGCCTGAATGCCTCCATGTTCAAGGGCTACCTCCGCTACATTGCCAATCGCCGCGCCACGCAAATCGGGCTTGAGACACTCTTCCCCAACGAAGAGAACCCGTTTCCATGGATGAGCGAGATGATCGACCTGAAAAAGGAACGTAACTTTTTTGAAACCCGTGTGATCGAGTACCAGTCCGGTGGTGCCCTTTCCTGGGACTGATTGATCTGAAAATGATTTCAAGAATTGCAATGGCCAGCCACCGCACCCCAGAGTGCATGCTGGACTTTGCTCCTGTGTTCGTGGCGCTGGGCCTGGTTAGCCAACAGCCCAACGCCGTGAATCGCTTTGCGTACTCCAGACGTGAAGTGCTCTTTGCAACGTGATCAAGGAGATAACTATGGCAACTGCGAAAAAACCTGCGGCTAAAAAAGCTGCTCCAAAGTCAGCGCCGGCTAAAAAAGTAGCGGCAAAAAAAGCGCCTGCTAAAAAAGCGCCCGCCAAAAAAGTAGTAGCGAAAAAAGCTCCGGCTAAAAAAGCGCCAGCGAAAAAAGTAGCGGCCAAAAAGCCTGTTGCTAAAAAAGCGCCAGCGAAAAAAGCCCCAGCCAAGAAAGTAGCGGCTAAAAAAGTAGCAGCCCCAAAACCGGCAGCGAAAAAAGCTGTTGCGAAAAAGCCTGCTGCCAAGAAGGTAGCGAAGAAAGCAGCTGCGAAAAAGCCTGCTGCCAAGAAGCCTGCTGCCAAAAAAGCCGCGAAAAAGCCCGCTGCCAAGAAAGCCGCGAAAGCACCCGCTGCTCCTGCGAAAAAGCCTGCTGCGAAAGCCCCTGCAGCCGCAGCCCCTGCGGCTCAGACAACGCTGAACCCGCAAGCTGCCTGGCCGTTTCCAACCGCCAGCAAACCCTAAGCAGCAAGGCCCTCCGGGCCGCCCTGCTTCAAGCCCGATGTCGCAAGATGTCGGGCTTTTTTAATGCCCTGTCCCGGCCTTTTTTATCTCACCTGCTGGCCCGCAGAACAAGGCACCAGCCGCCATGCTGCCCGTGGTGGCCCCGTCCAGAAAGCGTAGCCCTCTATTAATTTGCGCTGAATTTGACAGCGGTCTGCGCCTGTGAAAAAACGGCTAGGCGTTGATTTGCGCACTGCCCAGCGTGTAATTCTGACCGCCACGGCTGGCGATCTTGTGGGCGCCAACCCGGTTGCCCAGGGCAGCGCAGCGCACCAGTGACCAGCCCTGCTCCAGCCCGAACAGCAGCGCCCCGCGAAACGCATCGCCACACCCTGTGGGGTCAACCACCGCGTCGGCCTTGACTGGCGGCACCACGGTTTTTTCGCCGTCTACCCAGACCTCGCAGCCTTCGGCGCCCAGCGTCACCACCAGGCCCTGCACGCGCCGCGACAGTTCGGCGCAGCTCAGGCCGGTGCGGTCACACAACATTTTGGCTTCGTAGTCATTCACAGTGACCCAGGTGGCCAGGTCGACAAAATGCGCCAGCTCTGCGCCATCAAACATCGGCAGGCCCTGGCCCGGGTCAAAGACAAACGGAATGTCGGCGGCCCGGAACTGCTCGGCATGCTGCAGCATGGCGTCGCGCCCATCGGGGGAAATGATGCCCAGCCTGATGTCGCTGCGCGTTTCAATGCGGGTAATGTGCGCCTGCATCATGGCACCAGGGTGAAACGCCGTGATCTGGTTGTTGTCACGGTCGGTCATGATCATCGCTTGGGCGGTGTAGGTGTCGCTGACCTGGCGGACAAACTCGGTGCCAATACCCAGCGTTTTCATGCGCTCCACATACTCGGCACCGTCGCTGCCCACAGTGGCCATGGGCAGCGGCGTGCCGCCCAGTTGCTGAAGGCTGTAGGCAATGTTGCCGGCGCAGCCACCAAACTCGCGGCGCAGCGCCGGCACCAGAAACGACACATTCAGGATGTGCAACTGGTCTGGCAGGATCTGTTCCGCAAAACGCCCCTCAAAGTCCATGATGGTGTCAAACGCCAGGGAGCCACAAATTACGCAAGCCATTCAGTTCTCAATTCAATCAAGGTTGTTGTTCAGGGGTAAAAAGCCAGGACGCGGTAGCCTGCGACACGCAAAGGCCCGGCCGAAGGGACTGACGCAGCTGGCCCCGGCGGCGCCGCACTGCGGCCAGCGTCACTGGCGACTCTCAGGGTGACGGCGCCAGCCAGCTCGGATTGCGCGGCCAGCGTGGCCGTCACCGCGCCAAACTGCGCGGGCGCCAGCACGCGGCGCACCACCACCTGGTCTTGCGTGTCCGTGAGGGTGACTTCCAGAGACGGCATTTCCAACGGCGTGACACCGGTATTTTTAAGGGCGAAACTCAGGCGGTAGGTGTCAGGGCCGAGCTTTTTGAAGGTCGAGCTGTCAATCACCAGCGACTCGATATGGCGCGGTACGGCAATCTCGCAACCCATCTGGCTGCAAAGCATTTGCAGCAGCGGGGTCAACCGGGGCTCCAGTGCCGCCAGCGTGTCTTTGCGCTGCATGACCCATTGCAGGGCCAGCAGCGCCAGCAGCAGCAGCAACAAAAAACCAAGCGCCAGCCGAACCAGCGGCTTGCGCCAGAAAGCCTGGCGCCGCGCATCGCGCACAAACGACACATCGGGCGCCGCTTCGGCATCAGCGAAGTCAGAATCTGCCGCCGCTGGCCCGTCCGGGGTGCGCAGCTCGGCGGCGTCAGGGGATGGGGGTGCCGTGAAAACCCCTTGCTGGCGCGCCTGCAAGGCCTGCTTCCAGCTCGCAGGATCAAAATCGGCCGCGCTGTCTGGCGGCATGTCGTCGGGCGCCGGCCCGGCCTCCGGCTGGGCCGGGTTGCCGGCCAGCAGCGGCTCAACAGCGATGACTTCGGGCAGGGATTCGACTGGGGATTCGACTGGGGGTTCAGGTGCTGGCGAGGCGGGCAGACTGCTCACCTCCTCCGGCGTCTGCACCGAAGGGATGGGCGGGCGCGGCGTGGCGTGGCGCGGCAATAGGTTCGCTGCAGCATCAAAAACTTCGGTGCAT
>JANNXF010000315.1:0-1826 GCA_031409395.1 Polaromonas sp.
GCCTTGCACACAATCAGTTGGTCTTGCGCGGGGCTGAATTGAATAAACCGCGTTACATGCCGGTCCGCATCCTCAGGCAAGTCGCCCCAGCAGTCACGCTTGCCGTTGCCTTCAGTGGCATTTTCCGTCAGTCGGTAAAACCCCAGCAGGCTGGGCGAGGGCGTGACCTGGTAGTCGGCTTGCGTCACTTCTTCGCCACTGGTGCCGAGGCGTGTGCCATCGCGGCGGTATTGCAGGGTTTCAGCGCAGGTTTTGCCGGGCAGTGTCCATGACCAGGTGCCTGCAAGCGGATGCTGCGCCGAGGGTGCAGGTGTATTGGCCGCCGCCGGTGACGGCCCGGCGGCCTGCGCAGAAACCAGGCCGGCCAACAGACCGGCGAGAAGAAATATTTGTTTCACGACAAGACTCCCGAGGAAGTCAGCATTATGGAGTTGCCGCTGCCTGACCCCTGGTGGGTGCCTCACTGCGCTGCCGTCCTACAGCCTGAGCGGCGCTCTGGCGCTAGACTTGTGGCTCATGACGAACACCCTGCTGACCCGCCTGAAACAGTTCGCCGCCTCTGTGCCTGGCCGCTTGCGCCACCCCACGCGGCGCGGTGTGGTCTGGGCGCTGGCGGTAGTGCCCGTGTTACTGCTGCTCTATGGGCTGCTCCTGATCCCCTTTACCCCCAGTATTGCGGATCTGCGCAAGGCTAAAACGGCCAAGCCGTCGGTGGTGCTGTCGGCCGACGGTCTGGAACTGGCGGTATTCAGGCGCGCCAACCGCGACTGGGTCGCGCTGGCTGACATTTCGCCCAGTGTGGTGGCGGCGCTGATTTCCACAGAGGACCATCGTTTCTACCAGCACCACGGCATGGACTTCACGCGAACAGCGTCTGCCGTGCTGCACACCTTTGCCGGTAACCTGCAAGGCGGCTCCACCATCACCCAGCAGCTGGCGCGCAACCTCTACCCGGAAGAAATTGGCCGCGCCCCAACCCTGACGCGCAAGCTCAAGGAAGCCATCACCTCGCTGAAAATTGAGGCGGTCTATACCAAGGACGAGATTCTGGAGACCTACCTCAACACGGTGCCCTTTCTCTACAACGCCTACGGTATTGAAATGGCCGCACGCACCTACTTTGATAAATCGGCCGACACGCTGGATGTGCTGGAAAGCGCCACGCTGATCGGCATGTTGAAAGGCACGAGCTACTACAACCCGGTGATCAACCCCGAGCGCGCCGTGCAGCGCCGCAACACCGTGCTGGGGCAGATGGTCAAGCACCAGAAGCTGCCAGAAGCCGCGCTGGCCGCCTTGAAAAAAATGCCGCTCAGGGTTGATTTTGAGCGTCAGGGCGAACCATTGGGGCCGGCCCCGCACTTTGCCCAGCACATGCGCCGCTGGCTGATTGAGTGGGCCGACCGCAATGACTACAACATTTATGCCGACGGACTGGTGCTGCGCACCACCATAGATTCGCGTCTGCAGGCCATGGCCAACAACGCCGTCATGCGCCACGCTGACCGACTACAAGCCCTCGCCAACGCAGAGGGTGCGCAGCGTTCGGTCTGGGCCGCCAAAAGCGGTCCCAAAAAAGACACGCTGCTGGCCTTCGTACGCGACACGCGCGAGTTCAAGGCGGCGCGCGACGCGGGCCTCTCGCAAGAACAGGCGCTGACGAAGTTGCTGGCTGACGCCGCCTTCATGCAGGCCCTGCGCGAGGAAAAGACCCGCTTGCAAGCCGGTTTCATGGCGCTGGACCCGCGTGACGGCCATGTCATGGCCTGGGTCGGGAGCCGGGATTTCACCCAGGACCCGTTTGACCATGTGCAGCAGGCACGCCG
>JANNXF010000316.1:0-21022 GCA_031409395.1 Polaromonas sp.
GAGCAGACCATCAACGCGACCGACAGCGGGGACGCCCTCAAGTACTTCCCGAGCCTGCTGGTGCGCAAGCGCTATATCGGTGACTACAACCATGCCGTGCTGTCCAGCCGCGCGTCGGGCACCGGCAACAGCGCCCGGTCAGCGGTCTATGCCGACGGTATTTTGCTGTCCAACTACCTGGGCAACGGCGCAGCCTACACGCCGCGCTGGGGGATGGTCGAACCCGAGGAAATCGAGCGGGTGGACGTGCTTTATGGCCCGTTTTCGGCTGCTTACCCGGGCAATTCGGTGGGGGCGGTGGTCGATTACGTGACCCGCATGCCCAGCCGGTTTGAAGCACACGGCAAAGTCACCGGTTTCTCGCAAAACTTCAGGCTGTATGGCACCGACAGCCACTTTAACGGCCACCAGGCCAGTGCCTCGGCGGGCAATAAAAACGGCGACTGGTCGTGGTTTGGCAATGTCAGCCACACCAGCAGTTCGGGCCAGCCGCTGACCTTTGCCACCCGCGCCATCAGTGGCACGGCCCCCGCTGCCGGCGCGCAGGTGGTCACCGGTGCGGTGCCAGGGCTGGACCGCACCAACAAACCGTGGCTGATTTTGGGTGGTGCCACGCAATACGACACCGAGCAAGACCTCCTGAAGTTCAAGGTGGCCTATGATTTTTCATCGTCCATCAGGGCCAGCTACATCCTGGGGTACTGGAAAAACAGCACGCAAAACAACTCTGAAAGCTATTTGCGCAATGCGGCGGGTGCGCCGGTTTATGGCGGCAATGTCAGCATTGATGGCAAGGGGTACACCCTGCTGGCCAGCGATTTCGGTGTGGGCCAGGACGCGCTGACGCACCTGATGCACGGTGTGTCGGTCAAGTCCAATACCCAGGGGGTGTTTGACTGGGAGCTGGCTGCCAGTCTTTACGACTACCACAAGGATGAAGTGCGGGCGGCCACCACCGTGCAGCCTGGCTCTCGCAGCGGGGGCGCAGGCACGTTGCAGGACCAGAGTGGTACCGGCTGGAACACGCTGGCACTCAAAGGCACCTGGCGGCCTGAAGGGGCCAACGCAGAACGGGGTGCGCACATTGTCGATTTTGGCGTGCAGCAAGACAGCTACAAGCTGCATATTCTGAAAACCAATATCGCGGGCAACTGGATCACGGGAGCGCCCGGCAGCATCGCCAATGAGGTTGGCGGTGAGACGCAACTGCGCAGCCTGTACGCCCAGGATGCCTGGACCTTTGCTCCCCAGTGGAAAGCCGTGCTGGGTGCGCGTGCCGAAAACTGGACAGCCTCGAACGGTTACACCACGTTTGGCGCGGGCAATGCTGCCAATACCGCTTACCTGTCTCGCAGTGACAACGCCGTTTCACCCAAGGCCGCCTTGTCTTACCAGTGGGCGCCCCAGACGGTGTTCAAGGCGTCTACGGGGCGGGCCATTCGCTTTCCGACGGTCAACGAACTGTATGGCGCCACCTCAACGACCAATTCGAAGTTCATCAACGACCCGAACCTGAAACCCGAGAAGTCCTGGACGCAGGAACTGTCCGTTGAGCAGGATTTGGGAAACGGCCTGCTGCGCCTGACTTTTTTCAGTGAAAACGTGCGCGATTCGCTGTATTCGCAGACCACGTTTGACCCGGTGGCCAACCTCAATATCAGCCGCGTCCAGAATATCGGGCGCATTGAGACCAACGGGCTGGAGCTGGTTTACAGCGGCAACGATGTGCTCAGAAAGGGGCTGGACCTGGGCGGCAGCGTGACCTACGCCGACTCGCGTATCAAGGAAAACAGCGGCTTTGTCACCACCCCCGGCGACACCATCGGTAGATTCCAGCCGCGCGTGCCGGTGTGGCGTGCCACGGGTGTGGCCACTTACCGGTTTGATGCCGCTCTGAGCGCCACCCTGGCGGCCCGCTACAGCGGCAAACAGTATTCGACCCTCAACAACGCGGATACCAATGGCTTTGCCTACCAGGGCTCCAGCAAGTACTTCACGGCGGATGTGCGGCTGCGTTACCAGGTCAGCCAGCACATCAGCGCTTCGCTCGGTGTTGACAACCTCAACAACTACCAGTACTGGAATTTCCACCCCTATCCCCAGCGCACCTACATGGCCGAACTGAAGTTTGATCTTTAACCCTCACCGTTCACCCCCGCAACCCCCCCCAAAAGGAGCTACCATGAAACTCTCAATTGCTACCAAAATAATAGCTGTAAACGCCCTGTGTATGCTGGCGTCACCCGCTTTTTCACACGTCACCCTGGAATACCAGGTCGCCAACGCCAGCAGCTACTACAAGGCGACCTTCAAGGTCGGCCACGGCTGCGGCAGCTCGCCCATCCGGCAAATCATCGTCAATATTCCGCCAGGTGTGCAGGGCGCCAAACCCATGCCGAAGGCGGGCTGGGCGATTGATGTGGCGCGCGACAAACTGGCGCAACCCGTTACCGCCAACGGCAATACGGTCACCGAAGACGTGTCACGCATCACCTGGACAGCGAAAACAAAAGACGACTATTTACCCGCTAATTTCTATGACGAGTTTGTGTTGCAGGGCAAGCTGCCTGCGGCTGCGGGCCCGCTCTACTGGGCCGTGAGCCAGGTTTGCGAAGACGGCCGCACGGACTGGGTAGAGACACCCAAAGCAGGACAAAAGCTCTCGGACCTGAAGTCACCCGCGGCCTTGCTTGACGTCTTGCCCGCGGCCGGCGGTGGGCACAGCCACTGAGGGCTTTGTTTTTACGTTTTAATCAGACCATTCACCGGAGTCACCCATCATGAAATCAATGACCTCTTCTTTCGTCGCTGCAACGCTTTGCGCGGCACTGAGCCTGGCCAGCAGCGCCGTCATGGCGCAGGCCGCCGCCGTGAAGGTGGACGGCGGCTGGGCACGGGCGACGGTGCAGGGCCAAAAGGGCACCGGCGCATTCATGAACATCACGGCCAAAGAAGGCACCCAACTGGTTGGCATTTCGTCGGCGGTGGCGGGCGTGGCCGAAGTGCATGAAATGAAAATGGACGGCGACGTGATGAAGATGCGCGCCGTGCCGGCGCTGGACCTGCCAGCGGGCAAAACCGTGCAGCTCAAGCCGGGCGGCTACCACGTCATGCTGATGGACCTGAAAATGCCGCTGACCAAAGACAGCACCGTGCCCATGACGCTGCGCTTCAAGGACGCCAAAGGCAAGGAAAGCCAGCTCGAGATCCGCTTGCCGGTGAGCACGGCGGCCCCAGGCGCAGCGGGGGCCTCGGGCGACCATAAACACTGAGCGCCAGGGACTTCGGCGTTCTCAGACGCGTTTGCCGGGGCCAAGGCGGCGGTACACCGTGGCGCGGCTGACCCCCAGGGCCCGGGCGGCGCGTTGCACATTGCCTTTGGCGTCGTCGACGGCCTTGCGAATCAGCGCTGTTTCCATCTCTTTCAGGGGCTTGGGGCTGGCGTCGCGCTCTGCCAGGTGCAGCGGCGACGGTTGCGAAGGCGGACGGCGCTGCCCCGGCAGCAAGGGCAGGGCATGCAGCCGCAGCCCGGTCCACAAGGGCACCTCCAGCGCGACCCACTGCGGATTGCTCTGCCGTGCACGGTCAAACAGCATGGCAGAAGGCATGGCAAACAGCTCACTGCAATGCAGTTTTGAAGCGGCCCGGTGGAGCTGTGGCAGCATCTGCCGCGCCGTCTGGTTGGCGCCAGTGACACAGCCGTCCGCGTCGACACAGACCAGGCCGTCATCGTCGTCGCCCAGCGCCTGACCCGGCCAGTTCAGCCGGACCAGCAGGGCATGGGGGCGGCTCAGGGTGAGCGCATTTTCGATGGTGCGCGCCGACTGGATGACCAGGTGCTTGAGCTCGGGCCGTTCGGCCGCTTCTATGCCCGTCAGGTCCAGCATGCCGACGCAGTGACCGTCTGGGCCAAACAGCGGTGCCCCGGCGCAGCTGTAAACCGAATTGGCGTCAAAAAAGTGTTCGCCCCGGTGCAGCCAGACCGGCTGCAATTCAGTCAGTGCCGCACCAATCGCGGTGGTGCCGACCTGGCGCTCTGACAGGTCGGTGCCAATGCGGGTCAGCAGCTCGGCGCGGCGGTCGCGCCGGTCTATCGGGCCGTCGACATCGACCACCACCCCGTCGCCGTTGGTGAGTATGGCGAAATAACGCGTGCCGGCAATGGCGCGCCCCAGCTTGTCCATCACCGGCCGGGCCGCCTGCAGCAGGTGCTGGTTGGCGTCCAGCGTGCGCCGCAGCGTGGGCGCGGGCAGCAGGTCAAAAAAAGGGAGTTGCTCGGGGCGCTGTCCATTGGCCAGGCAGCGCCGCCACGAACGCTCTATCCAGCTTTCAAGGGCGGGCGCGGGATGGGCGGGGGAACGGCTGCCGTAGAGCAGGGTCTGGCGCGCCTGCCCGATGTGGGCCAGGCGGTCAGGACTGCTGCTGTGAAGGGCGGGGTGCGGGTACGCGCCGGTAATCATGGAGGCCATGGCGCATTGTGGCGACTTCTGCCGGTTTTTGCTGATCCCCGCAAGGCGCCGCTCTGGCCTGCCGTCGCCAGGGTGGCGCTGCACGCTGCCTGGGGCGAAAATTTGTTGTTTGAATAGGCCTTTCGCCCAATATCAACGGGCGCCAGCAGCTATAAAAAAGATAGCGGTTTTGATGCCTGCCACCGTCATCAGCAGCGAGCCCAGCACATGCAACGCCGCCGTGCCCAGCGCCAGGCCATAGCGCGCCTGCATCAAAAAGCTAACCACCTCGGCCGAAAACGTCGAAAACGTGGTCAGTCCGCCCAGAAAACCGGTGATGAGCAGCAAGCGCCACAGCGGGTCGATCTGCGGCATGGCCTGAAAAATGGCGATACACACCCCGATCAGGTAGCCCCCCACCAGATTGGCGGCCAGCGTACCCCAGGGAATGACACCGCCCGGCGTGAGCCACAGGCCCAGACCCCAGCGGGCGAGGGCGCCCACCGAGGCACCCAGACAGATTGCGATGACAGGCAGCATGGCGACAGGGAAGGAATTTATAGGGAAAACCGTGCCGTGACTTTAAGCGCTACAGGGCGCGGCGGCTACTTACTTGTCTTTGCCCATCACCAGGTCTGGCAGGCTGGTCACGATTTGAGGAAACAGCGTGATCAGCACAATGCACACCACCAGGCAACCAAAAAAGGGAATCGCGGCGCGGGCGATGGTGTTGCTGTCCTTGCCCGTCATGTTTTGAAGCACAAACAGGTTAAAGCCTACGGGTGGTGTGACTTCTGCAATCTCGACCAGCAAAATAATGAAGATGCCGAACCAGATCAGGTCAAAACCAGCCTTCTGGATCATTGGCAACACGACGGCGCTGGTCAGCACAATCATCGAAATGCCGTCCAGTGCCGTGCCCAGAATCAGGTACACCACCACCAGCACGCCGATAAGCGCATAGGGCGACAGGTTCATGGCATTGACCCATTCGGCCAGTTCCCGCGGGATGCCGGTGAAGGCCATGGTTTTGGTCAGAAAGGCCGCTCCCGCCAGAATGAACATGATCATGCAACTGGTGCGCGTGGTGCCCATCAGGCCTTCCTTGAAGTTCGCCCACGTCAGCGAGCGGCTCCACAGCGCCAGCCCCAGTGCGCCCGCCACGCCATAGGCGGCACATTCGGTGGCGGTGGCGTAGCCGCTGATCAGCACCCAGCAGATAAACACAATCAGCGCGCCGCAGGGCAGCAGGTTGCCCGACTGTTTGATCTTTTGGGCAAAGGTGGAAGGCGGGTCGGCGGCAGGCACTTTGCCGGGGTTGCGCAGACTCCACCAGATGATGTAGCCCGAAAACAGCGCCATCAGCAAAAAGCCGGGGAAAAACCCCGCCAGAAAAATGCGGATGATCGACGCATCGGCCGCCACGGCGTAAACCACCATGGTGATGGACGGTGGAATCAAAATACCCAGCGTGCCGGCGGTGGCCAGTGAACCGAGTGCGATTTTTTCGTCGTAGCCGCGTTTGAGGAGTTCAGGCAGCGCCACTTTGGAAATGGTGGCGCAGGTGGCTGCCGACGAGCCCGAGACCGAGCCGAAAATGCCGCAGCCCAAAATGGTGGTGTGCATCAGGCGACCGGGGACGCGGTTGAGCCAGGGCCGCAGACCTTCAAACATTTCCTCGCTGAGTTTGGTGCGGAACAGTATTTCGCCCATCCAGATAAACAGCGGCAGTGCGGCCAGTTCCCAGCTGGCGTTGCTTTCCCAGAAGGCGCTGAATAGATTCTTGCCGGGCTGCGTTGTGGTGAAAAACGCCTGTCCCACCCAGCCGCAAATGGCCAGGGTCATGGCAATCCACACCCCGCCAGACAGCAGCAGCATCATGAGCAGCAGCAGTATGCCGCCCACCATCAAAATATCCATGGTTATTGTTGCTCCAGCGCTTCAGATTTCGGATGAAAAGTCGCCGCGTGCGTGACGCTCGGCCACTTCGCGGACAAAGGTCGGTACGCCGCCCCGCAGCACAATGATGAATTCATCAACCACCGCCACCATCAGCAGCAGCGAACCCAGCGCAAAGCTCAGCTGCGGAATCCACAGGGGAATCGGCAGCAGACCCTGCGCGATGTCGTTGAACTCCCAGCTTTCGTAGGTGAAGCTGCAGGCCGAAAACGCCAGATAGGCCACTGCCACGCTGCCAATGGCCAGTGAGCCCAGTTCCATCGCCCGGCGTGTCCTGGCCCCGACTGAATCGAGCAGCAGGGTGACGCGCACGAAGTCGCCGTGCTTGAACGCATGGGCCATGGCAAAAAACGCGGCAGCCGCGCAAAACCACGACACCACGTCGTTGACGGCGCCGGTGTTGACGCGAAACTCGCGCAGCACGCTCTGCGCAATCATCAGCACGGCAATCAGCGCAATAAACAGCGCGCCCAGCGCGCCGCCCGCCAGGTACAGGCGGTCAAGCAGTTTTCGCATCGGGGGCTGCCTACTTTTTGGCGGGGGCCAGGGATTTGTTGTAGTTGGCGATGATGGCCTCACCCTCGGGGCCTGCTTTTTTCTGCCAGTCGGCCAGCATGATGGTACCGACCTGCTTCATGTCGGTGACCAGCTTGGCCGGCGGCGCGACGATTTTCATGCCTTTGTCGGTGAGGGCTTTTTTGTACCACTCGTTTTTCTCTTCACTCAGCTTCCAGCCGCGCAGCTCTGCGTCCGCGGCGGCTTTGGTGACGGCCGCCTGGGTGGCGGGGTCCAGCGCGTCAAACGCCTTTTTGTTCACGATGACCGCATTTTTGGGCAGCCAGGCCTGGGTGTCGTACCAGTACTTGATGCTTTCATAGGTTTTGGAGTCATAGCCTGTGGAGCCCGAACTCATGTAGCTTTCAACCACACCGGTGGCCAGCGCCTGTGACAGTTCGGCCGCCTGAATGGTCACCGGCTGGGCGCCAATCAGTTCGGCAATTTTGGCGGTGGCCGGGCTGTAGGCGCGCCACTTGATGCCGCGCAGGTCGGCCACAGAGGCCAGTTCTTTTTTGCTGTAAATGCCCTGCGGCGGCCAGGCCACGGTGTACAGCAGCTTCATGCCCTGCGTGCCCAGCAATTTCTCCAGTGCCGGTTTTTGTGCCTCGTAGAGTTTTTTGGAGTCTGCATACGAGCTGGCCAGAAACGGAATGCCGTCAGCCCCGTAAATCGGGTTTTCGTTCTCGAAGTTGACCAGCAAGACTTCGCCGATGGGGGCTTGTCCGCCCTGCACCGCGCGCTTGATCTCGTTGGCCTTGAAAAGAGAGGCATTGGCATGCACCGCAATCTTGAGTTTGCCGGCACTGAGCTTGTCCACGTCGGCGGCAAACTGCGTCAGGTTTTCAGAATGAAAGTTGCTGGCCGGGTAAGCGGCAGGCAGGTCCCATTTGGTTTGGGCGACGGCAGGCACTGCGGCCAGCGCCAGGCAAAGCGCAGCGGCAGTGGAGGTCAGTGCAAAAAGGCGACGTTTCATAAAAACTCCGGGGTGTGGACGGGAGGGGGCTGAAAAGCAATGAATTGAATGTAAGGCGCATTCGCAGGCAGTGGCTCAGTGTTTTCCCTAAATGTCAACAAATCGTTGATAAATTGTTGGTTAACTGCCTACAATTCATCCATGCAACAAAGATGCCAACCCGGAAGCCGTTCATGAGCAAAAGAAAACCCGCGCCCGTTCCCGCCGTCGCCGTTGATGCTGTCGGCGCAGCGGTGCCGGCGGTTTCGCCGCCCGCAGGCGCACCCATGGCCATCGTGTCATCGGCCCATCTGGTGTCGCCCAGAAGCGCGGAAATGAGCGAATTCGAGTTTGGCCTGATCGTGGCCGGCAATGCGTTTCACCGTTGGGTGGTGCACTGCATGAGTGCAGCGGGACTGAAAGACCTGATGCCGCTGGATGTGCTGGTGCTGCACCACGTCACGCACCGCGCCCGCAACAAGCGCCTGGCCGACATCTGCTTCATCATGAACATTGAAGACACGCACCTGATCAATTACTCGCTCAAGAAACTGCAAAACCTGGGGGTGGTGGCGTCCAGCAAGAGCGGCAAGGACGTGACCTATGCCTCGACCGACAGCGGGCGCGATTACGTGCTGCGCTACCGCGAGATCCGCGAGTCCTGCCTGATCAATGCGCTCAATGCCGACGACGGCCTGAACCGCGACATTGGTGAACTGGCGCGCTTGCTGCGGCTGCTTTCGGGCATCTACGACCAGGCAGCGCGCTCTGCGGCCAGCCTGTAGGCGGCAGGCACCCACTATTGCGCACACTTACCAGGGGCTCAGGACCACATGATTAAAAATGAAACCCAACGCTGGCAATTCTGGATTGACCGTGGCGGCACTTTCACCGATATCGTGGCCAGGAAGCCGGATGGTTCGCTGCTGACCCACAAGCTGCTGAGCGACAACCCCGAGCAGTACCGTGATGCGGCAGTGGCGGGGATCCGGCATCTGCTGGGTTTGAAGCCTGGCGAAGCGATTCAGGCCAGCGTGGTGGACTGCGTGAAGATGGGCACCACGGTGGCCACCAATGCGCTGCTGGAGCGCAAGGGCGAGCCGACGTTGCTGGTCACCACCCGGGGCTTCAGGGATGCATTGCGCATCGCCTACCAAAACCGACCGCGACTGTTTGACCGCAACATCGTGCTGCCCGAACTGCTGTACCAGGCCGTGGTCGAGGCTGATGAGCGTGTCGGCGCGCAAGGCGAAGTTTTGCAGGCGCTCGATGAAGTGCTATTAAAAAAGGAGCTTCTGGCGCATTATCAAAAAGGGCTGCGCAGCGTGGCGATTGTGTTCATGCACGGCTACCGCTACACCGCGCACGAAAAAGCAGCCCAACGCATTGCCCGCGAAGTCGGTTTCACACAAATCAGCACCTCGCACGAAACCAGTCCGATGATGAAGTTCGTCAGCCGGGGGGACACCACCGTGGTCGATGCCTATCTGTCGCCCATCCTGCGCCGCTATGTGGAGCAGGTGGCGGGCGAAATGCCCGGCGTCAAACTCTTTTTCATGCAGTCATCAGGCGGCTTGACCGACGCGCAGGTGTTTCAGGGCAAAGACGCGATTTTGAGCGGCCCGGCGGGCGGCATTGTGGGCATGGCCCGGACAGCCGCCATTGCCGGTCATGCCAGGGTGATTGGCTTTGACATGGGCGGCACATCGACCGATGTGTCGCACTACGCAGGCGAGTTTGAGCGCGAGTTTGAAACCCAGGTGGCCGGTGTGCGCATGCGTGCGCCCATGATGAGCATTCATACCGTGGCAGCGGGCGGCGGCTCACTTTTGCGATTTGACGGCGAGCGTTTTCGCGTCGGGCCGCAAAGCGCGGGGGCCAACCCGGGCCCGGCCAGTTACCGGCGTGGCGGCCGATTGGCGGTGACCGATGCCAACGTGATGGTCGGCAAGATTCAACCGCGATATTTCCCCAAGGTGTTTGGCCCCAATGCCGATGAACCGCTGAGCTACGAGGCCGCCGCTGCCCAGTTCAATGACCTGGCCAGGCAAACGGGACGCCCTGCCGAGGGGGTTGCGGAGGGTTTCATCAGCATTGCCGTTCAGCAGATGGCCAATGCCATCAAGAAGATTTCTGTCGCGCGCGGTTACGACGTAACGCGCTACACGCTGCAATGCTTTGGTGGCGCGGGAGGGCAGCACGCCTGCCTGGTGGCTGATGCGCTGGGCATGACACGTGTTTTTGTGCACCCGATGGCGGGGGTTCTGAGTGCCTATGGCATGGGGCTGGCCGATCAGAACGTGATCCGGGAACAAGCCATTGAACTGAAACTCGGCGCCAGCGCCTTGCCTGAAATTGCCCGCGCGCTCAAGGCTTTGGCGGCGACGGCTGAAGGTGAATTGCAACGCCAGCAGGCCAACACCGGCCACATCACCACCCACCACCGCGTGCATGTGCGCTACGAAGGCAGCGATGCCGCCCTGATGGTGACTTTCGGCAGCCTGGGCGAAATTGAAGCGGCGTTTGAAACCGCTTACCGGCAACGCTTTGCCTTTCTGATGCAAGGCAAAGGCCTGGTGGTTGAGGCGGTATCGGTTGAGTCCGTCATTGCCGGTGATGCCCCGGCCGAGCCACGCCATGGCGTGCATGCGCTGCGTGAGGTGCCCAGGCGTGAAACCGTGCGCATGTATTCAGGCGGGCAGTGGCACGATGCCGCCCTGGTGGTGCGCGAAGACCTGCAACCGGGCGACCTCATCCCCGGCCCGGCCATCATTGCCGAAAAGAACGCCACCACCGTGGTGGAGCCCGGCTGGCAAGCCAGCCTGACGGCGCTGGACCATCTGGTGCTGGACCGCAAGACCGAGCGCGCTATTGAATTTGCCGCAGGCACCACGGTGGACCCGGTGCTGCTGGAAGTGTTCAACAACCTGTTCATGAACATTGCCGAGCAGATGGGCCTGCAGCTGCAAAACACCGCGTATTCGGTCAACATCAAGGAGCGGCTGGACTTCAGTTGCGCGCTGTTTGACACCGCAGGCAACCTGATTGCCAATGCGCCGCACATGCCGGTGCACCTGGGTTCGATGGGCGAAAGCATCAAAACCGTGATTCGGGAGAACGCGGGCAGCATGCAGCCCGGCAATGTGTACGTGCTGAACGACCCCTACCATGGCGGCACGCACCTGCCGGACATCACGGTCATCACGCCGGTGTACCTGGGTGCAGACACCGAGCCCACTTTCTACGTCGGCTCGCGGGGCCACCATGCCGACATTGGCGGCACCACACCGGGTTCGATGCCGCCGTTTTCAACCCGCATAGAAGAAGAGGGGGTGCAGATCAACAACTTCTTGCTGGTGGAGCGCGGCGTGCTGCGCGAGGCGGAAATGGTCGCGCTGCTTCAAAGCGGTGAATATCCGTCCAGGAACCCGCAGCAGAACATGGCTGACCTGAAAGCCCAGATTGCCGCCAATGAAAAAGGCGTGCAGGAACTGCGCAAGATGGTCGGGCAGTTCAGCCTGCCCACCGTGCTGGCGTATATGCGCCATGTGCAGGACAACGCCGAGGAATCGGTGCGCCGCGTCATCACCCGCCTGAAAAACGGTGAATTCACCTTGCCGCTGGACAACGGCGCGCAGATCACCGTGGCGATTCGCGTTGACACGAAAAACCGCAGCGCCGAGATTGATTTCACCGGCACATCGCCGCAGCAAACCAATAACTTCAACGCGCCCACCGCGGTGTGCATGGCTGCGGTGCTGTATGTGTTCAGAACGCTGGTCGATGACGACATTCCGCTCAACGCAGGTTGCCTGAAGCCGCTGAAGGTCATCATTCCGGCGGGCAGCATGCTCAACCCGAATCCGCCTGCATCGGTGGTGGCGGGCAATGTCGAAACTTCGACCTGCATCACCAACGCGCTGTATGGTGCGCTGGGTTTGATGGCTGCCAGCCAATGCACGATGAACAACTTCACCTTTGGCAACGACAGGCACCAGTACTACGAAACCATTTCAGGCGGCAGTGGTGCCGGCGGTGTGACGGATGCTGACGGCAAACTGATGGGCGGCTTTAACGGCACATCGGTGGTGCAGGCCCACATGACCAATTCACGCCTGACCGACCCCGAGATCCTGGAGTTCCGCTTTCCCGTGCGGCTGGAAAGCTACGAGATTCGCGCCAACTCGGGCGGCGCAGGCCAGTGGCAAGGTGGCAACGGCGGGGTGCGCCGGGTGCGCTTTTTAGAGGCCATGACCGCCAGTATTTTGTCCAACGGCCGCAAACACGGCGCCTTCGGCATGGCTGGCGGCCAGCCAGGGCAGGTCGGGCAAAACCGGGTGCTGCGCAGCGATGGACGCACTGAATCCCTGGGCCATATTGGGCAGGCCGAGATGCAGCCCGGCGATGTGTTCGAGATTCATACGCCGGGCGGCGGCGGGTTTGGGAAGATTTGAGGTTACAGGGGCGTTATTTTCAGCGGGGTGCTTGGGTGCAGGTCTCGCATTACACAGCTCTAACCTCGCCCAACAAATCAGGATGCCGATCAAGCACCTTGAGCAGCTTGACCAGCGCCAGGGATGGTTTGGTCTTGCCGGTCTCATACCGTGAGAAGGCATTGATGCCGCCGCCGAAGATTTCTGCGGCTTCGCGTTGGTCCAGGGCCAGCTTCTTGCGAACGCTGACGATGAAGCCAGGGTCAACAATCGCTGCGTTGATCTGCTTCGAGAAGATGCGCATCTCGCGCATCACGCGGTCAGACTCGGCCGCATCCAGTACTGACTCTGCGCATGCCGGGCAAAAGTCACCCGTTACAGCTTGAAGGGAGGTGGTTTCGCCCTTGTAGGTGTAGGGCAGGTCGCGGGTGTCACGGATTAGTTCAGCCGCGCCGCAAACAGGACATTTCATGTTCATAGCTCCTTAAAAGACACGATCAGTACGTCGTCAATGACTGTCAGCTTCAGATACACGTCGCCAGCCAACGTTTTGGGTCGGTAGACGTCTTGCCAGATCGTATGGTCGGCGTGCGTGGTCATGCTTTTGTAAAAGTCTGTGGATGCAAGAGCCATCACCACGGCCAGCATGCCGGTGTAGTCAAACCCCAGTGCGTCGGCACCCACACGCGCTGCATGCGTAGTTCTCACTTTGCCTGCCACGATCAAGACTTTGATCACGGATAACCTGCAATGCGGAAGAAGTTTTTCCATGCAAAATATTAACCTAGTTGGTTATATTTGGCAAGTGGGTTAAAGCCTTGGTGGAACGGGTTGTTGCGTTACAGGAAAGTGGCCGTATTGATTTTCCCAACTCTCCAACCCTGTCAGTGCGCCAAAAGCGTCAACAGCACGGTCCAGCGCCACCAGCCGCCGTCATCTGAAACGGCAAACTCATCCCGCAGCCCTCAAAAATTCCGTAGTGGCTGTCAAAGTTGCCGACAAACCGGAAATGCGGCGCAAAGCGTGTGCCCTGCAGCATGTGCCAGGTGTTGCCGCAGACCGGGAAGACCTTGCCGGTCTGAAGCTCGTGGTGTTTGTCGAGCGCAAAGCGGCTGGCGTGCTCTGGAACCGTGCCGTTGTATATCACCGCCTGGCCGTAGTCTTCGCAGGCGGATTCGAGCGCGGCCAGCTTGAACAGCCGGTAGGTGGCCGAGTAAAACCGCAGGTTGCCGGTGCGCAGGGCCAGTGCCGGGTCGGTGATGTCCAGCGGCCGGTCTTCCACCAGGCGCGGGTCGGCAAAGCCGTGGCGCTGGGCCAGGCGTTCAAAGTCTTTCCAGTAGAGCGCGCCGCCCAGGCATTCGCCGTAAAGCACAGCGTCGTTTCTGACGGCCGCGGGCACACGCCGGTCGGCATAGACGTCTGAAAAGTAAAACTCGCCGCCGGGTTTGAGCAGGCGCTGCACGCCCGCCAGCACCGCGTCCTTGTCGGGCGACAGATTGACCACGCAGTTGGACACAATCACGTCAAAGCTGCCGGACGCCAGGCCGAGTTCGTCAAGCCGCTCGATGTAGCCGTGCAGAAACTGCACATTGCTGTAGCCAAATACTTCGGCATGGTGCGCCTGGTGCGCTCTGGCAATCGCCAGTTGCCCGTCGGTCATGTCCACCCCCACCACCGAGCCCGTGGCCCCCACCAGCTGCGCCAGCGCATACACATCGCGGCCCGAGCCGCAGCCGAGGTCCAGCACGCGGCAACCCTCCAGCAGCGGCGGGCACACCAGTCCGCAGCCGTAGTAGCGCGACAGCACCTCGGGGTGGATGCGGGCAAGCAGGGGCTTGAGCCATGGCGGCATGGCGCTCACGTCGCAGCAGGCACTGGTTTTCAGGTCGGCCGTGCCCTGCAGTTGCCGGCCGTAGTAGTCGCTCACCATGTCATACGTGGCGGCGGTGGCGGCGAGGGTCGGGTCGATGGCAGGGGCTTGCGTCATGGAGTGGTCAGTTCAGGTTGCTATAAAAATAATAGCTGCTTGCGCCCGTGTTGATTGGGGGAAAGGCATTATTTTCTTGAATTTTGGGTTAAGGGGACGTCTGCGGCAGACCCTGCAAGTGCTGCAGGTCAGCGGGCTCGTCAATGTCGTGCAGCACCGGCCCCTGCCACACGCGCAGCCCCAGCGCGGCCAGGCGGCTCAGTGTTTCGGCAGCGACCGCCGGCGTGCTCCAGGGCATGTCGGTAAACAGTTCAGGGCAGGGCGAGTTCAGGCCCAGCAACACATAGCCGCCGTCGTGGGCGGGCAGCAGCACGGCGTCGTGCTGCGCCAGTTGCGTGGCTGCCTGAACCAGCAGCGGTGCCGTCAGGGCCGGGCAGTCGGTGCCGATCAGCAAAATGGCTTCACCGGGCAGGCTGGGCCCATGACGGGCCGTGATGCGCAAGGCGGCGCGCGCCATGCGTTCGCCCAGGTCGCCGTCGCCCTGCGCGGTTTGCTGCACCGCGCCGGGCACGGCAATGCCCTGCCAGGCGGGGTCTGTTGGCGCGGGGCTCATGCACAGCTCCACCGGGCCAACCTTGGCGGCCAGCGCCTGCAGCAAGGTGTGCGCCAGCAGGCGGCGTGCCAGCGCGGCTGCGCCTTCAGCGCCCAGCGCCGGCATCAGCCGGGTTTTGACGCGCCCGGCCTGCGGCGCTTTGGCAAAAATCACCAGGCGGGTCATGGGCTGCCGCTGGGGTAGCGCTGCGCCAGGCGCTCGGGCGAGGCACCGCGCCAGTAGGCAAAACGCAGCCGCCACATCAGCAGCACGGTGCGCCAGACGCCGTGGGTGTCCCAGCGCCGCCCCGAGGTCACCACCTGCGCCCGCAGGCAGGCCGGGGCTGAAAGTTGCCGCAAGCGGCGCGACATTTCAATATCTTCCATCAGCGCCTGGGCCGGAAAGCCACCTGCCGCGTCAAACGCCTGCCGCGTCATGAACAGGGCCTGGTCGCCGGTGGCCACGCCGGAGGCACGCGAGCGCAGGTTCATCAAGGCGGCAATCACTGGCAGCCAGCGTGAACGGCCATCAATCCGCACATCAAAGCGGCCCCACACGTGCGTGCCACTGGCCAGCGCCCGCTGCACCAGCGTGTCGGCGTCTGGTGGCAGCACCGTGTCGGCGTGCAAAAACAGCAGCAGCTCACCGGCCGCCTGCCGCGCCCCGGCGTTCATTTGCAAGGCCCGGCCCCGGGGGGCGCAGATCACGGTGAGGGCTGACAAGGGTGCTTCCCCGGCAATCGCCAGGGTGGCGTCGCTGCTGCCGCCATCGGCAAGCACCACCTGCACACCGCGGCCCATCAAGGGGGCCAGGGCCTGCAGCGCGGCGCCCAGGCCAGCGGCTTCGTTCAGCACCGGCATGACCACGGCCAGCCGGGGAGGGGCGGTTCGTAAAACGGTCATGGGCGTTTTCAAGCCAGACGCGGTTCAGTGTTCCAGCGCGCCGCCGCAGCTGCTGCCCTGTCCGGCGGTGCAGCCGTAGCAGTGGCCCGCCACGCGGATGGGCTGCTGGTCAAAATCTGTTTTGAGCAGGTCGCGCAGGTGGCGGCGCAAGCCAGACGTGCCCAGGCTCAGGCCCAGCTGCTGGTTGAAGTCGCAGTCTGACAACCAGCCCTGCCAGTCCACGCTGACCAGGCTGCGGCACATCACGCCGTCCAGGTTGTGTGGCTGAAAACTGTCCCTGAGCAGCGCCATGTAGGTGTCAAACGTGCCCTTGGACACCAGCGTGGAGCCAAAACGCTGTATCGGCATGTTGGTCAGGGCAAACAGCTCGTTGAACACAATGCCGAAGTGATTGAACAGCTCGCGTTTGTAGTCTGCCTGCAGTGGCTGCTGCTCGGGCGGCAGCGACGGGCCTTGCGGGTTGTAGACGAGGTTCAGGGACAGGCCGGAGCCAGGCTGGCCGTAACCCAGCTGGTTGAGTGTTTGCAGTGCGGCAATGCTTTTGTCAAACACGCCTTCGCCGCGCTGCTTGTCAACATTGGCGGCTGAATAGCAGGGCATGGACGCCACCACCTCGACCCGCTGTTCAGCCAGAAATTCGGCCAGTCCTTCTTGCCCTGGTTCAAACAGAATGGTCAGGTTGCAGCGGTCAATCACGCGCACGCCCTGCGCCCGGGCAGCGCGCACCAGGGCCCTGAAGCCGCTGTGCAGCTCGGGGGCGCCGCCCGTCAAGTCCAGCGTCGTGATGCGGCGGACCGCCAGAATCTCCGGAATCAGGGCCAGCGTGGCCTCGTCCATCATCTCGGTGCGGTGCGGCCCCGCGTTCACGTGGCAGTGCAGACAGCTCTGGTTGCACTGGTAACCCAGGTTGACCTGCAGGGTGTCCAGGTGCTTGCGGCGCAGGGCTGGGAAGTGGGTTTTCTCTAGCAGGGGCAGGGTGTCGTGCATGGCGTGGAACAGGTGAATTTTTGTAAAAAGGCAAAGGGGCCGGTCAGCGCAAAACCACCGCCAGCCGCCCCCGCACCTCGGGCGCCATGGCCTCTGGCGCGGTGACCAGCGCATTTTGCAGGGCGGTGTGCGCCTCGCTGGGGCGCTGTTCGGCGGCCAGCAGCCGGATGGCCTCGGCCACCACCTGTTGCGCACGGCCGGCGTTTTTGAGCAGGTTGGCCAGCGCCATGTTGGCATTGACATGCGCCTCGCGTGGGTGCCAGCAGTCAAAATCAGTCACCATGGCCAGGGTGGCGTAGGCCATTTGGGCTTCACGCGCCAGCTTGGCTTCGGGCATGTTGGTCATGCCAATGACGTCGGCGCCCATGCTGCGGTACCAGTTCGATTCAGCCAGGCTGGAAAACTGCGGCCCTTCAATGCACACATAGGTGCCGCCCCGGTGCAGGCTGGGCCGACCGTGCGCCGCCACAGCGCCCTCGCTGTCCAGAACGCTTTTGACCGCGCGGACCAGGGCGTCGGCGGCCACGCTGCACACCGGCTGCGCCATCGACACATGGGCCACCGCCCCCTGGCCAAAAAAACTGCTGTCACGGCGTTTGGTCAGGTCAATGAACTGGTCGGGCAGCAGCAGGTCGAGCGGCTTGACGTCTTCGCGCAGCGAACCCACGGCCGACACCGACAGCAGGTAACGCACGCCGAGCTGCTTCAGGGCATGGATATTGGCACGGTACGGCACTTCAGAAGGCAGCAGCCGGTGGCCGCGCGCATGCCGCGCCAAAAACGCCACGGGCACGCCGTGCACACGCCCGGTGACCAGCGCGTCTGACGGCGCGCCAAAGGGCGTGCTCATGACGTGTTCGTGGGCGTCTTGCAGCGCATCCATCTGGTAGAGGCCGCTGCCGCCAATGATGCCGACCAGTGCCTGGGTCATGGCTTGGGTTTCCTTGTTGACGTTAAACTGACCGAGGCTCAGCGGCGGTCTGCCGGGTCTCTGCAAACTGATTTTGGGCTATTCCGGCAGAATTTGTGCAGTCGGGGTCAATCACCCTGAAGGCCCAGTTTAGTCACCCGCCCCGCCGATTCCTGACGGCCGGGCACGACGGTTTTTTGCAAGAAACCGGGCAAGCTGCCGAGCCAGTGACAAGCCACACACAAAGGACTGCCTTGAATTCACGCAAACTCGTTATCGCGTTGCTGCTGTTGGCCAGTGTCGCCGTTTTTTTTGCGCTGGATCTGGGCCGTTATTTCAGCCTGGCCTTTCTCAAGGAAAGCCAGGACAGCCTGGCCACACTCTACGGCCAGCGGCCGTTGCTGGTCATGCTGGGGTTTTTTGTGGTGTATGTCGGCGTGACCGCACTGTCGCTGCCTGGCGCCACCATCATGACCCTGGCTGCCGGCGCCAGCTTTGGGCTGCTGCGCGGCACGCTGCTGGTGTCGCTGGCCTCCACCATCGGCGCCACACTGGCCATGCTGGCCGCGCGCTACCTGCTGCGCGACGCGATTCAACAACGCTTTGGCCAGCGCCTGGCCGAAGTGAACAAGGGCATTGAAAAAGAAGGCGCGTTTTACCTGTTCACCTTGCGGCTGATTCCGGTGGTGCCGTTTTTTGCGCTCAACCTGCTGATGGGCCTGAGCCGCATGAAGACCTGGACGTATTTCTGGGTCAGCCAGGTCGGCATGCTGGCCGGCACGCTGGCCTATGTCAACGCGGGCACGCAGATCGCCCGGATTGACTCGCTCAAATCGATTGTGTCGCCCGGGCTGATTGGCTCGTTTGTGCTGCTGGGCCTGCTGCCGCTGGGGGTTAAAAGAGCGCTGGATTTCTTCAGGGGCCGCCAGGTGTATGCGCGCTGGCGTTCGGTGCGCCCGGCCACTTTTGACCGCAACCTGGTGGTGATTGGGGCCGGTGCGGGCGGGCTGGTGACGGCCTATATTGCCGCTGCGGTGAAGGCCAAAGTCACCCTGGTGGAAGCCCACAAGATGGGCGGCGACTGCCTGAACTACGGCTGTGTGCCCAGCAAGGCGCTGATCCGCAGCGCCACCCTGGCGCACCAGATGCGGCACGGCGCGAACTACGGCCTTGGCAACACCACGCCCACCTTCAGTTTCAAGGCGGTCATGCAGCGCATTCAGGCCGTGGTTCGCGCCATTGAGCCGCACGACAGCGTGGCGCGCTACACGGCGCTGGGTGTGGACGTGCTGCAGGGCCATGCCCGCATCGTGAACCCGTGGACGGTGGAGATTGCGCTGAACGGCGGCGGTACGCAAACCCTCACCACCCGCAGCATCGTGATTGCGGCGGGCGCGCAACCTTTTGTGCCGCCGCTGCCGGGGCTGGAGCAGACCGGCTACGTCACCAGCGACACGCTGTGGGATGAATTCGGAAAACTCGACGAGGTGCCGCGCCGCCTGGTGGTGTTGGGCGGGGGGCCGATTGGCTGCGAGCTGGCGCAGGCCTTTGCGCGGCTGGGCGCGCAGGTCACGCTGGTCGAAATGGCGCCCCGCCTGCTGCTGCGCGAAGACGAGGACGTGTCGGTGCTGGTCAAAGCCGCGTTGCAGGCCGACGGCGTGACGGTGCTGACGGGCCACAAGGCGCTGCGCTGCGCCAAAGACGCCGATGAGAAAGCCCTGTGGGTGGCTCGGGAAAATCAGGCGCCAGCGGACGGCCCGGAAACCCGCCTTGAGTTTGACCAGCTGATCTGCGCCGTGGGCCGCGTGGCCCGGCTGACAGGTTATGGCCTGGAAGCCCTGGGTATTCCCACCCGGCGCACGGTAGACACCAACGACTACCTGCAAACGGTTTACCCCAATATTTATGCCGCCGGTGATGTGGCGGGGCCTTACCAGCTGACGCATGTGGCGGCGCACCAGGCCTGGTACGCTGCCGTCAATGCGCTGTTTGGTGACGTCAAACGCTTCAAGGCCGACTACTCGGTGATTCCCTGGACCACCTTCACCGCCCCCGAAGTGGCGCGTGTGGGCCTGAACGAGCAGGAGGCCCAAGAAAAAAACATCGCCTTTGAAGTCACCCGTTACGGTCTGGACGATCTGGACCGCGCCATTGCCGACAGTGACACGCAGGGCTGGGTCAAGGTGCTCACCGTGCCGGGCAAGGACACGATTCTGGGCGTCACCATTGTCGGCAGCCATGCCGGTGACTTGCTGGCCGAGTATGTTCTGGCGATGCGGCACAAGCTGGGGCTGAACAAAATTCTCTCGACCATTCACACCTACCCCACGCTGGCCGAGGCCAACAAGTACGCCGCCGGGCAATGGAAGCGCGGCCACCAGCCGCTCAGGCTGCTGGAATGGGTGCGGCGCTACCACGACTGGAAAAGGCATTGAGATGGCGTTGAAACCCTCTGCATCAGGGCTAGTCAGCCGGCGGTACGCTATGATTTTGATAGCTGCTTTCGCCCATTCCTATTGGGCGAAAGGCGTATTTGCCCAAGATAAACCGGTGCAGGGCGTCCCGGGCGGCTTTGACCCCAGCTACGCCGCCTGGGACGCCCTGCTGAAAAAATACGTGAAGTGGTTGCCCGACAACCGCCAGTCGCGCGTCAGCTACCAGGGGTTTGCCGCCGATCGCGCTGCGCTGGACGCCGTGCTGGCGAGCTGGTCTGCCGTGTCACCGGCAACCTTCAACAGCTGGCCGCGTGAAGCGCAGATGGCTTTTTTGCTCAATGCCTACAACGGCTTCACCATTGCGCTGGTGCTGACGCGCTACCCCCAGCTCACCTCCATCAAGGACCTGGGGTCGCTGCTGCAAAGCGCCTGGAAGAAAAAGTTTTTTACCCTGCTGGGCGAAGTGCGCCATCTCGACTGGATAGAGCACGAACAGCTGCGCCCGCGCTACGCCGACCCGCGCATTCATGCCGCCATGGTGTGTGCCAGCATTGGCTGCCCGGCGCTGCGGCCCGAGGCCTACACCGCCAGCCGGCTGGACGCCCAGCTGGACGACGGCCTGGGCCGCTTCATGGCCGATCGCAGCCGCAACCGCTTTGCCGACGGGCAATTGCAGGTCAGCGCCATCTTCAAATGGTTTAAACAGGACTTTGAACAGGGAACGGCCGGCAGCGGGGGTTTCAGGCAGGTGGGTGACGTCTTTGCCCGGTACGCCGACCTGCTGGCCGATGCCCCTGCTGACCGTGAAAAAATCAGGACCAAAAATGTGCGGGTCATCTACCTTGATTACGACTGGTCGCTCAACGATGTGGGGCGTTAGCCGGGCCGGTCAGCGTTGCCCTGCTGCCTTGCTGGCGGC
>JANNXF010000317.1:0-8551 GCA_031409395.1 Polaromonas sp.
CTTCCATACCGCGCATCCAACCGTGCCTGTTTACGTGGCGGGGCTAGACTCGCACTTGAACGAGAAAGCCTATATCGTGCCGGGCTTGGGTGATGCGGGTGATCGGATATTTGGTACCAAGCATGAGTAGGCACAAAAACAAAAAAGGACTTATGAATTTTCATAAGTCCTTGATTTATCACCAATATATTGGTGGGCAGTACAAGTTTCGAACTTGTGACCCCTGCAGTGTGAATGCAGTGCTCTACCCCTGAGCTAATCTCCCTTTTGATCAGCCTTTGATTATATGCTGTTTCCAGCCGCCTATTTAAAGGCGCAGCTCTCGGAGGTTCAGGAGGCCAGGCGCCACACCGTTTTTCCCTTGCTGGCCTTGTCGATATCGGCCATCAGTTTTTCGTGATCGGCCATTTCCTGGTCGTTGGCAGCCAGCAAGGGCAGCTCAAACCCGCTCAGGTCAATCGACACCGTGCTCTCGCCGCCCTGGGTGCTGCCACCGGTGTCCATCATCAGGCTGTTTTGTCCCCGCGTCAGGTTGATGTACACATCGGCCAGCAGCTCGGCATCGAGCAAGGCGCCGTGCAGGGTTCGGCCCGAATTGTCGACTTCGAGCCGGTCGCACAGGGCGTCCAGAGAGTTGCGCTTGCCCGGAAACAGCTCTTTGGCCATGAGCAAACTGTCAGTGACCTTGGCCACGCAGTGCCTGATGGGCGCCCCGCCAATGAGTTCAAGTTCCTTGTTCAGAAAGCTGACATCAAAAGGCGCGTTGTGAATGATGATTTCAGCGCCCTGCAGATAGGACAGCAGTTCGGCTGCAATCGCTCCAAACTTGGGTTTGTCTTTTAAAAAATCATTGCTGATGCCGTGAACCTTCAGCGCGTCTTCGTGGCTGTCCCGCTCGGGGTTCAGGTAAAAGTGCTTGTTGTTGCCGGTGAGCTTGCGGCCCACCAGCTCGACACAGCCAATTTCAATGATGCGATCGCCGTTTTCAGCCGACAAGCCCGTGGTTTCAGTATCAAGAAAAATTTGGCGCATATGAGCTGATAAATGTTTTCACGCTGGGCCGCCCCAAGTGTTCACGAAGTGCGGCGAAGCCAAAATACGCGCCCTCGGGGGGCAGCGCAGCGCACGAAGTGGCAAGCGTGGGTGGGGGTTAGTGATTCTCTTTGGCGTGGTTGATCGAGTACTTGGGTATTTCAACTGTCACATCCGTCTGCGCCAGAAAGGCCTGGCAGCTCAGGCGTGAATTGGGTTCCAGCCCCCAGGCACGGTCCAGCAGGTCTTCTTCGCTTTCATCAATCTCGTTCAGGGAATTCAGGCCTTCCCGCACGATCACATGGCAGGTTGTGCAAGCGCAGCTCATGTCGCAAGCGTGCTCAATATTGATTTTGTTGTCCAGCAGGGCCTCGCAAATGGAGGTGCCGGCAGGCGCTGATATTTCAGCGCCCTTGGGACAATATTCCGGGTGGGGCAGTATTTTGATGATGGGCATGCGTGTCAGTCTTTTCAGACTGCCTCTATGTTTTTACCAGCCAGGGCCTTTTGAATGCCCCGGTTCATGCGGTGCGCGGCAAACGCCTCAGTGCCTTTGGCCAACAACTGTGTTGCAGCTTCTATCGCGGCGGCCTCGCCATGCGTACGGGTGTCAGCCAGGCCTGCCATCAGGCTGTCAATTTGGGCCCGCTCGTTGGGGCTGAGCAGGTCGGCATCGAGCGCCAGCGCGCTGCGCGTCGCCAAAATCATGCGGTCTGCATCCACCTGGGCTTCAGCCAGTGCACGCGCCTGCATGTCTTGCTGGGCCGTCGAAAAGCTGTCTTGCAGCATGCGGGCAATCTCGTCGTCTGACAGGCCATAAGAAGGTTTGACGTCGATGCGCGCTTCCACGCCGCTGCCCTGCTCTTTGGCATTGACGCTGAGCAGGCCATCGGCATCGACCGTGAACGTCACGCGGATGCGTGCAGCACCCGCCGCCATGGGTGGAATGCCGCGCAACTCAAAACGGGCGAGGCTGCGGCAGTCCGCCACCAGGTCACGCTCGCCCTGCAACACATGCAGCGCCAGGGCGGTCTGGCCGTCCTGGTAGGTGGTGAAATCCTGCGCCATGGCGGTGGGAATGGTCTGGTTGCGCGGCACGATACGCTCCACCAGCCCGCCCATGGTTTCAATGCCCAGCGACAGGGGGATCACATCCAGCAACAACAAGTCTGCACCCGTGTTGTTGCCTGCCAGCTGGTTGGCCGAAATGGCGGCACCAAGCGCCACCACCTCGTCCGGATTGAGGTTGGTCAGGGGCTCGCGTCCGAAAAAGCTGGCAACTGATTTGCGCACCTGCGGCATACGTGTTGAGCCACCGACCATGACCACGCCATCAATGGCATCTTTGCCCAGCTTGGCGTCGCGCAGGGCTTTGCGTACTGCCGTCAGGGTGCGCTGGGTGAGGTGGGCGGTAGCCTCTTCGAAGTCTGCCGCCTTCATGTCGAAGTTGATGGCGGCCTTGGTCAATTGAACCGAAAACGGCACCGTCTCCTGCGCCGAAAGCGCTTCCTTGCAGGCACGCGCGGCGCGTTGCAGGGCGGCCTTGTCTGAGGGCGTCAGGGTGTCTGCGGCCAGACCGGCTTTGGCCAGCGCCCAGTCCACCAGGGCGCGGTCGTAGTCGTCCCCGCCCAAGGCAGAATCACCGCCCGTAGACACCACTTCAAAGACACCCTGAGTCAAGCGCAGGATGGAAATGTCAAAGGTGCCGCCACCCAGGTCGTACACGGCAAAGACACCCTCGCTGGCGTTGTCCAGCCCGTAGGCAATCGCCGCTGCGGTGGGCTCGTTGATCAGGCGCAGCACATTCAGGCCGGCCAGTTGCGCGGCGTCTTTGGTCGCCTGCCGCTGGGCGTCATCAAAGTAGGCGGGCACGGTGATGACCGCGCCATAAATATCATCGTTAAAGGTGTCTTCGGCCCGAAAGCGCAAGGTGGCCAGAATCTCGGCGCTAATTTCGACCGGGCTTTTCTCGCCGGCAATGGTTTGTAGCGTGACCATGCCCGGCTTGTCATTGAGCTGGTAGGGCAATTGGGCGCGGCTCCCAATGTCATTGATGCCCCGTCCCATCAGCCGCTTGACCGACGAAATCGTGTTACCTGGGTCGTCTACCTGGGCGGCCAGCGCCTCAAAGCCAATCTGGCGCCGCTCGGCATCGATATAGCGTACAACGCTGGGCAGTATCACCCGCCCCTGGTCGTCGGGCAGGCATTCAGACACACCGTTGCGCACGCTGGCCACCAGCGAATGCGTGGTGCCTAGGTCAATGCCCACCGCAATGCGCCTGTGGTGCGGGTCTGGCGTCTGGCCGGGTTCGGATATTTGCAAAAGTGCCATGGGGCTTTTTCGTCGCTCTTCTTGTAGTGCTTTATTGTCCCAGCTGATCAATGCGGGCATCGACCTCACTGGCAAAACGCTCGATAAACATAAGGCTTCTGACCTGGTTGGCCGCTGCCGAAAAATTTCTGGAAACATCCAGTGTTTGCTCTATTTTTGATAGCTGCTCGCGCCCGGATTCATTGGACTGCAGGGCTATTTCATCCAGATCCTGAAGCGTTTTGGCGTCATCCAGTGCTTCGCGCCACGCCATTTGCTGCATCAGGAAATCGGCAGGCATCGCCGTGTTGTTGTCAGCATTGATGGGCGCGCCGTGCAACTCACATAAATAGCTGGCCCGCTTCAGCGGGTCTTTGAGGCGCTGGTAAGCCTCGTTGATGCGCACCGACCACTGCATCGCTACGCGCTGGGCAGCTGCGCCCTGCACGGCAAACTTGTCGGGATGGGCCTCGCGCTGCAGCTCTTTCCAGCGGGCATCGAGCACCGTGCGGTCTTGCGCGAACTGCGTCGGCACACTGAAGAGTTCGAAGTCAGTGGATTGAAGATTCATGTCAGGAAAAAGCCGCCAGCACAATGAGTGAGGGCGGCCTGGTGAAGATTAAGCGCTGTCACGGGTTCAGCCAGCCGGGCGTGGTCGCCCCCGTCAAACCCGAAAACTCTCACCGCATCCGCAGCGGTCGCGTTCATTCGGGTTGAGAAACTTGAAGCCTTCGTTCAGGCCTTCGCGCACAAAGTCAAGCTGTGTGCCGTCAATGTAGGCCATGCTTTTGGGGTCTACCAGCACCTTGACGCCGTTGTCTTCGAACACCACATCTTCGGGTGCAATTTCATCGGCGTATTCCAGCTTGTAAGCCAGGCCGGAACAGCCGGTGGTCTTGACACCCAGGCGGACGCCCACGCCCTTGCCGCGCTTGGTCATGTAGCGGGTTACGTGGCGGGCAGCGGCGTCGGTAAGGGTAACGGACATTTGAATCACTCGAAAATTAAACAGGCAAATACAGGCCATGGACCGGACAACGGTCTGTGCAAAACCACTTCAACCAGCACCCGCTTTCAGTGCGCGTGCTTTTGCTTGTAGTCGTTCACGGCTGCCTTGATGGCGTCTTCGGCCAGGATGGAGCAATGAATTTTCACAGGGGGCAACGCCAGTTCTTCGGCAATCGCGCTGTTTTTGATGCTCGCTGCCTCGTCCAGCGTCTTGCCCTTGACCCATTCGGTCACGAGCGAGCTGGAGGCAATCGCCGAGCCGCAGCCGTAGGTCTTGAAGCGTGCGTCTTCAATCACGCCCGTGAGCGGATTGACCTTGATCTGCAGCTTCATCACGTCGCCGCAAGCCGGCGCGCCGACCATGCCGGTGCCAACCGTCTCGTCGCCCTTTTCAAAGGAGCCGACGTTGCGGGGGTTTTCATAGTGGTCAACGACTTTTTCTGAATAGGCCATGGTGAACTCCTTAAAACTACCAAATTTCTTAGCAAGTGGCAGCGTGGAACCGGCTTTGCCGGGCCACAGCTGTCGCCCCCTGAGGGGGAGGCAGCGTCAGCTGCTTCGGGGGGAACTTATCTAGTGGGCAGCCCACTGAATGGTGGACAGGTCAACACCATCCTTGAACATTTCCCACAGCGGGGACAGTTCGCGCAGCTTGGCCACGTTCTCCTTGATGGTTCCCACAGCGTAGTCAATTTCTTCTTCGGTGCTCCAGCGGCCAATCGTCATGCGCAGGCTGCTGTGGGCGAGCTCGTCACTGCGGCCCAGGGCGCGCAGCACATAGCTCGGTTCCAGGCTGGCTGACGTACAGGCCGAGCCGCTCGACACTGCCAGGCCCTTGATACCCATGATGAGCGACTCGCCCTCCACAAAATTGAAGCTCATGTTGAGGTTGTGCGGAACGCGTTTGTCAGCGTGGCCATTGAGGAAGACCTCTTCCACATCCTTCAGCCCATTGAGCATGCGTTCGTGCAGGGCACGAATACGCGTGTTTTCCTCATGCATCTCGGCCTTGGCAATGCGGTAAGCCTCGCCCATGCCCACGCACTGGTGCGTCGGCAGCGTGCCCGAACGCATGCCGCGCTCGTGGCCACCGCCGTGCATTTGCGCTTCCAGGCGCACACGTGGCTTGCGGCGTACATACAGCGCACCGATACCCTTGGGACCATAGGTCTTGTGCGAGGTCAGGCTCATCAGGTCCACCGGCAAGGTGGCCAGGTCGATGTCAACGCGGCCGGTAGCCTGTGCGGCATCGGTGTGGAAAATAATGCCTTTTTCACGGCACAGCGCGCCAATGGTTGCGATGTCCTGAATCACGCCAATTTCGTTGTTGACAAACATGACGCTGACCAGAATCGTGTCGGGGCGCATGGCTGCCTTCAAGGCGTCAAGGCTGAGCAGGCCATCGGCCTGCACGTCCAGGTAGGTCACTTCAAAGCCCTGGCGCTCCAGTTCGCGGCAGGTGTCCAGCACCGCCTTGTGCTCGGTCTTGACCGTGATGAGGTGCTTGCCCTTGCTCTTGTAGAAATGGGCTGCGCCCTTGAGCGCAAGGTTGTTTGACTCGGTCGCGCCGCTGGTCCAGACGATTTCGCGCGGGTCGGCGCCAATCAGGCTGGCAATTTGCTCACGCGCTTTTTCTACAGCGGCTTCGGCTTCCCAGCCCCAGGCGTGGCTGCGGGAAGCGGGGTTGCCGAAATGCTCACGCAACCAGGGAATCATGGCGTCCACCACCCGCGGGTCGCAGGGGTTGGTTGCGCTGTAGTCCATGTAAATCGGGAAATGTGGGGTGTCCATTTGGCTAGCTCTTTATGTCACAGGCTGGCTGGCAGCTCAAAAAATTACGTTCACGCATTCAGGATCGAATGCAGGGCGATCACATCAAAACCGTCAAAACCGGGGACAAGCCCGGCTCTGACGCCTCACAATTTTGAAAAGGCATTGCCCAGGGCAAACACCGAATTCGGTGCATTCACGCGAATCGGCTTGACAACAGGCGCGGTAAAAATAGCCTTTTTCACTTGGGGGGTGTTTTCCACCACAACCCCTTTGGCAAGCTGGTCTTCAACCAGTTTTTGCAGCGTGACGGAATCCAGAAACTCGACCATACGGCTGTTGAGCGAAGCCCAGAGCTCATGCGTCATGCAGCGGCTGCCGTCGCCCGTGCAGTTTTCCTTGCCCCCGCACTGGGTTGCGTCTATCGGCTCGTCCACCGACACAATGATGTCGGCCACCGTGATTTCAGACGCTTTACGGCCCAGCGTATACCCGCCGCCAGGTCCACGGGTGGACTCCACCAGTTCGTGACGACGCAGCTTGCCGAACAGCTGCTCGAGGTAGGAAAGAGAAATTTGCTGGCGCTGGCTAATGGCAGCCAGTGTCACCGGGCCACTGTTTTGGCGCAGGCCCAGGTCAATCATGGCAGTGACCGCAAAGCGGCCTTTGGTCGTGAGGCGCATAACAAGCTCCTTCGTATGGCTTGACTATCGTTTTTGCCCTGAAAAGTTATGTTTTCAGGGAAGTTTTCCTCCAGCCGCCCGGGTCAGTCAACCGTTCGTCGCGGGGGCTTTTATTGTTTTTTCGAGTTTCCGACTGATTTCGTCAAGTATACCACCGACGCGCCTTGTTTGCTCAATTCAGACGAATCAGTTGGAATGAAGACTGATCAGTATCAAATTGCACTTACAGGCGGACTGATGCCGCAGCACTGATGGGCAGAACGTTGTCGGTTCCTGGTGCGCCGAAAGCCTGCTCTTTCAAGACATGCAGCTGGTCGCGCACCCTGGCGGCTTTTTCAAACTCCAGGTTTTTGGCGTGTTCAACCATCTGCTTTTCAAGCCGCTTGATTTCGCGTGACACATCTTTCTCGCTCATGTCCTCGACCAGCGCCTTCTGCATTTCAAGCTTTTCCGCTTCCTTGCCAGATTTTTCGCTGTACACGCCGTCAATCAGGTCCTTGATGCGCTTGACTACGCTACGCGGGGTGATGTTGTGCTCAAGATTGAACGCAATCTGCTTGTTGCGGCGGCGTTCGGTTTCGTCCATGGCTTTTTTCATGGAGTCAGTGATGCGGTCTGCATAAAGGATGGCGCGGCCATTGACGTTTCGGGCGGCCCGGCCAATGGTCTGGATCAGGCTTCTTTCAGCCCTCAAAAAACCTTCCTTGTCGGCGTCCAGAATCGCCACCAGCGACACCTCGGGAATGTCAAGCCCTTCGCGCAGCAAATTGATGCCCACCAGCACGTCAAAAGCGCCCAGGCGCAAGTCGCGCAAGATCTCTACCCGCTCCACGGTGTCCACATCGCTGTGCAAATAGCGCACCTTCACGCCGTTGTCGGTCAGGTAATCCGTCAATTGCTCGGCCATGCGCTTGGTCAGCGTGGTGATGAGCACACGCTCGTTTTTCTCGACCCGGATGCGGATCTCCTGCAGCACGTCATCAACCTGGTGGGTGGCCGGCCTGACCTCGACCTGCGGGTCCACCAGCCCGGTGGGCCGCACGACCTGCTCCACCACTTGCCCGGCATGCTCTTTTTCGTAGGCCGCTGGCGTGGCAGACACAAAAATGGCCTGCCGCATCTTGGTTTCAAACTCTTCAAACTTCAGCGGCCGGTTGTCCAGCGCACTGGGCAAGCGAAAACCGTAGTCAACCAATGTGGTCTTGCGCGAGCGGTCGCCGTTGTACATGGCATTGAGCTGGCCAATCATGACGTGGCTCTCGTCCAAAAACATCACGGCGTCTTTGGGCATGTAGTCGCACAGGGTGGATGGCGGCGAGCCCGGCGGCGCACCGCTGAGGTGGCGGGTGTAGTTTTCAATGCCCTTGCAGTGGCCGATTTCGCTCAGCATTTCCAGGTCAAACCGGGTTCGCTGCTCAATGCGCTGCGCCTCGACCAGCTTGCCCTGGCTGACAAACTGCCCGACCCGCTCAGACAGCTCCAGCTTGATGGTCTCCACCGCCGCCATGACCTTGTCGCGCGGGGTGACGTAATGGCTTTTCGGGTAGACCACGAAACGCGGCACTTTCTGCCGAATGCGGCCCGTCAGCGGGTCAAACAGCTGTAGAGACTCGATCTCGTCGTCAAACAGCTCGATGCGCAGCGCCAGCTCCGAGTGCTCGGCCGGAAAAATATCAATCACATCGCCGCGCACCCTGAAACTGCCGCGCGCAAAGTCCTGGTCATTGCGCTTGTACTGCATGCGA
>JANNXF010000318.1:0-2043 GCA_031409395.1 Polaromonas sp.
GAACGCCGCCAAGCCGTTTTCGGTCTGCATGGACCAGTGGATGTCTTACGCCCAGCTTGATGAGTTGTCGTCTGCGCTAGGGGCCTGGCTGCAAAGCCTGGGCCTGGAGCCGGGTGCGCGCGTCGCGATCATGCTGCCCAACGTGCCGCAGTTTGCTGTCACCATGGCGGCCATTTTGCGTGCGGGCTATACCTGTGTGAACGTCAACCCGCTGTACACGGCCCGCGAACTGCAGCATCAGCTCAGCGATTCTGGTGCGACCACCATCGTGATTTTGGAAAACTTTGCCGGTACGCTGGCAGAGATCATTGAGCGGACACCCATCAAGAACGTGGTGATGACGGCGATGGGCGATTTGCTGGGCTTCTGGTACGGCCGCTGGATCACCTTCGCGGTTCGCCATCTTGCCAAGCTGGTGCCGGCCTACAAGCTGTCCCTGGGCGATGGCCGTGTGGTCACCCCCTTCAACCGGGCGATTGCAGAAGGAGCGCGGCAAGTACTCAGGCCCTCCCATAGCAATCTCGATTCAACCGCGTTTTTGCAATACACCGGTGGCACCACGGGCCTGTCCAAGGGGGCGGTCCTGACCCATCGCAATATTGTTGCTGCCGTCCTGCAGGCAGAAGCCTGGTTTACCCCGGCACTCAAGCCCATCGGCGATGTCAGTAAAACCAACAACATTGCGGCCCTGCCGCTGTACCATATTTTTGCCCTGACGCTGTCTTTGCTGACCGTGCGCTGGGGGGCGCATTTAACGCTGATCCCCAATCCCCGGGATTTCGGCAAGTTCATCGAGGTTCTGAAAAAGCGCCCTTTTCACATGCTGCCAGCGGTCAACACGCTGTTTAACGCCTTGCTGCAACACCCCCAGTTCAAAACCGTTGATTTTTCCAGCCTCTGTGTTTCACAGGCTGGCGGCATGGCCGCCTCTGAAGGCACTGCCAAACACTGGCAACAGGTCACAGGCTGCGCGATGGTCGAAGGCTGGGGCATGAGTGAAACCTGCGCCATTGGCACCAACAACCCGGTGACGAGCAGGGAATTCAGCGGCACGATCGGTCTGCCACTGCCCGGCATCGACATGGCCATCAAGGACGATGACGGCGAGTCACTGGCGGTCGGCGAATCCGGCGAGATCTGCATCAGGGGCCCACAGGTCATGACCGGCTATTACCAGCAGCCCGAAGAAAATCAAAAGGCGTTCACCCGTGACGGTTTTCTGCGCACTGGTGACATTGGCGTCATGGACGAGCGCGGTTATACGAAAATCATCGACCGCAAGAAAGACATGATCATCGTTTCGGGCTTCAATGTATTCCCCAATGAACTGGAAAATGTCATTTCACTGTGTCCCGGCGTCATTGAGTGTGCCGCTGTGGGGATAGCCGATGACAAACAGGGCGAAGCGATCAAGGTTTTTGTCGTCAAAAGCGACTCGACGCTGACTGAAGAGGAGGTGAGCGCCTACTGCAAGCAGCACCTGACAGGCTACAAGCGTCCCAAATACATTGAATTCCGCGATGATCTTCCAAAAACCAATGTCGGGAAAATCCTCAGGCGTGAACTTCGTGCTGCGGCGTAACGGTTTTTGGACGGCCACTCATTGATGGACATTGCCACACTTCCACAAGGACTTCGTGTTTTTGAGCGGGGTTGGCTGTCTGCCAACAATGTTCTGTTTACCGATGGCGACAAAACCCTGCTGGTCGACAGCGGGTATTGCACGCATGCAGCGCAGACCCTGGCCCTGATTGGCGCGGTTTTGGGTGAGCGCACGCTCGATGTGCTCGTCAACACCCATTTGCACAGCGACCATTGCGGCGGAAACGCTGCTTTGCAGGCGCATTATCCGGCGCTCAAGACCCTGATTCCACCGGGCCAGGCCAGACATGTTCAGCAGTGGGATCCAGTGGCTCTGACATATTTGCCGACTGGCCAGCAATGTCCCCGGTTTCGTTTTGACGAAACACTGGTGCCGGGGACGGCCATGCGTTTGGGTACACACGATTGGGAGGTTCATTCAGCGGCTGGCCATGATCCGCA
>JANNXF010000319.1:0-10321 GCA_031409395.1 Polaromonas sp.
CGCTGGTACACCGGTTCGGTGACAAAACCCAGGTGCGGCGTGAGCAGTACGTTGGGCAGCTGGCGCAGCGGGTCGTCTGCGGGCAGCGGCTCGGTGTCAAACACGTCCAGCGCAGCAAAACCGGGCCGGCCTTGTTCCAGCGCCCTGACGAGGGCCGGGCCATCGACCAGCGCCGAGCGCGAGGTGTTGACCAGCAGGCTGCCGGGCTGCATCAGCGCCAGCTTTTCGGCGTTGAGCAGGTGGTGGCTGGCCGGTGTGGGCACCAGATGCAGGCTGACAACCCGGCTTTGCGCCAGCAGGTCGTCCAGCGGGACGGCGGTGGCGCCTTTTTCGGCGGCGCGTTCGGGCGTCATGCGGGGGCTCCAGGCGATGACTTTCATGCCCAGCGCCTGGCCGACCCGGGCGACGCGCCCGCCGATTTCGCCCAGGCCAATCAGGCCCAGCGTCTGGCCACTGAGCACCCCCGCCAGTGGCAAAGACGCGTCGGCTCGCCACTGGCCGCGTCGCAGCAGGGCGGTTTGTGCCTCCAGCTGGCGTGTGGCCGCCAGAATCAGCGACCAGGTCATCTCGCAGGTGCTGTCTTTTGAGGGGCCCCACTCGGTGTGGCTGACCGGAATGTTTCGCGCTGCCAGCGCCGCGACGTCGAGCGTAGTGTTGCGTGTGCCGGTAAACACCAGGTAGCGCAGCCGGGGCAATTGCGCCAGCAGGGCGGCGTCAAACGGGGTGCGGTCACGCACCAGCACCACGGCGTCGGCGTCTTGCAGTGCGCTCACCAGTGCCTGGCCGCGCAGCGGCAGGTGGTGAACGCTCACATTGGCCTGCGCGTCGATGGCGCGCCAGTCGCCCAGGCGGCGCAGTGCCTGTTCGGCGTCGCCAACGACCACGATGGCGGGACGGCGGGCGGCCAGGGAAACGCTCATGGCTGTTCTGGTGTGGCCAGTGTGACTACCCTGGCGACGCTGCTTTCGCCACCCAGCGCCCAGCAGGCGATGATCAGCTCGCTGGTTCTGCCAGCCCCCAGAATGGAGTCTGACAGGCCCTGAAACTTGACTTCCAGCTGGGTGTCGGTCATGGGGTTTTGCAGCGAGCCGATGGCGTGCTCAACAAACACATGCACGCGGCGGCCGTCGTGCAAAACCGCCGTGACATCGGCGCTGGCCTCGTCAATCGAATCATCCACCGTGGCCACCACCTTGCGGCGCAGCGCCACCATGTCGGCGCGGTTGACGACTTCATCTGAAAACTCTTCTTCCGCCGCATAGCCAAACGTCAGACCCGCAGCGCAGCCGTGGTAGACGCTGAATTTGGCCTGCAGGCCGTCTTGTGGTTCTTTTTTGCCGGTGAGCTCCAGCACCAGTGAATGCACCTTGAGTTCGATGCGTTCGATTTGCTCGGGCGTGACGCCTTGCTTTCGCAGCTGCGCGCAGGCGTCAATGCTGGGGTGAATCACGATGCCGCAGGCAAAGGGCTTGTAGCTGTTGAACGAGATCTCAAAACGCTGGCCCAGCTCGTGGGTGATTTCGTTCCAGTCGTTCTTGGTTGAAACGGTTTGCATCATGCCGCGCGGTGCTTCCAGGGCCCTGGGGCTGGCGGTGAAGCCTTTGCTGGCCAGCAGCGCCGACATCAGGCCGGCACGCGCGGCGCCGCCCGGGTGAAAGGGCTTGGTCATGGTGCCAAACTGCTCGCGCATGCCGACCGGCTGTGAGGCGGCAATGCCCAGCGCCATGGCGGTTTTTTGGACATCGAGCTTGAGCAGCCGGGCGCAGGCCGCCGCCGCTCCAAGAGTGCCGGTGGAGCCGGTGATGTGCCAGCCGCGGTCGTAGTGCTCGGGGTACATGGCGTTGCCGACGCGGCAGGCCACGTCAATGCCGATCACCAGCGCGTCTATCACTTCGCGGCCCGAGCTGCCGGTGTGTTCGGCCAGCGCCAGCACGCTTGACGCCACCGGCCCGGCCGGGTGAATGATGGTTTTGAGGTGGGTGTCGTCAAAGTCAAAGGTGTGCGACGTGATGCCGTTGAGCAGCGCGGCGCTGGCCATGTCGAGTTTTTCGCTGCGGCCCAGCACGCTGGCCTGCGCGGCGGGTTGCAGCATGGCCACAGCGGCCAGTGCGGCGTCGGCCGCTTCGTGGTGCGCGGCCCCCACGGCGCAGCCCAGCCAGTTCATGAAGGTGCGGTGGGCTTCGTGGTCTACCGCGTCGCTCCAGCCCCGCGACGGATGGGTGGCGACGAACTGCGCCAGGATCTGCGTGACGGGAGGGGCGTTGTGGTCGGCGGCGACCTGGGTATTGCGTGCCATGGGAGTTCTTCTGAAAAGCGGGGTTGAAAAAGAGGTGAGTTGCTATCAAATGTATAGCTGCTTGCGCCCGTAACTATTGGGCTTCAGGCCTTATTTTCATAAGGCATTGGCCCAATCAGCTGTCCAGCTCAATCTTGCGGTCTTTGGCCAGCCGGGTCCAGCGGGCGATATCGGCCTGGATGAAGGCGGCAAACTGCTCTGGCGACATGGTGATGGGCTCGATGGCTTCCACCGCGAGTTTGTCGCGCAGGTCAGGCGACTTCAGCACCACGGCCAGTGACTCATTGAGTTGCCTCACGATAGGCGCCGGCATGCCCGCAGGCCCGACCACGCCATACCACTGCTGCGCATCAAAACCCTTGAAGCCCGATTCGTCAAGCGTCGGTACGTCTTTGTACTGCGGGTGGCGCGTCAGGCCGGTCACCGCAAGCGGGCGCACCCGGCCCGAGCGGATATGGGGCGTGGCCGCGGCCAGACCGGGGAACATGGCCTGCGTCTGCCCACTGATCAGGTCGGTGAACGCCGGCGCTATGCCGCGGTAGGGAATGTGCACCATGAAGGAGTTGATCTGCTGCTTGAACAGCTCCATCGTCAGGTGCGTGAGCGAACCCTGGCCGGCCGAGCCGTAGCTCAGCTTGCCGGGGTTTTTGCGCACGTAGTCAACAAACTCCTTGATGTTGGTGACCGGCAGGGCGGCATTGACCACCAGCACATTGGGCGTGGCGCCAATCATGCCGATGGCGGTGAAGTCCTTGACGGCGTCATAGGGCAGCCTGCGCGTGGCCGGGCTGGTGCCGTGGGTGGCCACATAGCCCTGCATCAGCGTGTAGCCATCGGGCGCGGCGCGGGCGGTAGCCTGGCTGGCAATCACGCCGCCGCCGCCGCCCTGGTTGTCCACAATAAAACTCTGCTTGAGCAGCACGCCCCAGCGCTCGGTCACGGTGCGGCCCACCATGTCGCTGCCGCCACCGGCTGACACCGGCACGATGTAGCGAATCGGCTTGCTGGGAAAAGCCGCCTGGGCGTGCGCCGGGTGCAGCAGCAGGCCAGGGGCGCAGACCAGGGCAGGGGCGGCGTGTAAAAGGGTGCGTCGTTTCATGGGTTTGTCTCCGGATTGAATTGAAAAAAAGGGGCCGCTGCCGGTTTTGACCGGTCTTGGGACGGCTCCTGTGGGCTTATTGCGTGGCCTGCAGGGCCAGTTCTGCAGTGGGCAGCGCGGCGTCAACCAGGCGCGTGTAGGCATCGCCCACGTGGTGCGCCATCAGCGCCTCGCACTGCGGTGCGTCGGCATCTCGCAAGGCCTGCACAATCTCGGCGTGCTCGGCAATCGACACCTGCATGCCCACGTCTTGCGACAGATTTTTGAGGCGCGACAAATGCAGCTTTTGCACGATGCCGCGGTAGGTTTCTGACAGCTGCCGGTTGCCGGCCGATTCCACAATCGCCCAGTGAAAACGAAGGTTTTCGGCATAGTAGCGCTGCACATCGTGCTGGGTGGCGGCCTGCTGCATGGCGGCCACCGAGGTGCCCAGCAGCGCCACCAGGGCCTGCCGCTGGTCAGCGGGCAAGCCGGCAGCGCAACGCCCGGCAAACCCATCGAGCAGGCCGCGCATCTGGTAGAGGTCACGAATCTCGAAGGCTTCCAGCTGGCGCACAAACACGCCCGAATGCTTGCGCGAGACCACCAGCCCCGAGCTTTCCAGCTCGCGCAGGGCCTCTCGTACCGGTACCCGAGACACCTGCAACCGGTTGGCCACATCGGGCTCGTTGATGCGCTGGCCCGGCGCCAGCACGCCCTTGAGAATCTGCCCCAGCATGTCGTCCCGCACCAGCTTGGACAGCGAAATGTCGCGCACATCGTTAAAACGTGCAGTGGAGTGGTCGGCAGACGATTCAACAAGCCAGGGAAGCATGGGATGTCCTGAAAAGGTATTTATTATATCGTATACGAAAAATAATCAAACTGCTTGAAACAGGGATTCAGGCAGATGGAGGCGAACCTTCAGCGCGGGGAGGGCGTTGAGCGCGGTGTGCGGGTGCCCGCCGTGCCCGGCGGTGCTGGCGGCCGCTTATGCGAACAGGCGCCTGTTCGGCGCCCCGTCGTCAGGGCAGGCGCTTGTCGTCCCGCACTTCGCGCGCCTCGACGTCCACGATGTCAGCCGCCTTGGCGCCCGCAGCGCCTTCGCGGGCCGATGCGCCCGGCCACATGCCTTGCGGTGAAAAGCGCTGGAACTTGCCAAACACCACGGCGGGGGCGGCTTTGCGGCCGGTCAGCAGCGACATAAGCAGGCTGATCAGCACCACAATCAGGGCGGCCGCCAACAGGCTGACGGCAAAAATGGCGGCAAACAGGCCCAACACCAGTTTCAGGGCAAACCGCAAGAGGCCGTTGACAAACTGGTTGATGGCTTGGAACACGTGAAAATCCTTTAAACAGGCGATTTGGGGGGTAAAAAGCCGGTTTTCAAGCCGAACCGGCTCACCAGCGAATGCCCAGCTTGCCAAACAGCTTTGACAGCACAAACAGCGGCCCGACCCAGAGGTACTGGATATCTTCAAAAAACGAGGGTTTTTTACCCTCTATCTTGTGGCCGATGAACTGCAAGATCCACGCACCGGCAAAAATCGCCACACTGGCCGGCAGCACCAGTGAGCCCATGGCAAACAGCAGCCAGACCGTCAATACTGACCACGCCATCATCGTCAAAAGAAACACCACCGACAGACGCGCGTAGTACACCATGCTGGCCGCCATAAACGCGTAAGCCACAAAAGGGTGCAGCGCAAACAGCATGCCGACCAGGCTCAGCATGATGAGCGGAATGGCGATGAAGTGAATCAGCTCGTTGCGCGGGTTCTGGTGGCTTTCGCCGTAATGTGTGAGCAGCTGGTCGATGCGGCGCGGCTGGGCGGCAAGCGATTCGGCCGTGTGGGTGGGGTTCAATGGGGTCATGGGGGTGTCTCCAGAATCTTGTGGGCAAGGACTTGTCTGCCACTGTAGTACGGGGCCGCCTTGCCAGCAATCAGGGCAATCGCTAGCCCAGCAAGGCCTGCGCAAATTCACGCGCATTGAAGGTTTCAAGGTCTTCAAGCTGCTCGCCCACACCAATAAAGTACACCGACACCGGTCGCGCGTCTGGCTGGGCCAGGGCCCTTTCGCGCGCCCACAGGGCAATCGCGGCCAGCACGCCGCCCTTGGCCGTGCCGTCCAGCTTGGTCACCACCAGGCCGGTCAGTTGCAGGGTGTCGTCAAAGGCCTTGACCTGCGCCAGGGCGTTCTGGCCGGTGTTGCCGTCAATCACCAGCAGTACTTCGTGCGGGGCTGTGGTGTCGGCCTTTTGCACCACACGCTTGATTTTTTTCAGCTCTTCCATCAGGTGCAGCTGCGTCGGCAGGCGGCCCGCGGTGTCGACCAGCACCACGTCTTTGCCGCGCGCCTTGCCGGCGCTCACCGCGTCAAAGCTCACGGCGGCCGGGTCGCCGCCCTCCTGGCTGACGATCTCTACCGTGTTGCGGTCGGCCCAGATGCTGAGCTGCTCGCGCGCAGCGGCCCGAAAGGTGTCGGCGGCGGCCAGCAGCACCGACGCGCCCTCGTTGGCCAGGTGCCGCGTGAGCTTGCCGATCGAGGTGGTTTTGCCGGCCCCGTTCACGCCGGTCACCATGATGACCGTGGGCTTGAACTGCCCGATCACCAGCGGGCTTTGCAGCGGCTTGAGCAATTCGGTGATCGCCTCGACCAACGCATTCTTGACCGCCACCGGGTGCGTGAAGCCGCCGGCGCTGACGCGGCGTTTCACATCTGCCAGCAGGTGTTCCGTGGCTTTGGTACCGGCATCGGCCATCAATAGGGCTGATTCGAGGTCTTCATACAGCGCGTCGTCAATGCGGCTGCCGGTAAACACGGTGGAAATGCTGGAGCCGGTCTTGCGCAGGCCTGTTTGCAGCTTGCCCAGCCAGCGCTGGCGCTCGGGCGGTATCGCATCGGCGGCCGGAATGGCAATGGGCGTGACCAGCGCGCTGCCAATCAGGCTGACGCTGGGTGTGACCGGCACAGGCGTTTCGCCGGGCTGGACCAGGCCCGAAGGGGCGGCCGGCGCAGCGGAAGGCGGGGTGAGCGGGGATTTTTTCTTGAAAAAACTGAACATTAAGCGTGCCTGTAGAGTCACAGCATTCTATGAAACACCCCAAGCCCGCCTTTTTGAGGCGCTCCTATCCCTTGTTGGCACGTCTTCGCGGCGCTGCGTCCCTGCTGTTTGCCGCTCTCCCACTGGTGGCTGTGCCCGCCTTCGCCCAGGCGCCTGCGCCCGCGGCAGCGGTGGAGCAGTTCACGCTGGCCAACGGCATGACGCTGATCGTCAAGCCCGACCGCCGCGCCCCCACGGTGGCGCACATGCTGTGGGTGCGCGTCGGCTCGATGGACGAGGTAGACGGCACCTCGGGCGTGGCCCATGCGCTGGAGCACATGATGTTCAAGGGCACGCCCAGCCTCAAGCCGGGCGAGTTTTCACGCACGGTGGCCGCGCTGGGCGGGCGCGACAACGCCTTTACCAGCCGCGACAGCACCGGCTACCACCAGCAGATTCCGGCCAACCGGCTGGCCGACGTGATGCGCCTGGAGGCCGACCGTTTTGCCAACAACCAGTGGGCCGACGACGAATTCACCCGCGAAATCGAAGTCGTCAAGGAAGAGCGCCGCCTGCGCACCGAAGACTCGCCCCGCGCCATGATGTACGAGCAGGCCAGCGCCATGACCTTTACCGCCTCGCCCTACCGCCGGCCGGTGGTTGGCTGGATGAGCGACCTGGACGCCATGACGCCGGCCGATGTGCGCGATTTTTACCGCCAGTGGTATGTGCCTGGCAACGCCGCCGTGGTGGTGGCCGGTGATGTCGATGTGGCCGAAGTCTTGCGATTGGCTGAAAAATACTACGGTGTTATTCCCGCACGCCCGGTGCCGCCGCGCAAGCCGCGCCTGGAGCCCGAGCAAACCGGTTTGCGGCGGCTCGACTTCAAGGCCCCCGCCAGCCAGGCCTATGTGGGCATGGCCTTCAAGATTCCCAAAATTGAAGCCGCTGACCTGCTGGCCACAAGGCAGGCAGCCGCGCCCTCACCCACAGCCGCCAGCAGCCGCGACGCGCTGGCGCTGACCGTGCTGGCCGCTGTGCTCGACGGCTACGGCGGTGCGCGCCTGGACCGTGCGCTGGTGCAGGGCGAAAAAACCGGCGTTCGCCTGGCCGACAGCGCAGGCGCCTCCAGCGGCTTGATGGGCCGGGGCCCGCAGATCTTTTCACTTGACGGCGTGCCGGCCGAAGGCAAAACCACCCAGCAGGTGGTTGATGCGCTGCGCCAGCAGGTCGCCCTGATTGCGCGCGATGGTGTGAGCGACGCCGAGCTCAACCGCGTCAAGACCCAGTGGGCCGCCAGCGAAACCTACAAACTTGACTCGGTGTTCAGCCAGGCCAGAGAAATTGGTTCCAACTGGGTTCAGGGCCTGCCGCCAGACACCAGCGCCCGCCTGATCGCCCAGCTGCGCACCATTACCAGCGCCGAAGTGCAGGCGGTTGCCGCCCGCTACTTTGGCGACGACCAGATGACGCTGGTCACCCTGCTGCCGCAGGCGGCCGACCCCAACCGCAAGCCGCGCAAGCCCGCTGTGAGCAGCCGGCATTGAGCCCGGTTGGCCTTGCCCCCCTGATTGATTGCGACCCTCACACCATGAATATTGCTCCTGAAAACATAGCTACTCGCGCCCGTATTGTTTGGGCTACAAGCCTTTTTGTTTGTTCATTAGCGCAGGCGGCCATTCCTGTGCAGCACTGGACGCAGGCCAGCGGCGCACAGGTTTTTCTGGTGGAAAGCCCGGCCATCGCCATGCTGGACGTGCAGATTGACTTTGACGCCGGCAGCCGGCGCGACCCCGCCGCCCAGGCCGGGCTGGCGTCCCTCACGGCCGCCATGCTGGACAAGGGCGTGAAGGCCCAAAGCGCCCAAAACGGCGGCTTGCCCGCGCTGGACGAAAACGCCCTGAGCGAAGCCTGGGCCGACCTGGGCGCGCAGTTTGGGGCCAGCGCCGGGGCGGACCGCATGGGCTTTTCACTGCGCTCCCTCACAGACCCGGCCCTGCTTGATAAAGCCGTTGCCCTGGCCGCGCGCCAGATCGCCCAGCCGTCTTTTCCGGATGCTGTCTGGCAGCGCGAGCGCCAGCGTGTGCAGGCCGCGCTGAAAGAGTCTGACACCCGCCCCGGCACGCTGGCCGGCAAGGCGTTTTCTCAGGCGGTGTATGGCGCGCACCCCTATGGCTACCAGGTGACGGGCGCCACGCTGGCAAAAATCAGCGTGGCCGATATGCAGGCCTTGCACGCCAGCGCGGTGCTGGCCTGCCGCGCCCGCATCAGCATGGTGGGCGCCGTCAACCGCGCGCAGGCCGACGCCATTGCCACGCGCCTGTTGGCGGGTTTGCCGCCAGTGCCGTGCGCCAGTGTGCCGCCCCAGCCTGCGGTGGCAGAGGTGGCGGCGCTGGTCCAGGCCACTGAAAAGCGCATTGCCTTTGACTCGGCCCAGGCGCATGTGCTGCTGGGCCAGCCCGGCTTTAAGCGCGACGACCCCGACTACTTTGCCCTGACGGTGGGCAATTACATCCTGGGCGGTGGCGGTTTTGTGTCACGCCTGTCGGAGGAGGTGCGACAAAAGCGCGGCCTGAGTTACAGCGTGTACAGCTATTTCTCGCCTGCTTTGCATGCCGGTGCGTTTGCCGTGGGGTTGCAGACGCGGCCCGACCAGGCGGCGCAGGCGCTCGCCGTGTCGCGCGATGTCATCGCGCAGTTTGTGCGCGACGGCCCGACCGAGGCCGAACTGAAGGCGGCCAAGTCGAATCTGGTGGGCGGGTTCGCGCTGCGCATCGACAGCAACCGCAAGCTGCTCGACAACCTGTCCAACATCGCCTGGAACAACCTGGCGCTGGACTACCTCGACAGCTGGACCCGGCAGGTGCAACGCATCACGGCGGCGGACATCCAGCAGGCGTTTGCCCGCAAGTTGCAGCCGCAACGCATGGTGACCGTGGTGGTTGGTGGCAGCGAGGGCGGCGGTAGCTGATGGCTCTGCCGGGCAAGCCCAGGGCGACTGCTCCTGTGCGTCGACTTCGGCACGAGGTGCGCATCATCGGTGGTGTGTGGAAACGCACCCGCCTGGCGGTGGCGGATCTGCCGGGCCTGCGGCCTACACCCGCCAGGGTGCGTGAAACCCTGTTCAACTGGCTCGGACAGGACTTGTCCGGCTGGCGCTGCGTGGACGCGTTCGCCGGCACCGGCGCCCTCGGGTTCGAGGCCGCATCGCGCGGAGCGCGCGAAGTCGTGTTGGTGGAGCGCGATCCGGCCCTGGTTGACCAGCTTAACCAGACCAGGGCCAGGCTGGGGGCTGACAGGGTTCGGGTTGTGCGCGGCGATGCCGTGGCCTGGCTGCGGCAACAGGTCGCTTCCAGTATCGACCTGGTGCTGCTCGATCCGCCCTTTGATTCACCGCTGGCCGGTCCGGCGCTCGCGGCTGCGGCACGGGTTGTGACGGTGCATGGAATGGTCTACCTTGAGGCCCCACAACCCTGGCCAGAAGGCGAACTGCAGAGCTTGGGACTGGTTTTGCATCGGCAGCTCAAGGCGGGTGCCGTGGTCGCCCATCTGCTCAAACTGCGGGAGGCAGCACATGCATAATGCGGCGCACCATCTGCATTCATGGAGCACCCATGCCCAATCCAGTCATCGCCGTGTACCCCGGCACCTTCGACCCGATGACGCTGGGGCACGAAGACGTGGTGCGGCGCGCGGCGCAATTGTTCGACAGGGTGATCGTGGCGGTGGCGGCGGGCCACCACAAGAAGGCGATGTTCTCCCTCGATGAACGGGTTGACATGGCGCGCGAGGTTGTCAAACCCTACGCCAACGTGAGTGTGGAGAGTTTTGGCGGGCTGATGCGCGATTTTGTCGTGGCCCGCGGCGCCAAGGCTATGGTGCGGGGTCTGCGTGCAGTCAC
>JANNXF010000320.1:0-4793 GCA_031409395.1 Polaromonas sp.
TTGAATTTCTCCGTTGTGCGCCGTGCAATTTCTTGTCTCGCTTTCCGCGCTGGCAAATAATTAGAAGCGAAAGCCCTCTTCGCAAGCAGGGGCCGCGGGACTGGCTTTGCCAGCCCGCAGGCGCAGCGGCCCCCTCGGGGGGCAGGGAGTGACACGAAGTGCACGACCGTGGGGGCTTTAAACTCCTTTGGTGTCATTATTCAAAGCCGCCTCCACTGTCTCAGTGCTCACGCTGGTTTCACGTATCACCGGTCTGGTGCGCGAACTGCTGATTGCCTCGACTTTTGGCGCCAGTGCCATGACCGATGCCTTCAACGTGGCATTTCGCATTCCCAACCTGTTTCGCCGCCTGTTTGCGGAGGGCGCTTTCAGCCAGGCGTTTGTGCCGGTGCTGGCCACCAGCAAGGCCCAAAACGGTGAGATTGAGACCAAACTGGTCATTGACCGGGTTGCCACGCTGCTCACCTGGGCCTTGCTGCTGACCTGTGTGGCGGGCGTGGCGGCGGCGCCGGTGCTGGTCTGGGCCATGGCCAGCGGCTTGCAGCAGGACCCGCGCAGTTTTGAGGCCGCCGTGTTCATGACCCGCTGGATGTTCCCCTACATCGGCTTCATGTCGCTGGTCGCCTTGTCTTCCGGCGTGCTCAACACCTGGCGGCATTTCGCCGTGCCGGCCGCCACGCCAGTGCTGCTCAATATCGCCATGATTGGCGCGGCCTGGCTGGGTGCGCCGTGGTTCAAGGCGCAGGGCATTGAGCCGGTGTATGCGCTGGCGGCCGGGGTCATGTTGGGCGGGATTCTTCAATTGGCGGTGCAGGTGCCCGCCTTGCTGCGGCTCGGCCTGTTGCCCAAAATAGGGCTCAGCTGGACGCTGATCCGGGCCGCATGGGCGGACCCGGCGACCCGGAAAATCGCCAAACTCATGGTGCCCGCCCTGCTGGGGGTGAGCGTGGCGCAGATCTCGCTGCTGATCAATACCCAGATTGCCTCGCACCTCACGGCGGGAAGCGTCAGCTGGCTGACCTATGCCGATCGCCTGATGGAGTTCCCCACCGCCATGCTGGGCGTGGCCATCGGCGTCGTGCTCATGCCGCAACTGGCGGCCGCCAGGGCGGCCAGTGACACCGCCAGATATTCGGCCATGCTGGACTGGGGTCTGCGCATTGTGGTGCTGCTGGCGGTGCCCAGTGCGGTCGCCCTGCTGACCTTCGCCCAGCCGCTGGTGGCCACGCTCTACCACTACGGCGCGTTCACCGACCGTGACGTGCAGCAAACCACGACCGCGCTGATGGGCTACGGTGCCGGTTTGGTGGGCCTGGTGGCCATCAAGGTGCTGGCGCCAGGGTTTTATGCCAGTCAGGACATCAAGACGCCGGTGCGCATTGCGATCGTGGTTCTGGTGCTGACCCAGTTGCTCAACCTTGCCTTGGTGCCGGTGTTTCAGCATGCCGGGCTGGCGCTGGCCATTGGCATCGGTGCGCTGATCAATGCTTTCTGGCTGCTGGTCGGGCTGATGCGGCGCGGCAGTTACACGCCGGCGCCGGGCTGGGGCGTGTTTGCTTTGCAGGTGCTGGCCAGCAGCGCCCTGCTGGCGGTGTTTTTGCTGTGGGCTGCCGGCAGCGTGAGCTGGGTCGGCATGAAGGGCCAGTACTTGCAGCGAATCGGGCTTCTGGCCCTTGTTCTATGTGCGTCAGCAGCTCTCTATTTTGTAGCGCTTTGGGCCTCTGGGCTGAAAGTGCGCCAGTTGCTGCGGCGTTGAGCCGGGGCAGCCCTGTGCGCAGGCCGCTTTACGCGGGATGGGCCTGGCTCGCGCGATGTGCCGGTTTGTGAGAAAGTAGCGGTATGCAATTAAATCTGGCTGTTCCTTCCCCGTTGCAGTACTTTTCCAGCCTGGTGCAAAGCGATGCGCATTTCCCCTTGCTGGAGGCCGCTGTCAGCCTGGCCCAGGATGAATACCAGGATCTCGATGTCCAGCAGGTGTTAGGTGACGTGGACCAGTTGCTGGCACGTGTCAAACGGCGCCTGCCGACCGATGCGTCCGCCCTGCAGCGTTTGCGCGCCCTCAACCAGTTCTTTTTTCAGGACCTGAGTTTTGGCGGCAACGTCAATGATTACTACGACCCCGACAACAGCTACCTGAATGCGGTGCTGCGCACGCGGCGCGGCATTCCCATCAGCCTGGCCGTGCTGTGGCTGGAGCTGGCTTCAGGCCTGGGCCTGAACGCACGGGGCGTGGCTTTTCCGGGCCATTTCATGGTCAAGGTCAATCTGCCCAAAGGCCAGGTGGTGATAGACCCCTTCAGCGGCCAGTCGCTGAGCCGCGAAGAGCTGGCCGAGCGGCTCGAACCGTTCCGCCAGCGCAGCAGCCTCGTTGATGACTTTGATGTGCCCATCGGGCTGTATTTGCAGTCGGCGCCGCCGCGCGACATCATCGGCCGCATGCTGCGCAACCTGAAAGACATTCACAAAACCCAGGAAGACTGGCCGCGCCTGATTGCCGTGCTCGACCGCCTGATCGTGTTGCAACCTGACGCCTGGCCCGAATACCGAGACCGCGGCCTGGCCTGGGCGACCCAGGGCGATGTAGAGCGCGCCGTGGCGGACCTGGAAACCTATCTGGCCCACGCTGAGGACGCGCTGGACATCGACGCCATGGCCGAGCGGCTGGCGCAGTTGAGTACAAAACGCGCTGATTGAGTAAGTCTTGTGCAACAGCTTGGCATGCGGTGTTTCCGTGTGTAAGCCACGTTGACGCAGACGGTGGCGCTGGCTAAATTTCGATTGTGCCAAACAGCGTGCAGTCAGCTCGGTCACATGCTCCCGCCGCCATCTGCAGCCTTTTTACTCAATAACTAGAGGAATATTCATGAACCAGCTCAAACGCCTGATGGCTTCCGTATTGATTGCCAGCACTACCTTGATGGGCCTGCCTCTGACCACGCAAGCCAGCATGGTGTCGACCACCGAAGTCATGGCCACGCAGGCCGGCGATGCCAACCGCGACAAGGTCACGGCCTTTTTGGCCCGCGAAGATGTCCGTACGGCACTGGAAGCGCAGGGTGTGAGCAGTGCTTCGGCCACCGATCGCGTCAAGGCCATGTCCGATGCCGAAGTGTTGCAACTGGCTTCCCGCGTCGACCAGGCGCCCGCTGGCGGTATCCTGGGCCTGATTTTCACGGTCTTCATCGTGCTGCTGATCACAGATATTTTTGGCCTGACCAAGGTCTTTCCATTTACCCGATCGATTCGATGATCCGACTGGCAGTGTTGCTTCGTGCCCCCGCTGTTGCGGGGGTTTTTGTTTGTCTGCTGCAGACGCTGGTGGGTTGTTCCACGCCGCAGGTCACGCAGCTTGAGCGGCAGTTGCCGGCCGATTTGCCCGCCAGCGCACTGATCGAAAACGTCCCGTTTTTCCCCCAGGAACAGTACCATTGCGGCCCCGCCGCACTGGCCATGGTGGTTCAGGCTGCCGGGGTCCCGGTCAGGCCCGATGACTTGACCGACCAGGTCTACCTGCCGGGGCGCCAGGGCTCGCTGCAGGTGGAAATGCTGGCCGCAGGCCGGCGTCAGGGCCTGATGTCCTACCCGCTGGCCCCCCGGCTGGGCGATTTGCTGCGCGAGGTGGCGGCGGGCAACCCGGTACTGGTGCTGCAAAACCTGGCGTTTTCTTTTTATCCCCTGTGGCATTACGCGGTGGTGATTGGGTTTGACCGTTCGCGCAACACCATCACCCTGCATTCGGGCGTGACGGAGCGGCTGGAGATGTCGCTGTTCACCTTTGAGCGGATCTGGGGGCGCGGTGATTCGTGGTCCATGGTGGTGCTGCCGCCCGCGCGTCTGCCGGTGACTGCCGAGGCGGATGCCTATGTTGAGGCGGCCGCTGCGCTGGAACGGGTTAAGCCTGCTGCGGCACAGACGGCCTATGACACGGCCCTAAAAACCTGGCCCGAGCACCGGGCGGCCCTGCTGGGGGCCGGCAATACGGCTTACACGCTGGGCCAGCTGGACCGCGCGACTACGGCCTACAAGGCGGCAACCAAGCGGCATCCGGATTTTGCCGACGCCTGGAACAACCTGGCGCAAATCCTGTTTGAACGCGGCCAGCGGACGGATGCGGCGGCGGCCATAGAGCGTGCCGTCGCGCTAAGCGGTCCCCGCCTGGCGCGCTACCGCAACCTGCAGGCGCAAATTCAGTCCGGTCACTGAAGACTGGCGGCCGGGCTGCTCATGCGCCCTGGAGGCGGGGGCCACGCCAGCGCCACAGCAGCGCCAGCGCCAGCACGCTGAAACCGGCGCCTGCGGCAAAAGTGCTTGACGCGCCCAGCTGGTCCCACAATACCCCCGCCACGGTACTGGCCAGCAGCAACGCCAGTCCGCTCATGAGGTTGAAAAACCCGAAGGCCGTACCGCGCAGATCCGCCGGGGCCGCGTGGGCCACCATGGTGGCCAGCAAACCCTGGGTCATGGCCATGTGCAGCCCCCACAGCGCAACGCCTGCCCACACAAAAGGCCAGTCGCTGCTGTAGGCCAGCACTGCATCAGCCGCGATCAGCACCAGCAGCCCGCCGGCCAGGAGCGCCGTGTGGCTGACCTTGTCTGACAGCTTGCCAAAGGGGTAGGCGCCCACCGAATAGACCACATTCATGCCGATCAGCACCAGCGGTGTGTAGGCCACCGGCAGCCCGCCCTGCAAGGCGCGCAACAGCAAAAAAGCCTCGCTGAAACGGGCCAGTGTGAACACGGCGCCAACGGCCACCACGCGCCAGTATGGCGCGCTCAACCGCTTCAGGCTGGCT
>JANNXF010000321.1:0-4801 GCA_031409395.1 Polaromonas sp.
CTGCCCATCATTGAAACGCAAGCCGGTGACGTGTCTGCCTTTGTGCCGACCAACGTGATTTCGATCACCGACGGCCAGATTTTCCTGGAAACCAGCCTGTTCAACGCCGGTATCCGCCCCGCGATCAACGCCGGTATCTCGGTGTCGCGCGTCGGTGGTGCTGCCCAGACCAAACTGATCAAGAACCTGTCCGGCGGTATCCGTACCGACCTGGCCCAGTACCGTGAACTGGCGGCTTTTGCCCAGTTTGCTTCCGACCTGGACGAAGCCACCCGCAAACAGCTCGACCGCGGTGCCCGCGTGACCGAGTTGCTCAAGCAGGCCCAGTATTCGCCTTTGTCCATCTCCACCATGGCCGCCACGCTGTTCGCCGTGAACAAGGGCTTCATGGACGATGTGGAAGTCAAGAAGGTGCTGGCTTTCGAGCACGGCCTTCACGCCTTCCTCAAAGACAAAAACGCTGCACTGATGGCCAAACTTGAGGCCAACAAAGCCATGGACAAGGACGCTGAGGCTGAACTGAACGCGGCGGTCGCTGAGTTCAAGAAGTCGTTTGTCTGAGCTTCACTGAAGTCAAAGCAAGCGCTCTAGCAACACTCAGGAACCCCTCAGGAATCCAATATGGCAGCAGGCAAGGAAATACGCGGCAAGATCAAGTCGGTGGAAAACACCCGGAAGATCACCAAAGCCATGGAAATGGTGGCGGCCTCCAAAATGCGCAAGGCGCAGGAACGGATGCGCGCTGCCCGTCCTTACAGCGACAAGATCCGCAACATCACCGCCAACTTGAGTCAGGCCAACCCCGAATACACCCACGCGTTCATGGAGTCCAACGACGCCAAGGCTGCCGGGTTTATCGTGGTCACGACTGACAAGGGTCTGTGCGGCGGTTTGAACACCAACGTGCTTCGCGCGGTGACGGGCAAGCTCAAGGAGTTGCAGGCCATGGGCCATGACGCCCAGGCCGTGGCGATTGGCAACAAGGGCCTTGGTTTTCTCAACCGCGTTGGCGCCAAAGTGGTGTCGCATGCGACCCAGCTGGGTGACAAGCCGCATCTGGAAAAACTGATTGGTCCGGTCAAGGTATTGCTGGATGCTTACAGCGAAGGCAAGGTCAACAAGGTGTACCTGTGCTACACCAAGTTCATCAACACCATGCGCCAGGAGCCCGTGGTCGAGCAATTGCTGCCGCTGACGGCAGCGCATTTGCAGGCCGACAAGGACCAGCATGGCTGGGACTACATTTACGAGCCCGACGCACAGACCGTGATTGACGACCTGCTGGTCCGTTATGTGGAAGCGCTGGTGTACCAGGCTGTGGCCGAGAACATGGCGTCCGAGCAGTCGGCCCGCATGGTGGCCATGAAGGCCGCCACCGACAACGCCGGAAGCGTGATCGGCGAACTCAAGCTGGTCTACAACAAAACGCGTCAAGCGGCAATTACGAAAGAACTTTCGGAAATTGTTGCCGGTGCTGCAGCGGTTTAAAACTGCCACACCCGATTTACAAGATTTAAAGAAACGAAAGAGGATTCAATCATGGCTCAGGCTCAAGGCAAGATTGTTCAGTGTATTGGTGCGGTGGTGGACGTGGAATTTGCGCGTGACCAGATGCCCAAAATTTATGATGCGCTCAAGATGGAAGGCTCTGCGCTGACGCTGGAAGTCCAGCAGCAGCTGGGCGACGGCATTGTGCGTACCATCGCGCTGGGCACGTCCGACGGCCTGCGCCGCGGCAACACCGTGTACAACACCGGTGCCCAGATCACGGTTCCCGTGGGCAAAGCCACGCTGGGCCGCATCATGGACGTGCTGGGTGCGCCGATTGACGAGCGTGGCCCGGTGGACCAGACGTTGACCGCTCCGATTCACCGCAAGGCCCCGGCCTATGATGAACTCTCGCCCTCGCAGGAACTGCTGGAAACCGGCATCAAGGTGATTGACCTGGTGTGCCCGTTTGCCAAGGGCGGCAAGGTCGGTTTGTTCGGCGGCGCCGGCGTCGGCAAGACCGTGAACATGATGGAACTCATCAACAACATTGCCAAGGCGCACTCTGGCCTGTCCGTGTTTGCCGGTGTGGGTGAACGCACCCGTGAAGGCAATGACTTTTATCACGAGATGGCCGATTCCGGCGTGGTGAACCTCGAGAACCTCGGCGAATCCAAAGTGGCCATGGTCTACGGCCAGATGAACGAGCCACCAGGCAACCGCCTGCGCGTGGCGCTGACCGGCCTGACGATTGCCGAGTCTTTCCGTGACGAAGGCCGCGACGTGCTGTTCTTCGTGGACAACATCTACCGCTACACCCTGGCCGGCACCGAAGTGTCCGCGCTGCTGGGCCGCATGCCTTCCGCCGTGGGTTACCAGCCGACGCTGGCCGAGGAAATGGGTCGCCTGCAAGAGCGTATTACGTCGACCAAAGTGGGTTCGATCACGTCCATTCAGGCCGTTTATGTTCCTGCCGATGACTTGACCGACCCATCACCTGCCACCACCTTTGCCCACCTGGATTCCACCGTGGTGCTTAGCCGTGACATTGCCTCGCTGGGTATCTACCCTGCGGTCGATCCACTTGACTCCACCAGCCGCCAGCTGGACCCGAACGTGGTCGGTGAAGACCACTACGCCACCGCCCGCGCGGTGCAGGGCACGCTGCAGCGCTACAAGGAGTTGCGCGACATTATTGCGATTCTGGGTATGGACGAGTTGGCCCCTGAGGACAAGCTGGCCGTGGCTCGCGCCCGAAAAATCCAGCGTTTTCTGTCGCAGCCCTTCCATGTGGCTGAAGTGTTTACCGGTTCGCCCGGCAAGTACGTCAGCCTGGCTGAAACCATTCGCGGCTTCAAGATGATTGTGGCCGGTGAGTGCGATCACCTGCCAGAACAGGCGTTTTACATGGTCGGCACGATTGATGAAGCTTTCGAGAAAGCGAAGAAGGTCTAAGGCTCGCGCCCTGGCTTTTTTCACCAAGGAAAGTTTATGTCAACCATTCACGTCGATGTAGTGTCTGCAGAAGAGTCCATCTTCTCCGGTGAAGCCACCTTTGTCGCTTTGCCTGGAGAGGCGGGCGAACTGGGGATTTACCCGCGTCATACACCCCTGATCACCCGCATCAAACCGGGTGCAGTGCGTATTGAAAAAGCGGACGGCACCGAAGAGTTTGTCTTTGTCGCCGGTGGCCTGCTTGAAGTACAACCGCATTGTGTGACCGTCTTGAGCGATACGGCCATTCGTGGCAAGGACCTTGACGAAGCCAAGGCGACGGAAGCCAAGCTTGCCGCCGAAGAGGCGTTGAAGAACGCCAAAACCGATATTGATATCGCCATGGCGCAATCGGAACTCGCGGTGATGGCCGCCCAGATTGCCGCGCTGCGCAAATACCGCCAGAAAAAATAACGTTCCCTCAAAAACAGTGGTTTCCCCTGTTTTTGATGCCCCTTAAGGGCCCCGAATATGAAGCCCCTGCCGCAAGACAGGGGCTTTTTTCATGGGCCAGGCGACATGGACTCACTCTGCGTGGCCACTGGCGGGGTCTTCCATCGGTAACAAAGCGCATCGCGCAACAACTTGTTGCTTACATAAGCGTGCATTCCCGCGCTGAAATTAACCTGTTTCATTCGTGATAATCTCCCCATTGCATTGTCCTGCCTGTATTTAATGCTATGAAATAAATAGCATTTTGAAAAGACATATGGTCACTTTCCTACACAGCATCACACATGGCGGGTCGATATTCTCGGGGCTCAGAGAAATCATTGTTCTGATAGTTCCCAGAGCTGGGTGAGTTGAATCAGGTTTTTATCGCAATGCCATTGACTGGAATGACAGGATGGCAGCCCGGTTGAAGCACTGGAGTGGGTCCACCAAGCCGACGCAAGCGTCAGTGTTGCATCTCACCGCTGTGAGAAGCAGTGAGCTACGCGCTATTGACAGCAATGACCACCCGGCCTTCCGCCGCTGCCTGCAGTGGGGTAAGGGCTTATCGACGACTTCATCCTCGTCATCATCATTCGTTAGGAGTTCCCGTGGAATTAACACGTCTAGCCATTGTTTATCTTCACCTTATTGCCTGTTGCGTTGCCATCGGGATGGTGCTGACCAGTGACCTTGCCCTGGTCAAGCAGTTGCTCAAGGGCGATCCGGCTGCCCGCCTTGACGAACACCATATGTCCGAATTGCAAAGAACCGTGTCTCGGGCGCTGCTGGTACTGTGGGTGACCGGGGTGGCGATTGTTGCCCTGGATGCTTCGGTCAAGGGCTGGGGATACTTTGCCAACCCCAAATTGCAGGCAAAGATTGGGCTGGTGGTGCTGCTGACGATCAACGGGGTATGGCTGCACCGGGCGATCCTGCCTTTGATGGAGAAAGCCGGTTCGTTGCTCAAGCTCAAGCCGAGCCACCGCATGCTGGCCATCTTTGCCGGCGCTGTTTCAGGTGTGACCTGGTTTTATGCCGCCCTGATGGGCGTGGGGCGTCCGCTGGCCTGGAAGTACTCGCTGCTGGAGTTGCTGGCCGCCTACCCGGTGCTGATCGCGGGTGGCTTTCTGTCCATGCTTGCACTCACGGCGTGGGCCAAGCGCCGCGTCAGCAATGAGCGAAGCGATGTGTTTTACGGGGGCCGCCTTTCCCGCGAAGCGCTGATGCTGCTGATCGAGCGGCGCCCTACCGTGGCCGCACGCTTGCTGCTGGGGATTTCAAAGAGCCTGTCGGAGCGTCTGCGCGAAACCAACGGCAAACTCAAGACGCTGGCACAGGTCAGCCGTAACCTGCAGCAGGAACTGGCGGCCACCCAGGCAGCCAA
>JANNXF010000322.1:0-1641 GCA_031409395.1 Polaromonas sp.
GCTGCCCGCCCAGGTTCCGGGGGTCACCGACAACATCCGGGTACGCTCCATCATTGGGCGCTTTCTGGAGCATTCGCGGGTGTTTTACTTTCGCCGTGAGCAGGAAGAAACGCTCTACCTGTCCAGCGCAGACTGGATGAACCGCAATATGCTGCGCCGGGTAGAACTGGCGTGGCCGGTCACAGACCCCGTGCTCAGGCAGCGCATCATTGATGAATGCCTGGTGGCCAGTTTGCATGACGGGGTGGACGCCTGGGACCTTCAGCCTGATGGCCGCTATGTTCGTGTGAATCCGGCCAACCCGGCGAAACGCCATGGCGCGCAGGCGGCCCTCATGGCGCGCTATGGCGCCAGTTCTTCAGTGCGCTAAATAGTCAGTAGTCAGCCAGGCTTGCAACAACAGGGAAACTCATCATGGACCTGATCTTGTGGCGTCATGCCGAAGCGGAAGACTGGCCAGAGGGCGACCCCGATGGCAGCCGTGACCTGGAACGTGCGCTGACGCCACGCGGCGAAAAACAGGCGGCACGCATGGCCAACTGGCTGGACCGGCAACTGCCCGAAGGGGCGCGCATTCTGGTCAGCCCGGCGCGTCGTTGCGAGCAAACCGTGCTGGCGCTGGGTCGCCGGTACAAAATCCGGGCGGAACTGGCCCCTGATGGCAGCCCGGCACAGTTGCTGGAACTGGTGCAGTGGCCCTTGGCGAGGTCGCCCATTCTGGTGGTGGGGCATCAGCCCACGCTGGGGCAAACCATTGCCCAGCTGCTGGGCCTGCAAGACGGTGATTGCCCGGTCAAAAAGGGCTCGATCTGGTGGCTTCGAAACCGCGACCGTGAAGGCCAGAGCCAGACGGTGGTGGTGACGGTGCAATCGCCAGAGGTGCTTTAGTCGCCCTCTGGCGCACAAAACCTTCGCCCATCACCCCTGGCATCACCTCTGGCATCACCCCTGGCTTATTTTCCCAGGGTAGGCCGGCCGGTTTTGATGGCGGGAACCTGCTCCAGGGCTGTCAAGAACGCCGCGTCTGACAAGGCTGCCAGGGCTTTGATGCCGGCACGCAGCAGTTCACTTTTCTTGGTTGGACGTGTCAGCTTGACGGCACGGGCTTTCAGTTCGTCAAGCACCAGGTATTCGGCCTTTGGAATGGTAAAGCTGTCCCGGACGAGTTTGGGTTTCTTCGGTTTCTGGACGGGCGCTGGCTTGGCTGTTTTAGCAGGGGCAAATGCCTTGGACAAGGGCACCGGGGCAGTGGCTTTCTTGGGCGTGGCCTTCTTGGACAGGGCCTTTTTGACAGGCGGTTTTCCTGCAGGCATTTTCCCGGCAAGCGTTTTTCCGGCAGGTGATTTTGCCGGCGTGGGTGCAGCCGTCTTTTGCGTTGCGGGCACTTTTGCCAAGGCTTCCACGGCCGGCTGGGCTGCTTTGGGGTTTGCGGTTGGCGCCGGTGTTTTGGCTGCAGTACTCATGTAAAACTCCTTTTTTTAAATAAACGGTATATATAGTTTATACCGTTTAAAAAAGAGCCGTCAAGCAGCAGCATGGCTAGGGCGAAACGATCAGCGTCCAGGAAGTTTTTTGCCAGGCCAGCGCTTCCTCATGAAGCAGGTGGGCGGACTGGGGAAAGGCGGCGGCCCAGCCTGGCCG
>JANNXF010000323.1:0-3435 GCA_031409395.1 Polaromonas sp.
GCGTTCAGGCCCTGGGGGTCGCCTTCTGCGTACAGGGCGTCAAAGCTGTCACGCAGGTAGGTGAAAAAGTCGTCAGCCTGCGCAAAGCCCTGCGGCAGTGAAAACCGCATGTCGTTGGTGTCCAGCGTGTAGGGCAGCACCAGCCTCGGAACCCGCGTGCCGTCGGTGCGCGCCACTGTCATCCACAAGGGCAGGTCGTCGCCGTAGTAGTCGCTGTCGTAGACCAGGCGGCCGTCGTCAGCCACCAGGCGGCGCGTGTTCGGGCTGTCGCGGCCGGTGTACCAGCCCAGTGGGCGCGTGCCGGTGAGCTGCTCGATCGCGTCCAGGCCCAGGCGCATGTGCTCGCGCTCGGTGGCCTCGTCGATGTGCTGGTAGTTGATCCAGCGCCAGCCGTGGCAGGCGATCTCGTGGTCCAACTCGACAAATGCTGCGGCGGCTTCGGGGTTGCGCTGCAAAGCCATGCCGACGGCAAACACCGTCAGGGGCAGGCGGCGCTGTTCAAATTCGCGCAGGATGCGCCAGACGCCCGCGCGCGAACCGTATTCGTAAAGGCTCTCCATGCTCAGGTGGCGGTCGGCCACGCTGGGCGGGTTGAACATTTCAGACAGAAACTGCTCGGAACCGGCATCGCCGTGAAGCACCGAGTTTTCAGCGCCTTCTTCGTAATTGAGGACAAACTGCAGCGCAATGCGTGCCTGGCCCGGCCACCGCGCGTGGGGCGGGTGGCGGCCATGGCCGGTCAGGTCTCTGGGGTAGGCCGTGCTCATGACAGCGCCATGGAAATATCGTTGCCCGGCACCTTGCGGTCAAAGGCCAGGTTTTGCTCGACATGCAGCAAATGCGCGTTCATCAGCTGCACCGCCAATGCTTCGTCTCTGGCGGCAATCGCCCGGACGAGTTCCCGGTGCTCTTCGCTGGAGTGTTCGGCGGCGCTGGCGCTCTGGTACATCAGGGTGATCAGCGCACAGCGCGAGATCAGCTCGCCCAGCAGTTGCGCCAGCACGTCGTTGCCCATGAGTTCGGCCATGCGCACATGAAAATTGCCCAGCAGCTCGGTTCGCCCGGCAATGTCGCCGCGTTCGACGGCGGCCTGTTCTTGGGCGATGTGTTCTTTCAGGGCCCTGATTTTGGCGGGGGTGACCTCGCGCACAAAGCTACGGGTCATTTCGGTTTCCAGCATGCGCCGCACGGCAAAGACCTGGCGCGCCTCCAGCACCGAAGGCGCCGCCACAAACGCGCCGCGCGCGGGTTCCAGGCGAATCAGCCGGTTTTGCGACAACTGAAACAACGCCTGCCGCACCAATGTGCGCGACACGCCAAAATGGTCGGCCAGTTTTTGCTCGGCCAGCTTGGTGCCCGGGTGCAGTTTGTGCTCCACAATGGCTTTGGTCAGGGCTTCGACTATCGTGGTGGTCGTAGAGGCTTCCATCGGGCCATCATAGCCTGAAGCTGAAAAACTGTATACACTTTTGGTGAACTATCGGGAGACGCCATGGGCTTGAGCACACATGTACTGGACACCATGCACGGCACGCCCGCTGGCGGCATGAAGGCGGCGCTGTACACCACCGCTGGCGGCCAGGCGCAGCTGGTCCGGCATTTTGTGCTGAACGACGACGGCCGCTACGAAGGCGGGCTGCTCTACGACAGCGCCAGCCTGAAGGCGGGAAGCTACCGCCTGGTGTTTGAGGTGGCCGGCTACTTCCGCGCCAGGGGCGTCGCCCTGCCGCAACCGCCTTTTCTGGACCAGGTGAGCCTGGACTTTGGCGTGGCCGACACCGGCCAGCACTACCATGTACCTTTGCTGGTCAGCCCCTGGAGCTATTCGACCTACCGCGGAAGTTAGCGTTGACTACTCTCCCGGCCGCCATTGCTTTGCCTTGTCATGCAGGCGTCATCGGGCGCGCAGACACTTGAGGTTTTCATTTTTTCGGGCCCTTCATGAATACCCAAGCCGACAAGGTCAACTCCCTGCGCATGCCAAGCCGGCGGCAAGCGCTCATGTCTCTGGCCCTGGCCACCAGCCTGGCGGCACCCATCGCGCTGGCGCAGGGCGGCGCGGCCGCCTACCCCGACCGGCCGGTGAAGATAGTGGTGCCGTTTGCACCCGGAGCCGGCACCGACGCCATGGCCCGTCTGATTGCGCAAAAGCTCGGGGAAAGCATGAACGCCACCTTTGTGGTGGACAACCGCGCGGGCGCGTCCGGGGCCATTGGCACCCAGTATGTGGCGCAGGCGCCCGCTGACGGCTACACGCTGCTGCTGGTGGCGTCGCCGTTCACCACGGTCGCGGCTTCGCTGCCCAGCGCCAACTACGACCCGCTGCGCCAGTTCACGCCGGTGGGCATGATCGCCACCGGCCCGCTGGTCTGGGCGGCGAACGTGGCCTTGCCGGCCAACAGCATGAAAGAGCTGGTCGCGCTGGCCAAACAGAAACCGGGCGCGCTCAATTACGGCTCGGCCGGGGCAGGCGGGGTCAACCACCTGGTGCTGGAGCTGCTGAAGGCGCGCACCGGCACCTTCATCACGCACATTCCTTACCGCGGCGTGGCACCGGCCACCATGGACATGATTGGCGGGCAAATCCAGCTGGTCACCGGCACCATTCCGGCCCTGCTGCCTTTCATCAAGAGCGGCAGCATCAAGCCCCTGGCGGTGACCAGTGCCAAACGTTCCAGCGCTTTGCCCGATGTGCCCAGCATGACCGAAGCCGGCTTGCCCGGCATTGACGTGGTGAATTATTTTGCGCTGATGGCCCCCACCGGCACACCGCCAGCCATCGTCAACAGCCTGAACGCCGCCATCAACAAGGTGGTGGCGCAGCCCGATGTGGTGGCGCGCTTCCGGGCAGACGCGGTAGAGGCCGCACCGGGCTCGCCGGCGCTGCTGGGCCATTTCATTGAGGCCGATTACCGCGCCTGGCGCAATGTGGTGACAACGCAGAACCTGAAGATTGAATGAACGCCAGGCGCCCTCGCCCAGCGGGGGAGGGTGGGGGCAGGTTGATGCAGGGCGCAACCGGCCGCTGCGCACAGGGCGGGTATCCCCCATCCCTGCCTTCCCCCGCTGGGGGAAGGTGAAAATCATGTTTAACCCAATAAGCACGGGCGCAGCCAGCTACTAAATTAATAGCAAGCCTGGCGGCTACCCTGCTTCAGTCCTGGCCCTCTGTCAGGGTGTCGAGCTGGAACTGGCCGCTTTTGTGCCACAGCCAGGTGTCGGTGTAGACCACCTTGCCCAGCCGCGTCGGTGCCGGAAACGGCGACGCCTGTTTCACGGTGCGTTCAATTTCGACCACCACCTCGGGCGCATGGCGGGGCGCCCGCATCCAGTCCAGGCGGGTGACGCGGCCGGTGCGGTCAATTTCGACATTCAGCACGCCAATGGCGTACAGCAGGGGCGGCATTCTGCCTTTGTAAATACGCTCGGCGTTCA
>JANNXF010000324.1:0-2892 GCA_031409395.1 Polaromonas sp.
AGGCGCGCTGCGCCACTGTGGGCAGGGGCATCTGCTGGTAGTCGTCGTTAAACACTTCAAAACTGTAGTCGCCGCGATAACCCAGGGCGTGCAGTTTGCTGACCAGGGTGGCGAGTGCCTGGCTGTGCACGCCCTCACCCGGGAACACCCGGAAATGCCGTGCCGTGGAAATGCGTTCTTCCACTGACTTGATTTCTGTCCACATGAAGTCGGCCAGCTGCACCAGAAATATCTTGTCGGGGTCCAGCAGGTCCAGCTCGTCCATGGGCGTGTTGGTGGCGAACATGTGAAACGAGTCAAAACCCAGGCCGAGGTTGGGCATGTCGGCCTCGCAAACAAGGTCCCAGGCCTGCGGGAATTCGTTGATGGTGCGCCCCCACGACAAGGCTTCGTAGGCGATCCTGATGTTCATCGGAATGGCCAGCATGGCCAGCTTGCGCAGGTCCCGCACCAGTGTTGCGCTGTCGTCAGTGGCGTGCACAGAGGTCGATGAGCACATCAGCATCAGATGGCAGTCCAGTGCGTGGCACATCTCCAGCATCGACTTGGCAATGTCCATCTTGTAATCGTGCAAGTGCCCGGACAGCCCTTCAAAGTCGCGCAGCACCTGAAACCCTGTGACCCGCAAGCCACTCGCGCGCACGGCGGCCACGGCCGCAGCCATGCCGTCCGGATGACCCACCAGGTCTTTGGCGGCCAGCATGATCTGGGTAAAACCAGCTTCGCGCACCGCCTTGAGCTTGGCCTCCAGCGGCCCCGCCAGCGAGATGGTGTCCATCCCGAAGTCACCGATGTTTCCACTGTAATGGTTCATGGTTTTCACGGCTTTCAATGCCGCTCGTTATGGACCAGCTCAAAGCTCACGCTGCCCATCCAGCTTTTGGTGAGTGCGCCGCGCCCCTCGGAATGCACCCCGCGCGACTCGACAAACTCCACACCGCGCTTGCCAAGTTCAGACACCGCCGCCAGCACGTCGGGGCTGCCCAGGCCAATGCGCTGCAGGCCTTCTTCGCCTTCCACATCAAGCACACTGGCCTCAGGCTCGATCAACTGGAGGTAAAAGCGTGACGAAGCCGGGCACGGACTGCGCAGAATGCGGCCCTTGGGCAAGACCCCAAAGCGCTCTTCGTCGGGCAGCTCGGTAAAACCAAACAGCTCGCGGTAAAACTCGGCCCAGTCTTCGGTGCGGTCATTGCCGATGTATTGCACGATGCCGAAAAAATGCAGCCCGGCCACAGCGGGTGGACGCGGCTCCACCGTGGGAATCGGCACAAAGTCGACATCGTAAATCGAGAACTTGTCGTAGCGGTCCACAAAATAAATCCGGCTCTTGCCCACGCCGTGAATCGCCGGGATATTCAGCTCCATCACCTCCACCCGCGACGGCACGGCCCAGGCGCCCCGCTCCAGCGCGCGGCTGTAGGCGGCTGCGGCGTCACGCACGCGCAGGGCAACAGCGGCCAATACGGGTTTCTCGGTGGGGGCAGCACCATCGGGCAGGGCCGGAATGTGGGCATTGACAATCACGTTCATGCTGCCCTGGCGGTACAGCATGACCTCACGCGAACGGTGTCTGGCCACGGGACGAAAACCCATCATCTCCAGCACCTGGCCCAGGGCCTGCGGTTTGGCAGTGGTGTACTCAATGAATTCAATGCCATCGAGCCCGAGAGGATTCTCGGCCTCTTCAATGGACTCCCGGTCCGCCGGGGTGGACTGAAGGGGTGTAGTCATGCGATTCTCCGTTGGGGGGCAATAGTTTGGGGGGCGGTTCAGGGGATTCAGGGGCAGCAAAGAGTCAGGCGAAATCACGGCGCCGGGCTTGCCGCCGCGGTGGACGGTACTTCTAGGATACGTGCATGCGCTTCCTTTGTGCCGATGGTGATACCGCCCAGCCCCCGGTTTTGAAATACCGTGAGCTGGCCAAACAGGTTGCGGCCCTGACGGGTGGAATGCATGGCGGGGCAAAACCTCAAACGTTCGTTAATCGATTAAATTAGAAAATTTACTGAGAACTTTATAAGTTTCAAGCTGCATTTCAAAGCAAACAAATCCTTACTTGTTCGATAAACGAACGTTCAAGGACGATCACCGAACGAAGCTAGGGTTTTACCTAGGATTTTCTTCCCCTGACCGCCCAATACTGATCAGCATGAACACACGCACACCCGGGACCATTCAGCCGACAACCGGCCCGAATGGTCTGCTGGCAACGCCCGTACTCGACAAGCGTGACTGGATTGCCGGTCTTGAGAAGGGCTTGTCGGTGATCGAATGCTTTGACGACGCCAACCCGCGCCTGACGGCCAGCCAGGCAGGCACGCGCTGCGGCATGACACGCACGGCGGTGCGCCGCTACCTGCTCACGCTGCAGCATCTGGGTTATGTCGCCAGCGACGGCAAGCTCTTCTGGCTGACACCCCGCGTGCTCCGGCTGGGCCAGTCCTACCTCGAATCAGCCCGCCTGCCGCGCATCGTGCAGCCTTTTTTGCAGCGCGTCACCGCCGGCACGCAGGAAACCGCGTATGTGAGCGTGATGGACGGCAACGACATCGTGTACATCGCACGCAACGGCGCCAACCGCACCATGAACACCGGCTACGTGCTGGGCGCGCGCGTGCAGGCCCAGGTGACAGCCGCCGGCCTGCTGATGCTGTCGCTGCGCGAAGCTCAATGGCTGGACAGCTGGCTCGACGCTTACGACCTCAAAACCTATACCTCGTACACCATTGCCAACAAGGACCGCCTGCGCATTGAACTGGCGCGCGTGCGGGCCCAGGGCTGGGCCATTTCAGAGCAGCAACTGGAACTCAATTACCGCGGCATTGCGGTGCCGCTGCGCGACCGGCATGGCGACGTCGCCGGTGCGCTCAGCGTGACCATGCCCATCGG
>JANNXF010000325.1:0-7441 GCA_031409395.1 Polaromonas sp.
GATTGAATTGCCCGTCTTGCTGGAGCGGATTGCCCTGCTTGATCCCCACAAACACGATTTGACGCATACCGCGCAATGGACGCAGCGCCGCGCGCAGGAGGCCACCCCATGAAACTCGTCATTCTCGACCGCGACGGCACCATCAACTCTGACAGCGACGATTTTGTCAAAACGCCTGAAGAATGGATGCCGCTGCCCGGCGCGCTGGAAGCCATTGCGCGGCTTAACCATGCCGGCTGGCATGTGGTGATTGCATCCAACCAGTCGGGTCTGGGCCGCGGCCTGTTTGATGTGGCCTCGCTCAACGCCATGCACGCCAAGATGCACAAGATGCTGGCGGCGGTAGGGGGGCGTATTGACGCGGTGTTTTACTGCCCGCACAGCCCTGAAGAAAGCTGCAACTGCCGCAAGCCGCTGCCGGGCTTGTTTGAGCAGATTGGCGCGCGCTTTGGGGTGCCGCTCAAGGGGGTGCCCACCGCTGGTGACTCGCTGCGTGACCTGCAGGCCGGCGCGGCTGCGGGTTGTGAGCCGCATCTGGTGCTGACCGGCAAGTCGGCGCAGTTTCAGGCGGGCGGTCAGCCCGAGGGCTTGCCGCCGGGGACGCTGCTACACCGTGACCTGTCTGCGTTTGCCGATTTCATTCTTGAGCGCAGCACCCCGCCGGCCTTGAATCCGCTATAAAAATAATAGCTTGCCGTGCCCGTGTTGATTGGCAAAACTCTCTTTTTTGCATCAATTCCAGCCAGCCAGCCAGGCTGATCACTCCCACCCCACCCATTCACCTGCCGGAACCTCTGCCATGCCCCTGATTCGATCAATCCTTCACATGCTGTGGATGGCCGTTACCGTGGTGCCCTGGGCGCTTGCCGTGCTGGTTTTTTCGCTCTTTGGCAGCAGCACGCAAGTCTATTGGCTGTGCGCGGGCTGGCTGCGCCTGGCGGTCAATGGCGGCACGGCGATTCTGGGCATTCACAACCGCGTCACCGGCATGGAAAACCTGCCCAGCAGCGAGCTGGGCACTTGCGTGCTGCTGGTCAAGCACCAAAGCACCTGGGAGACGTTTTCAATGGTCACGCTGATGCCGCATCCGCTGGCGTTTGTGTTCAAAAGAGAACTGCTGTATGTGCCGTTCTTTGGCTGGGCCATGTCGCGCATGGACATGATCCACATTGACCGCAGCCAGCGCGCGCAGGCCTTCAGCAAGGTGGTGGAGCAGGGCAAGCGCCTGATGGCGCAGGGCGTGTGGGTCATCATGTTTCCTGAGGGCACACGCATTCCGCGCGGCCAAAAAGGCGTTTACAAGTCGGGCGGTACGCGACTGGCCATTGAAACCGGCGCCCCGGTGATTCCGGTGGCCGTGACATCCGCCAAGTGCTGGCCGCGCAAGGCCTTTATCAAAACGCCAGGCATTGTGGATATCTCCATCGGCAAGCCCATCAGCAGCGTCGGCCGTCAGCCTGACGAGCTGATGCGGGAGGTTGAAAACTGGATTGAAACCGAAATGCGCCGGCTGGACCCTGATGCCTACACCGACGGCAGCGCCACGGCGGGCGTGGCGGCACGCTGAGCCGACAGGGCGTACGGGACTTTCATGATGCAACGGCTTTTGCGCTTCACGCTGGATCTGTTTGAGTCCGAGCCTGTGCCCGAACCTGCGGTGGCTGAAAGGGGCCCAAAACTTAAGAAAAAAGTGCCTCTAGCCCAATCAGAACGGGCGCAGCCAGCTATAGAAATAATAGCAAGTGACGTGCCTGATGAAGCTGGCCGTGAGGCCGATGCCGTGCACCTTGCGCCGCAAACCCTGGCGCAGGCGCTGGCCCCGGCGACCTTTCGCCACCCCCGGGCCACGCGTGAGGCCTTGCTGGAAGGCATTGCCGTGGGCTACGAGTTCAAGCGGGGCAAGCGCCGCACCATCGGGTTTTCCGTCGGGGTTGATGGCATGACGGTCAGTGCGCCCAAGTGGGTGCCTTTGTATGAAATCGACAAGGCGGTGCTCGAGAAATCGGGCTGGATACTCAACAAGCTGCGCGAAAGCCGGGACCGGCGCGAGCGGCTGGAGTCAACCCGGATTGAATGGAAAGACGGCGCCACGCTGCCTTTTCTGGGCGAGCCGGTCAGGGTGGTGATTGATTCGCGCCACCGCCCGGCGTTGCCAGGCAGTGCCAGCACCGGCGCCCAGCTGCACACTGACGCGCAGCCGCCGCCCGGTGCGCCGCGCCTGACGCTGTACGTCAGCCTGCCGCACGACGCCGCGCCGGAGCGGATTCGCGATGCTGTGCAGGCCTGGCTGATGCGGCAGGCCAAACGGATTTTTGAGGAGCGGCTGAATCATTTCGCGCCGCAACTCGGTGTGCGCTGGAACAAGCTGTCGCTCAGCAATGCCGGTACGCGCTGGGGCAGTGCCACGGCTGACGGCGCGATTCGCCTGCACTGGCGGCTGGTGCACTTTCGCATGAGCGTGATCGACTATGTGGTGGCGCATGAACTGAGCCACCTGCGCGTGATGGACCACAGCCCGCGTTTCTGGAGCACGGTGGAATCCATCATGCCCGACTACGCCGACCGCAAAAGCCAGCTCAAGGACGAAGCGATTCCGCGCTGGCAGTAGGGTGGGCCCAGGGCGTCAGCGGAGCGCCCGGGGCGAACAGGGCTGGCCTTGGTGCACGCAAGTTGTTAATATGATGAAAACGACAAAATCATTAAAAACATCAACTGACATGTGCCGAAAGAGACTGCATGAAGGACAAGCTGATACTGCTGGTCGAGGACAACCCTGACCACCTTGAACTGACCGCGCTGACGCTTGAAGACCACGGCGTCACGGCCGAGATTGCGGTGGCCCGCGATGGCGCCGAGGCCCTGGACTACCTGTTTGGGCAGGGCCACCAGGCCGGGCGCGACACGCAAAAGCAGCCCTCGTTCATCCTGCTGGACATGAAGCTGCCCAAACTTTCGGGGCTGGATGTGCTGCGAAGCGTGCGCAGCAACCCCCTGACGGCGCTGGTGCCCGTGGTCATGCTGACCTCGTCAAGTGAGCGGTCTGACATGATTGCCTGCTACCGCAGCGGCGCCAACGGCTTCGTCCGCAAGCCGGTCGATTTCGCCGAATTCACCGAAAAACTCAACCGTCTGCAGGCCTACTGGCTGGGTGTGAACGAGTCCATCGCCTCGGGTTGATTGCCTTTCCCGCAACCGCCCCCCTGCGCTGCCGGCAAACGTGGTTGGCGTGCTCCGTTTTCCTTTTGGCTTGAAAGACTGATGCGATGAAGCTAGAGATCACGCTGCGCACCCGGCTCGTCGTGCTGGTGGTGGCCGCGGTCATTCCCCTGCTGGGCCTGTCCGTGATCAAGGCCTGGCTGAGTGCCGATGCCGCCATCACCCGCGCTGGTAACAACCTGAAATTCGCCGCCACGCTGGTCGCTGCCAACCAGGCCCGGGTGGCCGATTCGGCGCGCCAGGTTCTGCTGTCGGTCGCCCATGTGCCGGGCTTGCTGGAGGGCCGCGTGACGGATTGCCCGGCCTACTTTTCGGCCCTGAACCAACAGCTGCCGGCCTATGTCAATCTGGGGCTTATCGGTCTTGACGGTCACTTTTTTTGCCATGGTGCTGACAATGCAGCGATGCCTTTTGTGGGCGACCGCGATTATTTTCAGGCCACCTTGGCGCGGCGGGATTTTGTCGTTGGCAATTACACCGTGGGCCGGGTGACGGGCAAGCCGCTGATCACTTTCACGATGCCTGTGAAAAGCCGCGCGGGCGACATGACGGCGGTTGCCTTTGCCGGCCTGGATCTGGACGAACTCTCCCGGTCCGTGGCGGATGCCTCCTTGCCAGCGGGTGGGCGGCTGGTCATCACCGACCGCCTGGGGACGGTGCTGGCGGCCAACCCCGAGGGTTCGGCCGTGATCGGGCAGCGCCTGACCAGCCCCTTGCTTCAGGAGGCCTTGAAAACCATGCGCACCGGCGCGGGTGAAGCCCCGGACCGCGAAGGCCGCCAGCGCCTTTATGCGTTCGCGCCGTCCGGGCCGTCGGCAGACGCCCCGTTTTTCATCGCCGTGAGTGCCGACCGGGACTGGGTGGTCTCGCCCGTGCGCAAACAACTGGGACTGGAGCTCATGGTGCTGGCGCTGGTGGCTTTTCTGGGCGGATGGATTGCCTGGATGATGGGTGGGCGCGCGATTCTGGACCCGACCCACCAGATTCTTCAGGCCATCGAGCAGGTTGAAAAACGGCGGCTGGATGTGCACATCGCAGCGGGCGCGACAGGCACAAGCGGGGAGTTTTCCAAAATTGCCGCAGGGTTCAACCGCATGACCGACTCCCTGCAGGCGCATCGCGCTGCCCTGGAGGCAGAGCTGGAGCGCAGCCGTGCAGTGCAGGAAAACCTGCAGGATGCCCAGCGCTTAGGACGCATCGGCTACTGGCAGTTCAACCCCGACACGCAGCGGATCTGGTGCTCTGACGAGGCCTACGAACTGCTGGGCCTGGCCCCGGCGTTTTTTGACGGCAGCTACCCGGCGCTGCTGCAGGTGATTCACCCTGCCGACCGTGCACCGTTTGAGGCCTTGCGCAAAGCCGCTGATGAGGCGGGCACGCCGCTGGCCACCGAGTTTCGCGTCGTGACGCCAGCGGGCGAGCTGCGCTGGATTCATCTGGTCGGCCGTATGCATGGCCAGAGTGGCAGCGCGCAGCCCCTGCGCCGCTCGGGCGTGATTCAGGACATCACCCCACGCAAGCAGGCCGAACTGGATGTGGCGCGCGTGACCGAGATGCTCAACCGCGCCGGCGCGATTGCCCGGGTGGGCGGCTGGGAGCTGGTGTTTGACACCATGACGCCTTACTGGTCCGATGAGATTTACCGCATCCATGAGCTGGCGCCCGGCACTCCCGTCTCGCTGGACGAGGCCATCGGGTTTTATGCACCGGAAGCCCGGCCAGTGATACGGGCGGCGGTAGAGGCCGCCCTGCGCGACGCGACCCCCTGGGACCTGGAACTGCCGCTGATCACCGCCAAAGGGCGGCGCATCCGGGTGCGGACCGAGGGCCGCGCCCTGCTGGAGAACGGCAAGGTGGTGCGGCTTGCCGGCGCCCTCAGCGACATCACCAAACAGCACGAGTCGCATGAGCATTTGCGCCTGCTGGAAACCTGCATTTCCCGCCTCAATGACATTGTGCTCATCACCGAAGCCGAAGCCCTTGATGAGCCGGGCCCGCGCATTGTTTTTGTCAACGATGCGTTTGAGCGCCGCACCGGCTACAGCCGCCAGGAGGTGCTGGGCCAGTCGCCCCGGCTGTTGCAGGGCCCGCAAACCGACCGCGCCGAACTTGACCGGATCAGCCGCGCGCTCAAAAAGTGGCAGCCGGTCCGCTCTGAACTGATCAATTACACCAAGACCGGTGAGGCCTTCTGGATCGAGCTGGACATCGTTCCGGTGGCCGATTCGACGGGCTGGTACACCCATTGGGTGGCGGTCGAGCGCGACATCAGCCAACGCAAGCTGGCCGAGCAGGCGCTGAGAGACAGCGAGCACCGCTATGCCGCGCTGTTCAATTCGGCACCGGTGCCGATGTGGGTGTTTGACGATGTCAGCAAACAGTTTCTGACCGTCAACAACGCCGCGGTTCAAAGCTACGGGTATTCGGCAGAAGAGTTCATGGCCATGACCCTGTTTGACATTCGCCATGAGGTCGACCAGGCGCGCTTGCGGGAGCATTTTGCGTCAGACCTGTCCCTGCGCCCGGCATCGTGGCGGCACCGGCGCAAGGACGCATCAATGTTTCCGGTGAATGTGGTGTCGCAACCCATTCAGTATGCGGGCCGGGCTGCCCGCTTTGTTGTGGCGCTGGACATCAGTGCCCAGGTCAAGGCAGAACACGAGGTACAGGAATACCTGTTTACCTTGCAGCGTGCGGCCGATGCCGCCCAGGCCATTACCTGGCACCAGACGCTGGAGGGCACCGTGCAGGAGGTGGCCGAGCAGGCGCGCGGTGTGATTGGGGCGCACCACGCCGCGGTATGGTTCATTGTGGGCAGCGACTGGACGCAAGCTGTGAGCGCGCGCTCACTGTCAGACAAATACGCCGGTTATTCCGCGCGTTCCGCCCTCGTCAGTGGCACCGGCATCGAGGCACTGGTGTGCGGCAGCAACCGCACCCTGCGCATGACGCAGGCCCAGCTCGAAGCCAATGCGCGCGGGCGGCAGGCGCAAGACGCGGATGGCAGCCCGGCCCTGCGGGGCTGGCTGGCGGTGCCCTTAACCGGGCGAAACGGTAAAAACATCGGGCTGCTCCAGCTGTCGGACAAATACGAGGGTGATTTCACCCAGCAAGACGAGTATGTGGCGGTCGAGTTGGCCCAGCTGGCATCTGCCGCCATCGAGAACGCCCAGTTGCTGGCCGAGGTCAACCAGCTGAACACCAGCCTGGAGAAAAAAGTCACAGAGCGAACCCTGGCCCTGGCGCGCCAGGAGGCCTTGTTTCGCGCCCTTGCCGAGCAGGCGCCCCAGGTGGTGTGGACGGCGGACCCGCAAGGCGCCGTGCGCTATTTCAACCGTGCCTGGTTTGAGCTGGTCGGCGGCAGCCTCGAAAACTGGGAGGGCACGCAATGGTTTTCCGTGGTGCATCCGGAGGACCTTCCCGAGGTCCGTGCCAACTGGCAGCGGGCCGTGGCCAGCCGCTCGCAGTATTCGGGGGTGCGGCGGCTGCTGGCCCAGGATGGCAGCTGCCACACCATGGCCTACCGGGCGTCGCCCGTGCTGGACGAGCGCAATGAGATTGCCTTCTGGGTCGGCATCGACGCGGACATCACCGAAATCAAGGCGATTGAAGCGGCCTTGCGCCTGTCCAACCAGGAGTTGGAGGCCTTTTCGTACTCGGTGTCCCATGATCTGCGTTCGCCGCTCAATACGATTGACGGCTTTAGCCGTTTGCTGGCCAAACAGCTCACGGGCCAGGCCAGTGACAAGGTGCAGCACTACCTGGCGCGCATCCAGGCCGGTGTGGCCCAGATGGGGCAACTGATTGAAGACCTGCTGGCACTGGCCCAGGTGTCGCGCATGCAGTTGCAGACCGAATCGGTGGACCTGTCGGCGCTGGCCCGCCGCAGTCTGGAGGCATGGCGGGAGCGGCAACCGGAGCGCTCGGTGACTGTGCACATTGACCGCGGGCTGCAGGCACAGGGCGACGGACGGCTGTTGCGGATGGTGATGGAGAACCTGCTGGGCAATGCCTGGAAATTCACCTCGCGGCAGGCCGACGCCGTGATCAGCGTCGGGCAAACCCCTGACGTCGCCGGTCTGCCGGTATTTTTTGTCCGCGACAACGGTGCCGGCTTTGACATGGCCTATGCCGACAAGCTGTTTAACCCGTTCCAGCGCCTGCATGCGGCGTCAGAATTTCCCGGCACGGGTGTGGGCCTGGCGACGGTCAGCCGCATCATCAG
>JANNXF010000326.1:0-13793 GCA_031409395.1 Polaromonas sp.
AGCTGGCGAATTTTTTTGCAGGCCTGGGCGTTGTCGCTCAGGGGAATGGTGTTGGTAATCACCACTTCGTCGAGTGCGTCGCCCTGGGCAATGCGCTCAATGGCCGGACCCGAGAAAATCGGGTGCGTGCAGTAGGCGTAAACCTTTTTGGCGCCGCGCTCTTTCAGCACTTCAGCAGCCTTGACCAGCGTGCCGGCCGTGTCAATCATGTCGTCCATGATGACGCAGTTGCGGCCTTCAATGTCACCAATCACATGCATCACTTCGGACACGTTGGCCTTGGGACGGCGCTTGTCAATAATGGCCATGTCGCAGCCGAGCTGCTTGGCCAGCGCGCGGGCACGCACCACGCCGCCCACGTCGGGCGACACCACCATCAGGTCGGTGTAGTTTTTCTGGCGCAAGTCACCCAGCAGGACAGGCGAGGCATAAATATTGTCGACCGGAATGTCGAAAAAACCCTGAATCTGGTCGGCGTGCAGGTCCATGGTCAAAACGCGCGACACGCCCACGGCTTGCAGCATGTTGGCCACCACCTTGGCGGTGATCGGCACCCGTGCCGAGCGCGGGCGGCGGTCTTGCCGGGCGTAGCCAAAATACGGAATCACGGCGGCGATGCGCTCAGCCGATGCCCGTTTCAGTGCATCGACCATGATGAGCAGTTCCATCAGGTTGTCGTTGGTCGGTGCGCAGGTGGACTGCACCACGAACACGTCACGCGCCCGCACGTTTTGCTGAATTTCCACGGTGACTTCACCGTCTGAAAAACGTCCCACATGGGCGGCGCCCAGTGAGATGCCCAGGTTTTGCGCAATCTCGGCAGCCATCGCCGGGTTGGCGTTGCCGGTGAAAACCATGAAGTCGGGGTGGTGCGTTTGCATGTGAGGCCCAGCGGGTATTTGCTTTTAGACTTGAACGTGGCTGAAATGATGATCGAAGCAAATACGCCCGGGGAAACCGGCTGCAACAGGGACTTGGCAGTGAGTGCCTGTTGCGCGGTGTCTCCAAAACAGGCAGACCCGCACCGGGAGAGTCTGCACGGGCCCGTAGCCTTGGGCCACTGCCCGCAGGCTTTTACCTTTGAGGGCAATGCCCTCAGGTCTTTAAATTTGGCAGGGGTGGAAGGAGTCGAACCTGCGAATGCCGGAATCAAAATCCGGTGCCTTAACCAACTTGGCGACACCCCTACACAGGACAGCTGCTGTTGAAACACGGGCTGAAATCAGCCCACGAAACCCATCAGCAACCAACCTATAACTTGTCTATCTTTCGTACTTCACGCATTGCCTGAAAGCCTGCCGAAGGCCCAATTATGTTACCAATTGAGCAGCGGATGTGACTCCAGATTGCTGCATGTGCGGATTGTCCAGTCATCAGGAATTCCTGACAGCCCGGACGCGTCAAACGCATGCGGCAATGGTGCAAATACAGCACTTCCCGAGCCGGTCATACGCCCTTCAAGGTGTTGCGTTTTCAGCCAATCAAGCGATTGGCCAATTTGCGGACACAGTCTCTGGGCGACCGGCTGCAAGTCGTTTTGGCCGTATTCAAACATTTTGAAAACCTGGCCATCAGCATTTGCAGCAAAGCCTTGGATTGTAGCAGTTCCTGTATCGCGTTTTAGCTCCGGTGCACTGAAAATACCTTGTGTCGACAGTCCGGCGGGAGGTTTGACCACCAGAAAGCGCGCGGGCGGCAGGGTAATGGGGGTGATTTTCTCGCCAATTCCTTCTACCCACGCATGGCCGCCCGACAGGAAAAAAGGGACATCTGCGCCCAGTGACAGTGCCAGGGCCTGCAGGGCTTCTGGCGGCAGGCGCACACCCCACAGGCGCTGCAGCGCCAGCAGGCAACTGGCCGCATCGGACGACCCGCCACCCATGCCGGCCTGCGACGGAATGCGCTTTTCAAGGCTGATGTGCACGCCCAGGCGGGTGCCGCAGGCCGCTTGCAGCGCCCGCGCGGCCCGCACTGTCAGGTCTTCGGCAGGCAGGGTTTCGGCAAAAGGGGTGTTGCCACGGCGCGGAGGTGTGATGTCGGCGCGGCTGATCTTTCCGTCGCTACGCAGCTCAAAATGCAACGTGTCGCACCAGTCGATCAGCATGAAAACGGATTGCAGCAAATGGTAGCCATCAGGCCGGCGTCCGGTGATGTGCAAAAACAGGTTGAGCTTGGCCGGTGCGGGCACGTCGTACAGGGCTTTCACGGGCCTTGACGTAGGGGAGGACTGCATTGCGTTCACAACAGCGGCAGGAAGGTGGTTGATGGATGAACAGTGCGGTACGCGTTAGCGCCCGCCGTCTTATTGATCGAGCACGACACGAAGATCAGCCTGCGGTGCGGGCAAGGTTCTTGTGGCTGAAATACGGCCTTCGCTGAAGCGCGACAGGTCGGCAGACCAGCCGCTGATGCTCACGCTGTCGCCCTTGAGCCATGAAAACAGGGCACTCAGGGGCAGGGCCGCGCCAGTGGCTTGTGCCATCAAATCGTCGGCTGACGCAAAGCGCTGAATTTTCTGGTTACCCGAGTCCAGCACCGCCTCTTGGGGCGACCAGCGCATGACACCCAGTACGCTGCCCAGGGGGCTGATCAGTGTCAGATCGCCTTGTTCAAGCTTGCCCCTGAGTTCAAACCCGGCCGAGAACGACTGCGCTGGTTCACTCTGCACCTGCAGGCTGATACGCCCTGTCCACAGCTCATTTTGCAAGTGTTTTTGGGTTGTAGCCCCCGAAGTACGGGCGCAACCAGCTATCAAAAAAGTAGCGATCAGGCTGGCGGAAATCAGTGCTGAACGCAGGCGGGCAGTCAGCAGCACGCGGCGCACCCGGTCACAGCTTGACCTGCAGGCGCTTGAGCGTTTCGAGCAGCGTCTCGTTGTCGGGGTTCAGGAGCCGGCCTTCTTTCCAGATGGCGACAGCGCGCTCACGCTGACCCAGGCTCCAGAGCACCTCGCCGAAATGTGCGGCAATTTCAGCGTCGGGCCTGGCCTTGTAGGCGGCCTCAAAAATTTCAACGGCTTGCGTTGCGTTGCCCATGCGAAATTCAACCCAGCCCAGACTGTCCTTGATGAAGGGATCGGCCGGGGCGTATTCAAGGGCCTTGCGGATCAGTTCGCGGGCTTCCGGCAGGCGTACCTTACGGTCTGCCAGCGAATAACCGAGCGCGTTGTAGGCGTGGTGGTAGTCGGGCTTGAGTTCCATCACCCGGCGCAGCAACTGCTCCATTTCGTCGAGTTTCCCCAGTTTTTCGGCCATCATGGACTGGTCGTACACCAGGTCTGCCTCATTTGGAGTCTTGGCGATGGTTTGCGCCAGCAGGTCGTAGGCAAGCTGGTATTGCTTGAACTCCCGGAGCAGGCCGACTTCGGCATTGAGCTTGACGCGTGCATCGTCCGGGCTGCGCACGGGCAACTGGCGAATCAGCTGGCGGCCTTCCTCGAGCTTGCCCTGGCTGGCCAGAATAGACGCTCGCCGGGCCTGGGCCAGCGCAAGGTCGGAGGAGTTTTCAATTTTCTTCAGCCAGTTTTCTGCCGCTACATAGTCTTTGCGCTTTTCGGCCAGTTGCGACAGCGACAGGTAGGCCTGGTCAAGACCGCGCTTGCGTTCCGCCTCAGAGCCCTGCTGCAGGGTCAGTGCGACGTAGCGCTCCAGTGATGCTTGCGCTGGCGCGAGCTGGTTGTCTTGCAGCTGCAAGGAGCCCAGCACCAGCCAGCTCTCGGCGAAATCGGGTTTTTCACGGGTCACGGTTTGCAGTTGGGCGGTGGCTTCGGCGTAGCGCTGCATGTCGAGCAGTGCGCGTGCATACGCCATGCGAATTTCAGGCAGCGCTTTCGGATTGCCGTCCAGGTACTTCAGCACCAGCGTTTGCGCTTCCGGCAATTTGGGGTCCATCAGCTCCAGCGCCAGCAATACAGGGCCTTCTGCGCGTGCGTCAAACCCCTGGGCCTGTTTGGCGGCCACCAGTGCGCCCGCCGTGTCGCCAGCGGCCAGGCGCATGCGTCCCACCGCAGTCCAGGCGGCGCTGCCCGTGGCGGGGTTGTTCAACTGACTGGCCAGGGCTTCTTCAACCACGGTGCTGGCCAGTTTTTTGTCGCTGGCGCGGACATAGGCGCGCGGTACGGCGGCCAGAACCGCCAGGCGTTCGGAATCGGTCGCCGTCTGGACTTCGGTTTTCAGCGGCTCAAGGGTCTCGGCAATGCGGTTCAGGGCAATCAGGATTTGCAGCACATAGCGGTTGGCCTCGCGCGAGGCCGGTTGCTGCTGCTTCCAGGCGCGCGCGGCCTGCAGGGCAGCATCGCCAGAGCGGGATTGCAAGGCGATGTCGGTGGCGCGCTGGTAAAGCTGGGCATCGCTGGTTTTTCGGGCGGCATCCAGCATCAGGGCAAAACTGGCGGCAGGTTCGCCTTGCTGCAGGTTGATTTCACCCACCAGGAGCTGGTAAAAAAGAGCGCTGTCGAGGGGGGATGACGGCGCTGCTTCCTGGGCCGCCCGGTCTTCGGCCAGCCCTGACGGTGGAACGGGCGGTGCAGTTTCAGGCGCAGCGGTTTGCGCCATGACCACAGGAGCCGCCAGCCACAGGCAGCTCAAAGCAAGGCCAAGTTTTTTCTTCATCAGTCCATGATAATTGAAGCCACCCCGCCGTGTTTCAGCCCCCTTTTTCACCGTACCCGCTTTGCGGTTGGCCGGGTATCCCAAACTGTCTGAAAGCCCATGCCTGAACTGCCCGAAGTAGAAGTGACCCGACTGAGCTTTGCAGACCGCATCGCCGGTGCCCGCATTGACGCCGTGGCTATGGGCAAGCCCCTGCGCTGGCCGCTGGGGTGTGACCCGCAGCAACTTCCCGGCCAGCAGGTGCTGGGCGTGCGCCGCCGTGGCAAATACCTGCTACTGGATTTGAGCAATGGTTTGTTGCTGATACATCTGGGCATGTCTGGCAGCGTGAGCTTCGGCGTCACCTTGCCCGAGCCCGGCAAACACGATCATTTCAACATGGTGACCAGCCTGGGCACTTTGCGCCTGAACGACCCGCGCCGCTTTGGTGCTGTGGTCTACGCCAGCAGCGAAACCGACCCGGTAGCGCGCAAGCTGCTCGGCCGCCTGGGGGTGGAGCCTCTCACCGATGCATTTGAAGCGGTGGCGTTTCACCAGGCGCTCAAGTGCCGGCAGACGGCGATCAAGCAGGTCTTGCTGGCCGGCGAGGCGGTGGTGGGCGTGGGTAATATTTACGCCTCCGAAGTGCTGTTTATGGCGGGTATTCGTCCCACCACCCCGGCCGGCCAGATCAGCAAGCCGCGGGCGGCGTTGCTTCACCGCGCCATTCAGCAGGTTTTGACACAAGCCGTTACAAAAGGAGGAAGTACGCTCAGGGATTTCTCCAATGCCCAGGGAGAGGCGGGCCATTTCCAGCTGGACGCCATGGTTTACAACCGGGCTGGCCTGCCATGCCGGGTGTGCGCCACACCCATTAAAACCCTCCGCCAAGGCCAACGTTCCACTTTTTACTGCATCAGCTGCCAAAAACGCTGAGTTTGTGGTGGGTAAGCCGTTAGTTCTTTGGGGTTGGCGATGCTATATTGCCCATGAACCTCCGGCCAGACCCGGCGCCAGGACGCGACTGGCAGTGGGCGCCAGGCATTTTGAACGCAAAACCCTGAGGCGGGTCGTGCAGCGACTTTTGATGAACATTTCTACGGTTGACCATGTCTTTTAACAAACAATTTGATCTGCACGGCATATGGCGTCGCGAATTTGCGCTGCGCCTGAAACTGCTGGCTGAGTGGATGAAAGACCATGACCTGCTGGATGCTGCGGTAGAAGAGCGGCTGCGTCGACTGGAGGCGCGGGTGCGCTCTGACAAGGTCATGGTGGCTTTTGTGGCCGAGTTTTCGCGCGGCAAATCCGAACTCATCAATGCCATCTTTTTTGCCAGCTATGGCCGGCGCATCATGCCGGCGAGCGCCGGGCGCACCACCATGTGTCCGACCGAACTGGGCTATGACGCGGACGTACCGCCCTGCCTGCGCCTTTTGCCGATTGAGACACGTCTGCAAAAACAGGCGCTTATGGAATGGCGCATGGTGCCTGAAAAATGGACCCGTATTGACCTGGATGTGAATGACCCGGCGCAACTGGCCCAGGCACTGGAGAAGGTCGCCGAGGTTCGCCATGTCACCAAAGATGAAGCCCGTGCCCTCGGTTTTTGGCACGACGACAGTCCCGAAGACAATCCGCTGGCCGGCCCTGACGGGCTGGTGGAGGTGCCGAAATGGCGCCACGCGCTGATCAACATTGCGCACCCCCTGCTCAAACAGGGGCTCGTGATTCTGGATACGCCAGGCCTCAACGCCATTGGCGCCGAACCCGAACTGACGGTCAGCCTGATTCCCCAGGCCCATGCGGTGGTGTTTATCCTGGCCGCAGACACCGGCGTGACCAAGTCCGATCTGGCGATCTGGCGCGAGCACCTGATCACCGAGGGCGAGGGCACCGAAACACGGCTGGTGGTGCTCAACAAGATTGACACCCTGTGGGATGCGCTGAGCACCCCCGAGCAGGTGCAGGCCCAGATCGACCGGCAGCGCGCCACCTCAGCCAGCATTCTGGGTCTGCCCAATTCACAGGTCATTCCTGTTTCTGCGCAAAAGGGGCTGGTCGCCAAGGTCACCCGCGACAAGGCGCTTTTGCAGGCGAGCCAGTTGCCGGCGCTGGAGGTGGCGCTGGGTGAAGGGGTGATGGGCCAGCGCCAGAAAATCCTGCGTACCGCTGTGTCGGTCGGCATTGGCGAGCTGCGGGTTGAGGCGGGCCGTGCCATGCACATTCGCCGGCGCGATCTGGCCGAACAAATGATCGAGTTGCGTGGCCTGCGGGGCAAAAATGTCTCGGTCATCAAGCACATGCGCAGCCGTATCGAGCAGGAGCAGGCCGAGTTCGACACCAGCGGTGCCAAGATTTATGCGGTGCGCTCGGTTCACCTCAAGCTGCTCAGGGAGGTTTTCAACCTTCTCGGTACGCCCACATTGCGGGTGGAGCTTGCCGAACTGACCCACGCGCTGAAACAGCCGGGCATCAAGCTGGGCGTTAAAAAAGCCTATGGCCAGACCTTTTCACGGCTGCGTGAAGGCTTGCAAAAAGCCCAAACCCTGAGCGGCGACATTCAGTCCATGCTGACGGCCTCTTTCCGGCAGCTCAATGCCGAGTTCAGCTTTTCGCTGCAAGCCCCCAAAGAACCTGAATTGACGCTTTACCAGCGCGACCTGGCGCTGATTGAACGCAGCCATCTGCAATACCTTGGCGTGGCCAATGTGTTGAAACTCTCGCAGCCAGAGTTTTCAGAGCGCCTGGTTCGCGCTTTGGCAACCCGCCTGCGGGTGGTCTACGAGTCTGCCCTCGGGGAGGTGGAGTTGTGGAACAAGTCGGCCGCATCGCAACTGGATGCGCAGTTGCGCGAAAGACGCCGTAATTTCGCCCGCCGACTGGAGGCCATTGAGCGCATCCAGCAGGCCGCTTCTGGCCTAGATGAGCGGATTGCCGAAATTGACGCACAGGAAAGCGTGCTCAACGAACTGGACACCAAGCTGACAGAGTTGACCTCGCATCTTCTGAGCGCGCCGCCCTTGCCGGTGCCGGATGACGCCGAGCCATCGGTGAGCGCCGCCCTGACCGAGACGGCCTGAGTTTGCGTGATGGGGCGGCACACTTTTTGACACATGGGGCGGCGCATGCTGGTGGTCAACGCTAGGCCAAACCTGAAGCAAACGGTCAACGAAGCTGACGGTTTTTCTGCGGCCGTGGTGAGCTGGCAAAAAACGCATGGGCGCAACAGCCTGCCCTGGCAAAACACGCGTGAACCCTACCGTGTCTGGCTGTCCGAAATCATGCTTCAGCAGACCCAGGTGAGCACCGTGCTCGACTACTACCCCCGGTTTCTGCAGCGCTTTCCCACGGTGAGTGCGCTGGCTGCAGCGGAGCAAGATGACGTGCTGGCCCTGTGGAGCGGCCTGGGTTACTACAGCCGTGCCCGCAATCTGCACCGCTGCGCGCAGGAGGTGATGGCACGCCACGCAGGACAGTTTCCACGTTCGGCTGAGCAGCTTCAGACCTTGCCCGGCATAGGCCGTTCCACTGCTGCGGCGATCGCGTCGTTTTGTTTTGGGGAACGTGTGGCGATTCTGGACGGCAACGTCAAACGTGTGCTGACGCGGGTGCTGGGCTTTTCGGCAGACCTGGCGCAAAGCGCCAATGAGCGTGCGCTGTGGGACAAGGCGACGGATCTGTTGCCGCACAGCGATCTTGCCGAGCAGATGCCGCGCTACACGCAGGGCCTGATGGACCTGGGCGCAACCCTTTGTGCCGGCCGTCAGCCGCAGTGCCTGCTGTGCCCCGTACAGGCCTTGTGTCAGGCCAGTGAGCACGGTGATCCCGAAAAATACCCGGTCAAGACTCGCAAGCTCAAACGCAGTGCGCAAGCGCTGAGTCTGTTATGGGCGCAAAAACCGGACGGTTCGGTGTGGCTTGAGAAGCGCCCCGCACGAGGGATATGGGGCGGACTGTATTGCCTGCCGGTATTTGAGAGCGACGACGTATTACAGGCATTTTTACCGGCAAGTGTGCAGTCCCGGCTTGTACCGCTGCCGCATTTCCTGCATGTGCTGACACACAAGGATCTGCATCTTTCACCCTGGGTGGCAGGCTTTGGCGCCAGTCAGGCCATGCCGAAAGCGGCGGACGAGGGAGCATCGCCCGGTGACTGGTTCAGTCCCGCTGCCTGGCCCGGTTTGGGGTTGCCAGCGCCCATTCGCAAACTGCTGGCCCAGGGCAATCTGACAGGCGCTCAGTCCGGCGACTGACGGTGTTGCTGAAGGCTTACCTGACGTCCAGTTCGCGATGTCGCTTCAGGGTTGGCCAATGCTTGCCAAACGCTTCTGCCAGCGTCTCTGCCAGATAGACCGAACGGTGCTGGCCGCCAGTGCAGCCAATCGCCACCGTGACATAGCTGCGGTGGTCTCTGACCAGGGCCTGCAGCCAGTGATTGAGAAATTGTTCGATGTGGCTGAACATGTCGGCGACTTCAGCGTGCGACTTCAGGTAGTCTGCAACGGGCTTGTCGAGTCCCGTCAGGTGCCTCAGGCCAGACTCGTAGTGCGGGTTGGCGAGCATGCGGACGTCAAACACATAGTCGGCATCGAGCGGAACACCGCGCTTGAAGGCAAACGACTCAAACACCAGGGTGAGCTGGGTTGCCGGCGCAGAAATCAGCGACTTGACGTAGCCCTGCAACTGCGACGAGCGAATCATGCTGCTGTCGATGACGTGCGCCTGCTCGCGCATCTCGCCGAGCAGTTCACGCTCAAGCTCGATCGCGTCGACCAGTGCCCGGTGCTGGTCAGAGGCGTCAATGCGTGACAAGGGATGAAGGCGACGGGTTTCGGAAAAGCGCCGCACCAGCGTCTCTGTATTGGCATCCAGAAACAGCGACTGCATGGTCACGCCTTGGGTCTGCAGCTGCCTGAGTTCGCGCAATAACTGCGGCACCAGTGGCAAGGAGGTGGCGCTTCGCACGTCCATGGCCACAGCGACTTTGCTGGCGCCGTGCTGCTGCTCAAGCGCCACAAAAGGCATGAGCAGCTCGGGTGGCAAGTTGTCCACGCAGTAGTAGCCGGCGTCTTCCAGCGCATGCAGGGCCACTGATTTTCCCGAGCCCGACATCCCGGTGATGAGGACGATTTCCAGACGGGTCTTCATTGGCCCAGCATTTCCTTGGCGTGTGCAAGCGTGGTGCTCGACAAACGCTCACCACCCAGCATGCGGGCAATCTCGGCCACGCGCGGTTCGCTGCTGACGTGGTTGACGGTGCTCAATGTCTTGCCATTTTCTGCGCGCTTGGCCACCACGAGGTGCTGGTCGGCGCAGGCCGCGACCTGGGGCAGGTGGGTCACTGCCATCACCTGGCGGTCTTTGCCCAGTTGTTTCATCAGGCGGCCTACGGTTTCAGCCACGGCGCCGCCGACGCCGGAATCCACTTCGTCAAAAATCAGGGTTTGCGCCTGTCCCAGCTGGCTGGTCGTCACGGCAATTGCCAACGCAATGCGTGACAACTCGCCACCCGACGCAACCTTGCCCACCGGCCGTGGTGTGCTGCCGCTGTGGCCTGCCACCAGAAATTCGGCCTGCTCAAGCCCGTGCTGGGCCGGCTGCTCCAGCGCCGTGAGGGCTACCTCGAACTTGCCACCCTGCATGCCCAGACCCTGCATGGCCTGCGTGATGGCCTTGGCCAGTTGGGGGGCTGCCTGGGTGCGCGACCCGGAAACCAGGCGGGCTTCTGCCAGCCAGGCTGCCTTGGCCTCGCTTTCATTTTTTTCCAGTTGGGCCAGGTCTGCGGCTTCATCGAGCTTTTGCAGTTCTGTCTGCCACGACGCCAGCAATTCGGGCAGGTCGGCAGGGGCGCGCTTGTAACGCCGGGCCAGACTGATCCAGAGTGCCAGGCGATCATCGAGTTCTGCGAGCCGCTGCGGCTCAAGTTCGGCGTGTCTTGCATAGCTGTTGAGGGAATGTACGGTGTCTTCCATCTGCGCCAGTGAACCGTTCAAAACCTCTATAAGCCCCGTAAATTCCGGCTCAATATGCTCCTGATTTTGTAGCGAAGCAATGGCGCGGCCGAGCAGCGAAATGGCGTTATCGTCCAGCTCTTGCAAAGCGTCAACCGCCGTTTGTACGGCGTCGCGCAGGGCTTGGGCGTTTGACAGGCGGCCGTGCTGGGCGTTCAGATCGTCCCACTCATCAGCGACAGGTGCCAGCTTTCCCAGTTCGCCGATTTGCCAAGCGAGGCGTTCCTGTTCGCGTTGCAGGCTGCCTTGCGCCTCTCGCGCCTGCGTCACTACTTTCTGGGCTGCGCGCCATTCGGTCCAAAGCCGCGAGAGTTTGTCTGTCAGCACATTCGCGTAGGAGTCGAGCAAGCCGCGCACGGCATCGGGGCGGGTCAGGCTTTGCCAGGCATGTTGGCCATGAATGTCCACCAACTGGTCGGCGATGTCCCGAAGCTGGGTGGCCGTCGCCGCGCTGCCATTGATCCATGCCCGGCTTTTTCCTTGCGCATCAATGGTGCGGCGCAGCAGCAAGCTGTCACCGGCTTCAAAGCCCGCTTGCGCCAGCCATGGCGTCAGACCGGTGGGGCAATCAAATTCGGCGCTGATCTCGCAGCGCAGTGCGCCTTCACGAACCACGCCAGCGTCGGCTCGCGCACCTAGCGCCAGCTGAAGCGCGTCAATCAATATCGACTTGCCGGCACCCGTTTCACCCGTGAGTACGGTGAATCCGCCAGTCAAATCCAGGTCCAGTTCATGGACGATCACAAAATCGCGCAGCGAGATACGTATGAGGCTCATAAATCAGTTCCGGCCAGGTTCAGCGTCGGCCTCAGGCCACGCCTTCGTTCCAGTGGAGTTTTTTGCGAAGGGTATCAAAATAGCTCCATCCCTTGGGATGCAGAAAACGCATCTGATGCTCTGACCGCCTCACGCTAATCCGGTCGCCGTGCAGCAAGCTGGCCAGCGACTGCATGTCAAAGTTGGCGCTGGCATCCCTGCCTGCGACTATTTCAATAGTAATTTCTCCAGTGTCTGAAAGCACAATCGGCCTGTTTGACAAGGTATGCGGCGCAATTGGAACCAGTATCCAGCCGGCAATTGAAGGGTGCAGCAATGGCCCGCCGGCAGAAAGCGCATAGGCAGTGGAACCGGTCGGCGACGCAATGATCAGTCCGTCAGCGCGCTGGTTGGCCACAAAGCGGCCATCGACTTCGACCCTGAGTTCAACCATGCCGGCCGTTGCACCGCGATTGACAACCACATCATTCATGGCCGTTGCGCTGAACACACAGCGCCCATCGCGCACCACCTTGGCCTGCATCATCCAGCGCCGGTCTTCCTCGTATTCGCCACGCAGCATGGGTTTGAGCGTGTCTTCGTAGCCTTCGAATCCGATGTCGGTGATGAAGCCTAGTCGCCCCTGGTTGATGCCGACCAGCGGGATGCCAAACTGCGCGAGCAGCCGCCCTATGCCCAGCATGGTGCCGTCGCCGCCGACAACCAGTGCGAGGTCGCAATGAGCACCTATGCCTGCCGTGTCAAGCGTTGGAAACTGACTCAGTCCGGTGTTGCTGGCAGTGTCCTGCTCAATCGAAATCTCACAGCCCTGCGTGCCCAGAAAGTGTGCGATGTGTTCCAGCGCAGAACGGGACCCTTGAGCGTGGTACTTGCCGATCAGTGCGACATGGCGAAATTGCGACTTCATCGCCAAATTACATCACAACATGCTGGCTGAAGCTTCGTAGAATGACAGCATGCTTGATGATCGTGCCCGGTTGTTGCTGAAAGCGCTGGTGGAGCGCTACATTGCTGATGGTCAGCCGGTGGGGTCACGCACGCTTTCCAGGGCCTCCGGGCTGGAACTGTCCCCGGCCACCATACGCAACGTCATGAGTGACCTGGAGGAGCTTGGCCTGATCGTCAGCCCACATACCTCTGCCGGACGCATCCCCACTGCGCGGGGTTACCGCCTCTTTGTCGACACCATGCTGACCTCCCAGCGCGACCTGATGCCACCTGGTGGGCATATGGCGGCACCCAGGCTTGCGCCTGATCAGCCGCAAAAAGTGCTGAGCAATGCGGCCCACATGCTGTCGAGCCTTTCGCAGTTCGTCGGCGTGGTCATGGCGCCAAGGCGCACATCGGTGTTTCGCCATATCGAATTCCTGCGCTTGTCGGAAAAGCGCTTTTTGGTGATCATCGTCTCGCCCGACGGCGACGTTCAGAACCGCGTGATTTTTACCGAAACCGACTACACCCAGTCGCAACTGATTGAAGCGTCCAATTTTCTCAATTCGCATTACGCCGGCATGGCGATTGAAGAGGTGCGGGGGCGTTTGCAAAACGAGGTCGAAGCACTCAGGGGCGAAATTGCGGCGCTGATGCAAGCTGCTGTGCTGGTGAGTTCTGAAGCCATTGAGTCGCGCGATGAAGTGGTTATCTCGGGCGAGCGCAACCTGCTTGCCGTGAGTGATTTCTCTGGCGACATGGGCAACTTGCGGAAGCTCTTTGATCTTTTTGAACAGAAGGCGCAGTTGATGCGACTGCTCGACGTCTCCAGCCGGGCCGAGGGTGTGCGCATCTATATTGGCGGCGAAAGCCAGGTCATTCCCTATCAGGAACTGTCGGTAGTCACTGCTCCGTACGAGGTCGATGGACAGGTGGTGGGAACGCTCGGTGTGATTGGTCCGATGCGCATGCCCTACGAAAAAATGATCCAGATTGTCGACATAACCTCCAAGCTGGTCAGCACCGCCCTCAGCCACAGCAAGTAGGCCCTTACAATCCATGGTTGGAAGGGGCGTTAGCTCAGTTGGTTAGAGCAGAGGACTCATAATCCTTTGGTCGAGTGTTCAAGTCACTCACGCCCTACCATTTAGTTGCATTTAATGCGCTATAATCGAAAGCTTAGCGGCTGTAGCTCAGTTGGATAGAGTACTTGGCTACGAACCAAGGGGTCGTGGGTTCAATTCCTGCCAGCCGCACCAAACGATATGCCCTAGAACAGTGATGTTCTAGGGCTTTTTCGTTTTCAAGGCACTATTTCCTGTGAGAGGGGTCACACCGACCACCTCGGCAGTGAACGCCACAGACCGGCATAAATGCTATTCTTTGCAGCGAATGAACAAAGCTTTCACCAAGGAAACCGAGCCCGATGACGAGGAGCCAGCGCTCTTGCCGGTGGCGGGTAAAAATTACATCACGCCCCGCG
>JANNXF010000327.1:0-27594 GCA_031409395.1 Polaromonas sp.
TGGTGCCCGGGGCCGGAATCGAACCGGCACGCCTTTCGGCGGGGGATTTTGAGTCCCCTGCGTCTACCAATTTCACCACCCGGGCAGAAATGAGCGAAGCCCCAAATTATGGCACAGTGCAGGCTATGAACTATCCAACCATTGAAGACGCCATTGGCAAAACGCCGTTGGCCCGGCTGCAGCGCATTGGCGCGGCTGAAAACACCGCGCGCGGCAACGTGATTCTGGGCAAACTCGAAGGCAACAACCCGGCCGGCTCTGTGAAAGACCGCCCGGCACTGTCGATGATCCAGCGCGCCGAGGAGCGCGGCGATATCAAACCCGGCGACACGCTGATTGAGGCCACTTCGGGCAACACCGGCATTGCGCTGGCCATGGCCGCGGCCATCAAGGGCTACCGCATGGTCTTGATCATGCCGGAAGACTTGTGCATTGAACGCGCCCAAACCATGAAGGCGTTTGGCGCTGAACTGATTTTGACGCCCAAAAGCGGCGGTATGGAAAATGCCCGGGATCTGGCTGAGCGCATGCAGCAAGAGGGCAAGGGCCGGGTGCTTGACCAGTTTGCCAACGCCGACAACCCGCGCGCCCATTTTGAGACCACCGGCCCGGAAATATGGACAGATACGTCAGGCAAGGTGACACATTTTGTCAGTTCCATGGGTACCACCGGCACGATTACCGGTGTTTCGCGCTACCTGAAAGAAAAAAATCCGGCGATTCAGGTCATTGGCGCCCAGCCCAGTGAGGGTTCCCGCATTCCGGGCATCCGTAAATGGCCTGAGGCCTATATGCCCAAGATTTACGACCCCCGCCATGTTGACCAGCTGGTACTGGTCAGCCAGAGCGATGCCGAAGACATGTGCCGCCGGATGGCCAGGGAAGAAGGCATTTTTGCCGGTATCTCGGCGGCCGGGGCTTGCTGGGTGGCCCAGGAGATCGCCAAAACCGTGGAAAACGCGGTCATTGTCTTCATCATCTGCGACCGCGGTGACCGTTACCTGTCTACCGGCGTCTTTCCGGCCTGATTTGCCGAAAAACTTTTAACGAAAAATGGCTTTAGCCCATACATGACGGGCACAAGCAGCTATAAAAAACATAGCATATTCCTTCCTCTTTGTTCCTGTTTTCACCCGCCATGACCCACGAATTCAACTACTGTCCCCACTGTGCCGGCCCGCTGGCCCTGCTGACCCAGATGGAAGACGGCGGCGAAAAGGCCCGGCTGCGCTGCGTGGCCTGCGGCTACACCCACTGGAACAACCCCACCCCCGTGCTGGCTGCCGTGATTGAGTACCACGGCCAGGTTCTGCTGGCGCGCAACGCCGCCTGGCCGGGCAAGATGTATGCGCTGATCACCGGCTTTATGGAAGCGGGCGAAACGCCGCAGCAGGGGATTGCCCGCGAGATCAAGGAAGAAACCAGCCTGAACACCACTTCGCTGGACCTGATTGGCGTCTATGACTTTCAGCGCATGAACCAGGTCATCATTGCCTACCACGCGGTGTGTACCGGGGACGTCAGCCTGTCGCCCGAGCTGGTGGACTACCGGCTGTACGACTACGACAAACTCAAGTGCTGGCCCGCCGGCACCGGCTATGCGCTGGCTGACTGGCTGCGCGGCCGGGGCTACGAGCCGGAGTTTCTGGAGTGGGGCAAGGGCTGAAGGCGGCCAGGCGCCTGGGCGGCCAAGCCCTGCCTAAAATGGATGCAACCCAAGGACCCCCATGAAAATCGACAAGGAACTCGACACCCGCGGCCTGAACTGCCCGCTGCCTATCTTGAAAGCCAAAAAAGCGCTGGCCGAAATGTTCACCGGCCAGCTGCTGCGTGTGGTCTCTACCGATGCGGGTTCTACCCGCGATTTCCAGGCCTTTGCCAAGCAGACCGGCAATGAACTGGTCGACCAGCAAACCGACGGTGGCGACTTTATCCACGTCCTCAAACGGCGATAAATTTCTCCTGAAGCGCCCCTGAAACCCCGCCAGAACAGCGCTGCACTGGCCAGCCGGCTGGCCCGGCGCATCAGCCGAGCTTGAGCGCGCTCAGGTAGTCGCGGAAATGCTGACCCACTTCCGGGTGCTGCAGGGCCAGTTCCACCGTGGCTTCCAGAAAGCCTTCCTTGCTGCCGCAGTCGTAGCGCTTGCCCTGGTATTGCAGCGCGTACACGGCTTCTTCGCCCAGCAGGCTTGAGATGCCGTCGGTCAGCTGCAGCTCGCCGCCCACACCGGTGGTCTGCCGGCGGATGTGCCCAAAAATCGCTGGCGTCAAAATGTAACGACCGGCCACCGCCATGCGGGATGGCGCCTGTTCTGGCGCCGGTTTTTCCACAATATTGCGTACCCTCATCAGCCCCGCATCGGCGGCTGCCACGGCCTCTGTGGCCACAATACCGTAGCGGCGCGTCTGGGCCAGCGGCACCTCCTGCACGGCCAGCACCGAGTGCTGGAGCTGGTCAAACTGGCTGGCCATTTGCGCCAGCACCGAAGGCCCGCCTGGCGGGCCGACCATCAGGTCGTCGGCCAGCAACACCGCGAAAGGCTCGCGCCCGACCAGGTGTTCGGCGCACAGCACGGCATGGCCCAGGCCCAGGGAACGGGGCTGGCGAACATAGGAAAAGTTCATGTCGTCGGGCTGAACCGAGCGCACCAGGGCCAGCAAAGCGTGCTTTTGGGCCACCTCCAGCTCGTTCTCCAGCTCGTAGGCCGTGTCGAAGTGATCTTCGATGGCCCGCTTATTGCGTCCTGTGACAAAAATCATGTGGCGGATGCCGGCCGAATAGGCTTCTTCCACGGCGTACTGGATCAGCGGCTTGTCGACGACAGGCAGCATTTCCTTGGGTTGGGCTTTGGTGGCGGGCAAAAACCGTGTGCCGAGACCGGCAACCGGGAATACCGCTTTGTTCAGGGTGTTTTTTGGCATCGACGTGGATGGGTGAAAAGACTAGAGTATTGCGTGAAGGGGGTGACCCGCAGGTCGGACGGCAGCCCGATCCGACGTGCCTGAAACGCCCGCTCACCGGGTTTTCCAAAGAGCGGCATTACAACGATAAAAGAGGGACTCACGGGTGGATATCTTACTTCTTGACGCATTGGTCCCAGAGGCTGTCGCCTGGCTTGAAGCCCGGCACAGTGTGGCCTACTGCCCCGAGCTTGCCGACGACCTGGTGGCCCTGCGCAAGACAGCGTACAAAACCAAGGCCATCGTCTTTCCCCGGCAAACCGTGGTGACCCGCGAATTTCTTGATTTTCTGCCCCGGCTCAAGGCCCTGGGTCGCCTGCACACGGGCACCGACAACACCGACCTTGAAGCCTGCAAGACGCTGGACATCAAGGTCATCCACGCCAGTAGCGCCAATGTGCGCTCCAACGCCGAATACCTGCTCGGCGGACTTTTGCTGCTGTACCGCCGGGGCATTGTCTCTGCCCTGATGGGGCGCCGCCACCCCACCAACAAAATGGGGCGTGAGCTGCACGGCAGCACCATTGGCATCATGGGCCTGGCCCCGACGGCGCACACCCTGGCGGGCATGTTGAACGGACTCGGGGTGCGCCTGATTGGCTACGACCCGGCGGTGCATTTCACGGCACCGGTCTGGGAGCGTTTGCGAATCAAGCCGGTTACCCTGCCCGAGCTGATGAGCCAGTCCGATGCGGTGTCGGTGCAAATGCTCTACGCCACCCGGTTCAAGGGTTTTGTCAATGACAAACTGCTGGCGTCCTGCAAGCGCCACCAGTTGTGGGTCAGCATGAGCCGCAGCGACCTGTTCGATGAAGGCGCACTGGCGGCAGCCCTGTGCGACGGCCGCATAGACGCCTGCCTGCTGGACGGCGCCGAGGCCAGCTTTCTGCGTGAAAGCTCGCCCCTGCATGGGCTCAAAAACCTGTTTGTGACGCCGCGCCTGGCCTCACACACCCGCGAGGCGCGGCTGCGTTCCAGCTGGTATGTGGCGCACCGCCTGCACGAAGCCATCACCCAGCAGCACAGTGGCATGGACTCATTGCCCAGCGCCCCCATGAACTTCGAATTGCCCGGAGCCAGCTCGCCGTCAGACTGGGGAGATGCGGGGGCCTTGCCCCGCTGAGTCGTCAAGCCGTCAAGCCGCTAAACCGCTGGCGCTGCAAGAGCGCCTGACGGGCCCTCAACCCAGCCGGCTGAGCTGTTCCTGGAGCTTTTCCAGCGTGGCGCTGAAGTCGGCCAGGCGTTTGTGTTCCAGCGCCAACACGGCGGGCGGCACCTTGGCCACAAAGGCCTCGTTGGCGAGTTTGGCCTTCACCTTGACCAGCTCACCCTCCAGCCTGAGGGTTTCCTTGCCCAGACGGGCTTTTTCTGCCGCCACATCGACTTCCATGTGCAGGCAAACGCGTGCGTCACCCACCACGGCAACCGGCGCGGCCTGGGCCGCAGCGGCCCAGTCGGCTTCAAGCTCAAACACCTTGACCTCGCTCAGCTTGGCCAGCGCCTTGAGGACGGGCGCCACGCTGGTCATGAAGGCCGGGTCGCCCACCACCAACAGCGGCAGCCGCACGGCAGGCGAGACCTTCATTTCACCGCGTAGGTTGCGGCAGGCATCGACCAGGGTCTTGAGTTTGGCCACATGGGCTTCCGCCAGCGGGTCAATTTTTTCACTCTGGCTTTGCGGATAGGCGGCCATGCCAATGAAGGGGCCGGCCTTGCCAGCGACTGGCGCCACCTTTTGCCACAATTCTTCGGTAATAAAGGGAATCAGCGGGTGCGCCAGCCGCAAAATACCTTCAAGCGTGCGGATCAGGGTGCGGCGGGTGGCGCGTTTTTGCGCCTCGTTGCCGTTCTGGATCTGCACCTTGGCGATTTCCAGGTACCAGTCGCAAAATTCGTCCCAGATGAACTGGTAGACACTGCCGGCCACATTGTCCAGGCGGTACTCTGCAAAGCCCTTGGCCACGTCGAGTTCGACGCGCTGCATGGTGGAGGAAATCCAGCGGTCGGCCTGGGAAAAACTCAGGTAGTTGGCAAACTCGCCACCGGGCGCGCATTGGGCCGCCGTGTGCTCGTTCAGGCCGCAGTCCTGGCCTTCGCAGTTCATCAGGGTAAAGCGCGTGGCGTTCCAGAGCTTGTTGCAGAAGTTGCGATAGCCCTCGCAGCGCTTGCTGTCAAAGTTGATGCTGCGGCCCAGGCTGGCCAGCGACGCAAAAGTGAAACGCAGCGCATCAGCGCCGTAGCCCGGAATGCCGGTCGGGAATTCTTTTTCGGTGTTCTTGCGCACCTGGGGCGCGGTCTCGGGTTTGCGCAGGCCTTGAGAGCGCTTGTCCAGCAGCGGTGCCAGTTCAATCCCGTCAATCAGGTCCACCGGGTCCAGCACATTGCCCTCGGACTTGCTCATTTTCTTGCCTTGCGCGTCTTTCACCAGGCCGTGAATGTAGACGTGCTTGAACGGTACCTGGCCCGTAAAGTGCGTCGTCATCATGATCATCCGGGCGACCCAGAAAAAGATGATGTCGTAGCCGGTGACCAGCACGCTGGAGGGCAAAAAGAGATCCAGCTCTTTGGTTTTTTCAGGCCAGCCCAGCGATGAGAAAGGCACGAGGGCCGACGAGTACCAGGTGTCCAGCACATCTTCATCACGGGTGAGCTTTTTACCCGGCGCCTGCAACTGTGCAGCCGCTTCGTTTTCAGCCACATACACCTTGCCGTCTTCGTCGTACCAGGCCGGAATCTGGTGGCCCCACCACAATTGGCGCGAAATACACCAGTCCTGGATGTTGTTCATCCACTGGTTGTAGGTGTTGACACACTGCTCGGGCACAAACTTCACGTCGCCGTTGGCCACGGCATCGCGGGCTTTTTGCGAGATGGATTTGCCCGTCGGGTCCTTGTCGCTGACCTTGCTGAGTGCCACAAACCACTGGTCGGTCAACATGGGTTCCACCACCGCGCCGGTACGCGCACACACCGGCACCATGTTTTTATGCGGCACGGTTTTTTCCAGGAAACCTTGCGCTTCCAGGTCTTTCAGCACGGCCTTGCGGCAGTCGTAACGGTCCAGACCCTGGTAGGGCGCCGGGCCGTTTTCATTGATCTTCGCGTCCAGCGTGAAGATGGTGATCAGCGGCAAGTTGTGGCGCTGCGCCACCTGGTAGTCATTGAAGTCGTGTGCGCCGGTGATCTTCACGCAGCCACTGCCGAAAGCCGGGTCGACATAGGTGTCGGCAATGATGGGAATGGCCCGGTCGCACAGCGGCAGATCCACCATCTTGCCAATCAGGTGCTGGTAGCGCTCGTCGTCCGGGTGCACCGCCAGCGCACCGTCGGCCAGCATGGTTTCGGGCCGGGTGGTGGCAATGTGCATGCCGCGCAAGGGCGAGCCGTCGGCCGCTTTCTGCGGCCCGTCACTGAAGGGGTATTCAATGTGCCACATGAAGCTGTCGCGCTCTTCGTTTTCAACTTCAAGATCGCTCACGGCCGACTTGAGCACCGGGTCCCAGTTGACCAGCCGCTTGCCGCGGTAAATCAGGCCTTGCTCATACAGTTGCACAAAGGTCGAGGTAACAACCTTCGACATCTTCGGGTCCATGGTGAAGTACTCGTGCTTCCACGCGACCGAGTCGCCCATGCGGCGCATCTGCCGCGTGATGGTGGAACCCGACTCTTCCTTCCACTCCCAGACTTTGGCGACAAAGTTCTTGCGGCCCAGGTCGTGGCGGGTTTTGCCCTCGCCCTGAAGCTTGCGCTCCACCACAATTTGCGTCGCAATGCCGGCATGGTCGGTGCCCGGCACCCACAGCGTGTTGTGGCCACGCATGCGGTGGTAGCGGCTCAAGCTGTCCATGATGGTCTGGTTGAACGCATGGCCCATGTGCAGCGTGCCGGTGACGTTGGGCGGTGGCAGCTGGATGGAAAACGAAGGTTTGGCCGCGTCCAGCGTCGGCTCGTATTGGCCGCTTTGCTCCCACAGCGGGCCCCAGTGGGCTTCAATCGCCGCTGGCTCGAACGACTTGGCCAGGCTGTCCAGCCCCGGGGTGGGGGGAAATACTCTGGCGGCCTCGGGTGCTACGGGGGCGGCAAGGTCAGCGGGGGTAGGGGTGGCAGCGTCGGTCATGGAAAAATAAAAAACGGCGTCGGGTGGACGCCGCCTCAGTAAAACACGGCATCAAACTCAATGCCGCGTTGGGTTGGGGAAATCGGGAAAAGCCGGGGGAGTTGGCCCGATTTTATTCGACTGGCTGCCCGGTGCCGGGCGAAGCGGCTTAGGGCGTGTCGGTCTGACCCGCGGCCGCGATGCAGGCCTGCAGCAGTGCGGTGCTGCCCAGCTGGTTGGCCATGATCAGAATCAGCCGGGCATTGAGCTGCTCTGACTGTTCGCGGCTGAGGCCGCTGTGGGCGTTGAGCAGGGTTTCGTAAAACGCATCGGCGTCCTGAAAATGGAGACTGGTTTTTAACGGCGTTTCGTGCGCGCTCTGGATTTTCATGGGGGCCTCTCCCTGTCAGGCGTGGGTACCGGCGCCGATCGCCACGGCCAGGGCGTGGACCAGCGAGGCGTCAATGCTTTCACCGGTGGCCGCCACATAGCTGTCGGGCCGCAGCAGCGACCAGGCGTGGCCAAACACGTGGCAGGTCGCCTGCAGGTGGCCGTGCGGGTCCATCACATGTTCACGTGCTGCCGCCTTGTCGCCCGGCGCAATCACCTGCACGCAGCGCAGGTCGGCCTGTACCGACAGCGCTTGCAGGCGTGCTGCCGCAGCGGGCGACACATCGCCAAACACCAGCAGCAGCAGGCGGCCCTGGGCCCAGGTCAGCAAATCCATCAGCTCGCCGGGGCTGCCGTCGGGCCAGAGCAGCGCCACGTTTTGCGTTGCCAGCCCGCCTGTGGCAAGGCAGGCGCTGGAGCGCGTGTAGGGGGTGGGGCTGGACATGCGCCCGGTATTGACCAACTGCCGGGCAAACGCATGGCGCTTCGCCAGGCTGATGGCGGCGCTGCGGAACAGGCGCTCAGCGCCGTCGGCAGGGCGCAGAAAACGCGCGGTGCGGTTGCTCACCAGCACGTTGTACCTAGCCGCCTCGTGCCGTTCGTCGTGGTAGCTGTCGAGCAGCTGGGGGCTGGCACGGCCCTGCACCACAGCGGCCAGCTTCCAGGCCAGGTTGTCGGCATCTTGCACGCCCGAGTTGCCGCCGCGCGCACCGAAGGGGCTGACCACATGGGCCGAATCCCCGACAAAAAACACGCGGCCATGGCGCAGCGTGTCCAGGCATTCACTGCGGTAGGCGTAGGGGCCCACCCAGACAATCTCGTAGTCGTCTGCGCTGAGCGCCTGACCCGACGGGCCCCGGAACTGGGCTTGCAGCCGGCTGTGCACCCGGTCTTGCTGGCTCACCGCCAGCGGGTCGGCGTCGGGCGGCATCTGGTAGTCAATGCGCCACACGCCGTCGGCCATCAGGTGCTGCCAGACGGCGCGGCCTTCGTTAAAAGGCGCTTCAATCCAGGTGTGGCGCTCTGCCGGCGGCGGGTTCTTGAAGCGCACATCGGCAATACACCAGCGGTCGTCGCCTTTTTGGGCGGTGATGGGCGCGCCGCACCAGCTGCGAAAAGGGCTTTTGCAGCCGCTGCAGTCAATCACATGCTCCGCTTCCAGGGCATAGTCACCGGCCGGCGTCTGAATCTGCAGCGTGGCAAACGCCGGGTTTTGTTCAAACCCGGTGATGCGGTGGTTCCAGCGAATCTCCACCCGCCTATCGGCCGGCGCCGCCTGCAACAGCTGCTCGACCAGAAAGCCTTCAATGTAAAACTGCTGGATATTGATGAAGGGCGGCTGCTGGCTCAGCGAATGGGCGGGTTGCTGGCGCAGGTCAAATGAATAGACCTCGTCCGCGCCGGCAAAGGTGCGGCCAATATGCCACTGCACGCCTTTTTGGGCGATGCGTTCATAGATGCCGAGGCGCTTGAAGATTTCCAGTGTTTTCTGCGCGTAGCAAATGCCGCGCGACGCCGCGCCCTTGACGCCCACCGTGTTGTCTTCGTCGAGCAGCAACGCCTTCACGCCCAATTGCGCCAGCGCGCTGGCCAGGCTCAGGCCGGTGATGCCGCCGCCCACAATCACGACGGGGTGGCGCTTGCGCTCACCGGCAAGGCGTTCCGGGGGGTCTGTAAACGGGTATTGGGGCAGCGTGTAGCCTGCGCCCTGGGCGAATTCATAGCCACTGCCGGCCTTGGCGGCCAGGGGCAAGGCCGTGCCAGGGCCAGGTGCTTGCGTCTCCAGCATGATCCAGGTGCTCCTGCAGTGATCCAGTCCGGTGCCTGGCAGTCATAAATGCCTCTGACCCAATTATTACGGGCCCGGGCAGCTATTAAATCAGTAGCAAATTGGCAGCCCCTGCCGGGCGTGCCCTGCGCCGTGAACGCGTCGCTGCCAGCCACTGCACTGAACGTTCCGCCAGCAATTCACTGTACCGTAACTCCAGAGGCCTGCCAAGCCTGGCGCGGGTTTCAGGGGGGCGCGGCAGCGGGCGCGCAGCGGCTGTCGTAAAGTCAGGCTTTCGGTCTTTTCCAAGAACCCAAGCTCATGCTGTTTTTACTCTCGCCCGCCAAGTCCCTTGACTACGACACCCCGCTGCAGACCACCACCCACACCCGGCCGCTTTTTACCGCCCAGTCGGCCGAGCTGATCGAAGTTCTCAAAACCAAAACACCGCAGCAAATCAGCACGCTGATGAAGCTGTCGGACGCGTTGGCAGGGCTGAATGTGGCGCGTTATGAGGCCTGGTCTTCCCGCTTTACCGCCAAAAACGCCCGGCAAGCCGTGCTGGCCTTCAATGGCGATGTGTATGGCGGGCTGGACGCCAAAACCCTGAGCGAAGCGCAGCTCGGCTGGGCGCAAGAACATGTGTGTATTTTGAGCGGGCTCTACGGCGTGTTGCGGCCGCTCGACTGGATGCAGCCCTACCGCCTGGAGATGGGAACCGCACTGGCCACCGCCAAAGGCAAAAACCTCTACCAGTTCTGGGGCCCGCAAATTGCCCACTACCTCAATGAACGCGCGGCTGCCGACACCTCGCCGGTAATCGTCAACCTGGCCAGCGAAGAGTATTTCAAGGCGGTGGACCGCAAGGCGCTGAAAGCCCGCGTGGTGAGCTGCGTGTTTGAGGAGTTCAGGGCGGGCAAGTACAAGATCATCAGCTTCATGGCCAAGCGCGCCCGCGGCCTGATGGTGCGCCATGCGCTGGAGCAGCAACTGGTCAGCGTCAAGAAACTCGAAGGGTTTGACGCCGAAGGCTACCGCTTTGACGCCAGCGCGTCAGAACCCGACCGCCTGGTTTTCAGGCGCAAGCCCGCAGAGTAACGGTTGCTGCGTGCTTTTTCAGCCTGAGCGCACCAGCAACCCCCTGCCTTTTGTGGCGCTGGATGCGTCCGGCAGCATGGTCGATGCCGGCGACAAATGGGTGCGCGTACTCACCTGTCTGCAGCTGCCTGCCCTGTGCGTGTTTGCCAATTTGCTGAGCGATGCGGAATGCACGGCCCTGATCGAGTCGGCCCGGCCCCGGCTGTCGCGCTCGCTGACGATTGACACCCAGACGGGCAGCGAGGAGATCAATGCCCAGCGGACCAGCCAGGGCATGTTTTTTACGCGCAGCGAAGACGCGCTGGTGCAGCGTGTCGAGGCGCGTATCGCCAGGCTGCTGCATTGGCCGGCCCAGCGTGGCGAGGGCCTGCAGGTGCTGCGCTACGGGCAGGGCGCGCAATACACACCGCACTACGATTATTTTGCCCCTGGCGATGCGGGAACGCCCGCCCTGCTGGCGCGCGGCGGGCAGCGCGTGGCCACCCTCATCATGTACCTGCAGACGCCCGGGCGGGGCGGTGCCACGGTGTTTCCTGATATCGGGTTGAAGGTCGCGCCGACGCGTGGCAGTGCGGTGTTTTTTTGCTACCCGCAGCCGCATCCCTCGGGGCTTTCGCTGCACGGTGGCGAGCCGGTCACGGTGGGCGAAAAGTGGATTGCCACCAAATGGCTGCGCCAGCGGCAGTTCAGCTGACGCAGCTCAACCGATGCAGCTCGGCATGTCAGTAAAATAACCATTTAGACCAATAAACACGGGCGCAGGCAGCTATGAAAATAAGAGCAAATCATATTGATATCGAGGTGGAAGACAGCGGTGCCGGCCAGGATGCGAACGGGCACGCCAGACCGGTGGTGCTGCTCATCATGGGGCTGGGCATGCAGCTGATTGCCTGGCCACCTGCCATGGTGCAGGGCCTGGTTGACGCGGGTTACCGGGTCGTGCGCTTTGACAACCGCGACGCAGGGCTCAGTCAGCACTTTGACCACCTGGGCACGCCCCGGCTGCTCTGGGAGAGCCTTAAATACAAGCTGGGCTGGCGCATCACACCGCCTTACAGCCTGCAGGACATGACCGCCGATACGCTGGGTGTGCTGGACGCCCTGCAGATCGACCAGGCCCATGTGGTGGGTGTCAGCATGGGCGGCATGATTGCGCAGCGGCTGGCGCTGCTGGCCCCGGCGCGGGTGTTGAGCCTGACCAGCGTCATGAGTTCCAGCGGTGCGCGTGGGCTGCCAGCCGCCCGGCTTGCGGTCACCCGCGCATTGCTCAGCCGGCCGGCGGGCAACAGCCGGCAGGCCATGATTGACCATTCGGTCAAGCTGTTCAAGGCCATTGGCAGCCGCGGCAGCAGCCCCGGCTTCACGCTGGACGACGCCGATTTGAGGGCGCGCGTGACGGCGGCAATGCAGCGCAGCTTGCGCCCGCAGGGCATCATGCGCCAGATGGTCGCGATTGTGGCGGACAGCAGCCGCGCCGAGGCGCTGGCGAGCGTGGCCGTGCCCACGCTGGTCGTGCATGGCAAGGACGACCCGCTGGTGCCGTTTGCCTGCGGCGAAGACACGGCCCGCCGCATACCCGGCGCCCGGCTGGCCGGGGTGGACGAAATGGGGCATGATTTACCGCCCGGCGTGGTCGCCCGCTTGCTGGCGCTGTTGCTGCCGCATTTCGCGCAGGCCGAAGCCGCCCCCCACCGTTCAGCCGGTTAACCGAGTCCCTGAAAACACCATGAACACCCCGGAACAATCCCAACTCGGCAAGTCGTCGGCCTATATTGACCAGTACGACGCCTCGCTCCTTTTCCCGATCGCGCGCGCGGCCAAGTGGGCCGAACTCGGCCTTGGTGAGTCACCGCCTTTTTTTGGCGCCGACCTATGGACGGCCTACGAGCTGAGCTGGCTCAATCTGCGCGGCAAGCCGCAGGTGGCGCTGGCGCACATCACGGTGCCTTGCGAGTCACCGAACATTGTGGAAAGCAAGTCCTTCAAGCTCTACCTCAACAGTTTCAACAACACCCGCTTTGCCGATGCGCGCGATGTGCGTGAGCGCATCCGGGCCGATATCAACGCGGCGGTGGGCAGCGGTGTGGGCGTCAAAACCCTGGGGCCGGAGCTGTTTGACCGTGAGCCGGTGCATGAAATGGACGGCCTGAACCTGGACCGGCTGGATGTCGAGTGCCTTCACTTCACGCCGTCCCCCGAGCTGCTGTTTGCCGAGTTTGACGAGCCGCCCGTCGAGGAAACCCTGACCAGCAACCTGCTCAAAAGCAACTGCCTGGTGACCGGCCAGCCCGACTGGGGCAGTGTCCAGATCCGTTATTCGGGCCCGCAGATCAACCAGGAGGGCTTGCTGCAATACCTGGTGAGTTTTCGCAACCACAACGAGTTTCATGAGCAGTGCGTCGAGCGCATCTTCATGGATGTCTGGACGCGCTGCAAGCCGGCCAAGCTGTCGGTCTATGCCCGCTACACGCGCCGTGGCGGGCTGGACATCAATCCGTTTCGCACCAGCCACCCGCAGGGCTTGCCGGCGAATGTGCGCACGGCGCGGCAGTAGGCCGGAAATCTTGAGTGATTTTGCGGGTTTGCCCAATCAACACGGGCGCAAGCAGCTATTGATTTGATAGCTGAAGGCACCCGTGTCGGTGCCTGTGCCCGCGCTGTCAAAGCCCCAATTCATCAAAATTCGCCAGCGCCGGCAGCGCTGGAAACTGCGCCGGACGCTTTTCCTTCATCGCCGTCACGGCCTCCTGCACATGCCGGTTGCTCCAGATCGCGCCCTGCAGCCAGCCCATTTGTTTGAGCGCATCGTCTACCGTATGGTCACGCGCATAGTGAATCGCCTGCTTGGTGCCCCAGATCGCCACCGGCGGCTTGCTGGCGATTTCTGTGGCGCACTGCAGTGAGGCGGCCAGCATGGCGTCTTGCGACTCAAAGACCTCATTGACCAGCCCGTAGCCCAGCGCTTTGGCCGCGCCCAGCCGCCGCCCGGTGTAGGCCAGTTCCTTGACAACGGCCAGCGGCATCAGCTTGGGCAGCCGCTGCAGCGTGCCCACATCGGCCACCATGCCGATGTTGATTTCCTGAATGCAGAAAAAGGCCTCTGCGGTGGCGTAGCGCAGGCAGCAGGCAGTGACCAGGTCGACCGCGCCACCAATGCAGCCGCCCTGAATGGCGGCAATCACCGGCATGCGCAGGGTTTCGAGCTTGGTGAAGGTGGCCTGCATGCCGGCCAGCAGGTCAGAGATGGCGGCGCGGCCTTCGGGGCTCTGGTCGTCCAGCACGCCCTCGCCGCCAAAGGTGTCCAGGGCCATGCCGGCGCTGAAATGCCGGCCGGTGCTGGAGATCAGCAGCACGCGGGCCACGCCTTGCTGGTGGATGTGCGTCAAGGCCGCGTCCAGCTCGCGCCAGAAGGTCGGGTGCATGGTGTTCATCGCCTCGGGGCGGTTCAGCACCAGGTGGGCAATGTGGTCGGTGGTGCTGAGGCTGAAGCAGCTCAGGGAGGGGATGGCGTTGGGTACGGGAGCGGTCATGCCGCTACTCTAAATCAGGCCAGCTGCGTCAGCCAGTCACACCTGAGACGCTGCACCGCATGGGCGCGCGCCCGCCAGTGCACGTACAGCTGGGGCATCAGCATGCCGAGCATGCAGAGCGGGTAAGCCCAGGGCGCCTCAAAGACAAAGGCCGGCACCCAGCCTATCCAGCCCATCAACCAGACGGTCAGCACGGCGTCCCACACCCGGTTTTCCATCGGTTGCCGCACCCGGTGCGCCGCGTGCCAGTCTTTCAGGCGCTGCAGTTGCGCCAGACTGAGGGGGTGCCAAGGGTGGTGTCTGGAAGGGTGTGCCATAAAGCCTCCGTGCAGACAATTACTGTAAGTTTGGTGAAAGCTTCTGTCAATGCTTGGCAGAAAAATGTTCCTGCCTGCTCGCCCGCACAGTCTGGCACGCCCTGTCGCGCGCACAGTGCGTCCATATCAGGCAACAATCAGGGCATGACACTCGACCTCTCCCGCACCCTTCCTGACGATGCCGCACAGGCGCTGTTGATTGGCCGCCTGTGGCAGCCTGACCTGGGCCCGGTGCTGGTGGCCTGCCATGCCGGCGGCCTGCATGACCTCTCCCAACTGGCGGCCACCAGCAGCGAGCTGCTTGAGCTGGACGAACCAGCCTCGGCCGTGCGCGCTTTTTTGCCACAGGCGCCGCGCCTGGCCAGCCTGGCCGATGTGCTGGGCAACAGCGACGAAAGCAGGCGCGACGCCGCGCGGCCCTGGCTGCTTGCGCCTTGCGACCTGCAGGTGCTCAAGGCCAGCGGGGTCACTTTTGTCGACAGCCTGCTCGAACGCGTGATTGAAGAGCAGGCGCGCGGCGATGCGTCCAGGGCGCAGGGCATTCGCACGGCGCTGGCGGGCATTCTGGGGGACAACCTGGCGGGCATTGTTCCGGGGTCGCCAGAGGCGGCGCGGGTCAAGCAGGTGTTGATAGAGCAGGGCGTCTGGTCGCAATACCTGGAGGTCGGCATCGGGCCAGACGCAGAAATTTTTACCAAGGCACCGGTGCTGTCGGCGGTGGGCACCGGCGCGCAGGTTGGCATTCTGGCGGATTCGCACTGGAACAACCCCGAGCCTGAGGTGGTGCTGGCCGTGAACAGCCGCGGCATCACGGTGGGCGCGGCACTGGGCAATGACGTCAATCTGCGCGACTACGAAGGCCGCAGCGCGCTGCTGCTGGGCAAGGCCAAGGACAACAACGGCTCGTGTGCCATCGGGCCGTTCATCCGGTTGTTTGATACCCGTTTTGGCATGGACGACATACGCCGCACCGAGCTGGCCATGCGGGTTGATGGCCCGGACGGTTTTACCATGCACGGGGCCAGCTCACTTGCGAAAATCAGCCGTGACCCGCTGGCCATCGTGGCGCAGGCGATTGGCCCCAACCACCAGTACCCTGACGGTTTCATGCTGTTTCTGGGCACCATGTTTGCCCCGACGCAAGACCGCCACGGCCCGGGCATGGGGTTCACCCACGAGGTCGGTGATGTGGTGACCGTGGCCACGCCGCTGCTGGGCGCACTGGTCAACCGGGTGAACCACTGCGACAAGGTCGCCCCCTGGTGTTTCGGCATTGCCGACCTGATGCGCGGGCTGGCCCGGCGCGGCCTGCTTTGAGGTCAGCGCAATCAGCTTCTGCGGCGGCGTGGCACCACTGAGAGCTGCACCACGTTTTTGGACAATGCGGCGCCAATCGTGGCCTGCTGCAGCGCCACATCAATCAGCTGGTCGGCTTGCCACACCTTGATTTGCGCTGCGCCGTCGGGCAGGTCCTCAAACACGGCCAGGCCCTCCACGCTGGTCTTGACCGCCCAGGGGGATTCGCTGGCGTACACATAGCCCCGCATCGAGCCGTGAATAAAGCAGCCCAGCAAGGTGGCGCCCAGCACGCCGGCCTTGTCGAGCGTGATGTCAGCGGCTTTGCCGGCCTTGCCCTCGGGTTTGCCTTCCAGGCGCAGTTCAAACCCCGCGTTGGTGGTGTTGAACTGGCCCATGCCGGCCGGTGAAGACCGTACATGGTGATCCCAGGGGTCGTTGTTGACAAACTGCACCCTGGCACCCACCGGCACCAGCGTCACCGCCGGAATGAACTGCATCTTTTCCTGGGTGATGGTGGCGTAGGCGGGCAGGGGCGTTTTGGGCAAAACGCCTTTGTTGGCCGGAAGCACCACCACCACCGCATCGGGCACCGGTTTGCCGTCCTTGTCCAGCACAGACACCACCAGGTTGCCGGCAGATGCCCAGGCGCACAGGGTCGACAGGGCTGCAAACAGGGCGGTAGAAATCAGCGTTTTTTTCATGAGGGGTCCAGTGCGGTGTGAGGGCGAGGGGCCGGGGCTTACTTCGGCGTGATGATATCGCGGTTCATGGGCGCCAGCAGGGCCAGCATCTGGTTTTGCCGGGTGAAGGGAATGCCTTTGGCGTCCATGCTTTTTTGCAGCACCTCGACCAGCGCATGAAAGTCCGACTTCTTGATGTCCAGGTTGGCGTGCGAGCTTTTCATGTCGGCGCCCTTGTACACGCAGGGGCCGCCGCCCAGTGCGCACAACTGGTCGACCAGCTGTTCTTTCACGCGCTGCTGGTTGGCCGGTGCAAAGTGCGGGCCAGTGCGGGGGTCGGCCAGCAGGCGCACCATGAAATCGTCCATCAAGGTGACGAGTCCGGCTTTTTCGCCAAAGGCCTTGTAGAGCTGGTCGTTCTGGGGGGCCATCTGGGCAAAAGAGGCGCCCGCCATCAGCAGGCCGGATGCCGCGATGGCCAGGGAGATGAAAGTCTTCTTCATGTCAGTTCCTTCAATGAGGGATGTGGGGGAGTTGGGTGAGGTGTTGGGCGGCGCGCTCAGAACGCGAGCTGGGCCGACAGGTAGTAGCCGGTCTGTTTGCGCTTGTCGGTCAGGGCCGGCACGATCACGCCAAGGTCAACATAGGCCAGCGTCAGCGAAAAGTTTTTGCTCGGTGCCCAGGCAATGAAGATGTCTTTCCAGTCGTCGGCGCGCAGCCCGTCGCCCAGGGGTGTGGTGTCCTGCTTGTTGCGCATCACGCGGTACTCACCGCCAATGGCCACGTTTTTGCTGACCAGGTAGGCGACCGAAAACTCGGGTTGCAGGCTGTAGCTGTTTTTGTCGGTCGAGCCAAAGCCCAGCAGGCCATTCTGGTTGGCCTTGGTGGCGCGCAGCGTGCCGTTGAGCAGCAGGCTCTGGCCCAGAAACAGCTTGGTGGCGCTGACATACAGATCGGTACCGCTCTTTTTGGCCCCCAGCGATTCCAGCACCGGAATGAAGTCGGACGGTGCGCCGCTGGAGCGCAGCGTCTTGTATTGAATGCCCACGGCGACCTGGGGAATCAGGTTGTCGCTGTCCAGCACTGCATCGCCCAGCACGCGGACCTTGGCGCCCAGAATGGTCTGCTTCAGGTGCAGGCCGGGAAAGCCCAGCAGGGTGATCTTGTCGCGCGTGTTGAAGTCCTGCTCGGCAATCGACAGCTCGTAGCGGTCCTGAATGCCGATGGCGGCACCGTAGACGTTCAGGCCGTAGTCCCGGGTGCCCACATTGCTGATGAAGGCCGAACCACCGATTTCGCCGTCGGTGGCGTTGCTGCCGATGACCGCCCAGGGGGTGATGCCGCCGCCGGCCGCGCCTTCAACGGTGCTGACACCGCCGGTCAGCAGCAATTTGCCGGTATCGGCCCGGGCGCTGGCGCCCAGCAGGGCCAGCGAGGCTGTCATCAACGTGATCGCAAACTTTTTATTCATGGGATTCCTGATGGTGGGAGGTAAGTGAGGCCGGAAAATGACGCCTTTTTTCTGAGGCATGGTGGCGATACGAACAAAAAATTCCACTGGATTCAACTATTTGGCTTGCCCGGGGTGAAAGCCGTCAATTCCCAGCGGCAATCGGCATCAGGCGTGCATTAATTCACGCTTGGCCCCATGCGCGGGGCTGTGGTACGGCAGTATTTTTTGAATCAACTGAATCCAGACGCGACGCTGGCTGCGTATCCGCTACAGGGTCTGGACCCGATTTCTGCCAACAAGACAAGACACGATTGGGCGAGTGACATGCGCATGCTTTGCGACCGGACGTATTTCATTTCAACGCCAGGCCTGGCTGCCCTGATGCTGCTGGCCCTGCACCTGGTGAGCGGCCCGGCTTCGGCCCAGGCCGTGCCCGCCCCAGCCGCCGCAGCGCGCGAGTGGGTCACGCCACCGCCCGGAGACCTGCAGCGTGGCCTGGCCTTGTACCAGGCGCAGTGCAGCGCCTGCCATGCGGCAGACAGCAACAAGATCGGGCCGGCGCACCGGGGCGTGCTGGGCCGCCGTATTGGCAGCTTGCCGGGCTACAACTACTCCAGCGAACTGGCGCGCTCGCGTCTGCGCTGGACGCCGCAAACCCTGAACGCCTGGCTGGAAGACCCGGAGGAACTGGTGGCAGGCCAGCGCATGGGCTTTCAGGTAGAGAACGCCCAGGACCGGGCCGACCTGATTGCCTACCTGGCCACGCTCAAATAGAAAAACAGTGACCCGCAAACCGGGTCGCGGCGGCGGCCTGCCTGCTACCATGCGGCCCATGAAACGCCGCCATTTTTTGCTCGCCAGCATGACGCTGGCAGGCCCGCACGCCCTGGCAGACTTGCCCAAAGTCCAGTCACTCGATGACGCCCTGCGCTGGCTGGACAAGCTCGACAAGGCGGCCAGCGTCAACACCACCGGCGCCTGGCCTCTGGTGGCGCTGCTGGCGCACATGGCGCAAAGCATTGAAATGAGCCTGGACGGATTTCCGCAGCCCAAAAGTGCGGTTTTTCAGCACACCGCCGGGGCCGCAGCGTTTTCGTTTTTCAAGTGGCGCGGGCAGATGAAGCACGCCCTGAGCGAGCCGATTCCCGGTGCGCCAGCGCTCGCGATGACTGGCGACTGGCGCCCCGCGTGCCGGCGGCTGGGCGCGGCCATCACCCGCTTTGACCAGCACCCGGGGCCTTTGAAGCCGCATTTTGCGTATGGCGCACTCGGCAAAAAAGATTTTGCGCTGGCGCATGCGTTTCATATTGCCAATCACCAGGACGAGATCGTGCTGAGCTGAGCCCAATCAGAACAGCTGCTCACCCGGCTGCCATGCTTCTGCTACTAATTCAGTAGCTGTCAGTGCCGGTGCTGATTGGGGTTTTGGCACTTTTTGTTCATGAAGCGGTTCTTCCCCGGCTTTCACCAGCGTGCTGGCGCGAACCCCCAGCAAACGCAGCTTTTGCGCCAGCGGAACCCGTTTCAGGCACAGCCCGGCGATTTTGCGAATCAGTGCGCCGTCGGCCGTATAAAAATCTGCCGTCTGGTCGCGCGTGGCGATCCTGAAGTCGTCATAGCGCAGCTTGATGCCTATGGTTTTGGCCACATAGCCCTTGCGCTGCAGGTCGTCTGCCAGCTTGCTGCACAGATCGGTAAACACGGCGCCCAAGGCAGCCTTGTCGCGCACGGCATGCAGGTCACGGTCAAACGTGGTTTCCCGGCTCATGCTGACGGGCTCGCTGCTGGTGACCACCGGCCGGTCATCGCGGCCCCAGGCCACTGCATGCATCCAGGCGCCGGTGGCCTTGCCAAAGTGGTCTTGCAGCCAGGCCGGGTCAGCCGCCGCCAGCTCGCCAATGGTGTGAATCTGCTGCTTCGCCAGTTTTTCATCGGCCTTGGGGCCAATGCCGTTGATCTTGCGGCAGGCCAGCGGCCAGATTTTGTCGCTCAGGTCGGCTTCATGAACAATCGAAATTCCGTTGGGCTTGTTGAACTCGCTGGCCATTTTGGCCAGCAGCTTGTTGGGCGCCACGCCCGCCGAGCAGGTCAGGCCAGTTTTCTCAAAAATCGCTTTTTGAATCAGCCGCGCCAGCACGCGCCCGCCTTCACGCTGGCCGCCAGGCACGTCGGTGAAGTCGATATACACCTCATCGACCCCACGGTCTTCCATGACCGGCGCAATTTCAAGAATGGTGCTTTTAAAGAGCCGTGAATAGTGGCGTATTTCTTCAAAATCCACCGGCAGCACAATGGCCTGCGGGCACAACTTGGCGGCCTTCATCATGCCCATGGCCGAACCCACACCAAACTGCCGTGCCGCATAGGTGGCGGTGGTGATGACGCCGCGGCCCACATAGTCCTTGAGCCGCGGAAAGTCGGCCACCGGAATAAAGCGCAGGGCACGCTCGCCCTGTGCCGCCAGCAGCGCGTCGTCGACCTTGCGCCGCCCGCCGCCAATCACCACCGGCAGGCCCTTGAGCTGCGGGTAGCGCAGCAGCTCCACTGAAGCGTAGAACGCGTCCATGTCGAGGTGGGCGATGCGGCGGGGTAATTGGGATAGTGGCAACATGGCGAGCATATATTTTCGCATTCGCAGCGCGCGGTGCGGTGGCTACACTGGCGCCATGTTCTCTCTTTTAACCGGTGCCAAGAGCTTCAGGCGCAATCGATGGGTGGGCAACCCGTGGCTGAACAAGGCCGGCCTGCACATTGCCCGCAAGAAGCTGGCGGCGGCGCTCACCACCCTGCGGCGTTACCCGCTCGGCTGGCGCTTGCCAGAGGCCGAGCGCCAGCGGCTCGACAGCCAGGGTTTTTTGCGGCAGGACGATTTTTTGTCAACCCAGGAATTGGCGCTGATCCGGCAGGAAATCTGTGCCGTGGCCTGGCCCACGCTGGAAATGGCGCAACCGCCGGCCCGTACCCTGCGCGTCAACCTCGATGCCCAGCTGTGCGGCGACACTTTCCCGGCGCTGCGCCGGCTGATTGCCAACCGCACGCTGCTGCGGCGCTTGCGCTATGCGGCCGGTTACCCGGGAACGCCCATTGTCGGTTTGCAGATCATCCGCAGTGGCGGTGTCGAGGCCGGGCACGACCCGCAGACCGACTGGCACCGGGACACCTTTCACACTGCCGCCAAGGCCTGGCTTTTTTTGCATGAGGTCGCCCCTGACCAGGGCCCTTTTGCCTTCGTGCCCGGTTCACACCGGCCGACCGACGCGCATTGGGCCTGGGAATACGCGCAAAGCCTGGTGGCCAGGGCGGAAGAAAACCCGATGCACGCCAATGGGTCGTTCCGGATTGAGGAGGCCGGTCTGCGCGCGCTTGACTACGGTGAGCCGATGGTGGCGGCGGTGCAGGCCAATACCCTGGTGGTGGCCGACATGAGCGGCTTTCACAGGCGCACGCCCAGCCCGCAGCCGACGGTGCGCATCGAGGTGTATTTCAGCCTGCGGCGCAACCCTTTTTTTGCCGGGCTGTTGCCCAGTGTGCTGGGCTGGCCGGTGCTCAGGCAGCGTTGGGCCGGCTGGGCCTACCGCTACTTTGAATGGCGGGTCGCGCAGGGCCGGCCCGACTGGATACCCTTGGGGCTGCGTGCACTGGACGCCGACGAACGCCGTTTGCTCACCCCTGCGCCCGCGCCAGCGCACGGCGCGGACGGCGCTTCTCAGTAAGTCCCGGGCAGCAAGATGCCCTTGTCCACCGTGTTGATGTCGGTCTTGCCGCAAAACGCCATGGTCAGGTCCAGTTCCTTGTGAATGATCTGCAGCGCTTTGGTCACGCCTTCTTCACCCATGGCGCCCAGCGCGTACAGCCAGGCTCGGCCGATGTAGACGCCTTTGGCCCCCAGGGCGACGGCCTTGATGACGTCCTGGCCGCTGCGTATGCCGCCGTCCATGTGCACTTCGATGTCTTTGCCCACGGCTGCCACGATACGGGGCAGGGCACGGATGGACGACTCTGCGCCGTCGAGCTGCCGCCCGCCGTGGTTGGACACGATGAGTGCATCAGCGCCGCTGTTGACGGCCAGGCGTGCGTCTTCTTCGTCCTGAATGCCTTTCAGGATAATTTTGCCACCCCAGCGTTTTTTGATCCATTCCACATCGCCCCAATTGAGCGCCGGGTCAAACTGCTTTGCGGTCCAGTCGCTCAGTGAGCTCATGTCGTCAACGCCTTTGACGTGGCCGACGATATTGCCAAAGCCGCGCCGCTTGGTGCCCAGCATGCCCAGGCCCCAGCGCGGTTTGGTGGCGATATTGATGAGGTTGGGCAGGGTCAATTTTGGCGGGGCCGACAGCCCATTTTTCAAGTCCTTGTGCCGCTGGCCAAGGATTTGCAAATCAAGTGTGATCACCAGTGCAGAGCAGTTGGCGGCTTTGGCCCGGTCAATCAGCCGTTCGATAAAGTCGCGGTCTTTTAAAACGTAGAGCTGAAACCAGAAGGGATGACGCCCGGTTGTCTCGGCGATGTCTTCCAGCGAGCAAATGCTCATGGTGGACAAGGTAAACGGGATGCCGAATTTTTTGGCAGCGCGGGCGCCGCAAATCTCACCATCCGCGTGTTGCATGCCGCTCATGCCGGTGGGCGCAATGGCCACTGGCATGGCCACGTTCTGGCCAATCATTTGTGTGGCGGTGCTGCGGCCTTCCATGTTGACGGCCACGCGCTGGCGGAATTTGATCGACTGAAAATCAGCTTCGTTGGCGCGGTAAGTGCCCTCTGTCCACGAACCTGAATCGGCGTAGTCGTAGAACATGCGCGGCACCCGCTTTTTGTGCAGCACGCGCAGGTCTTCAATGTTGGTAATGACGGTCATGGCTTGTCTCCTGGGGCACCTGATTTGAATCTCACGATGCTAGCGGTTTGAGCGCCGCGGCGATTGAATAAATTTTTCAATCCCGCGGCAAAACGACAAATTATTTCAACATCGCTGCGGCCCTTGCCCTGCCGGCAGGCAGGCTCTGGCGCCAAGCCTTAAGCATTTCAGGCCGTTTGCCCAATCATCACGGGCGCGAGCAGCTCCTTAAATGATAGCAAGTCTCATGCGCTCTGGCCGTTCGACGGGCCGCGCCTGGCGGCCGCCCATGAAAAAGGCGGGCCGCAGCCCGCCTTTCAATGTCAAGTCCTGCCCAGCCCCCCTTCATCGGGGGCTGCGCGAGCAGGGTTTAGCCAACCGTGACCGGCACAAAAATCTTGCTGCGACCGCGCTGGATCAGCAGCGCCACCGATTTGTCCGATTTGGCCACGGCCGCCCTGACCTGGTCGATGTTGGTGACCGGAATGCCGTTGACCGACACCAGCACATCACCGACCTGCACGCCGGCCATGGCCGACGGGCCGCTGGCCTGCTGCACCACCAGGCCGCCGTCAATGCCGGCCTCCTGCCGTTCACCGGGTTGCAGCGGACGCAGGGCCAGGCCCAGCTTGCCCTGGCTGGGCGCTTCTTTCCGGCTGGCCACTGGCGCCGATTTGTCGCTGGCGTTGGCCAGTTGCGCCGTCAGTTCTTTGGCGGCGCCCTGGCGCCAGATGTCCAGCTTGACGCTGTCGCCAGGGGCGGCCAGACCGATCAGGGCCGGCAAATCACCGGAAGACACAATCGGCTGGCCATTGAGCTTGCGAATAACGTCACCGGACTGCAGGCCGGCCTTGTCGGCGGGGCCGCCGCTTTCCACGGTAGAGACCAGCGCGCCTTCGGGCTTGTCCAGTTTGAACGAGTCGGCAAAGGCCTGGTTCACTTCCTGCACCGACACCCCCAGGCGGGCATGTTCGACCTTGCCGGTGGCCACAATCTGGTTCTTGATCTTGTCGGCCAGGTCAATCGGAATGGCAAACGACACGCCCTGGTAGCCGCCGCTGCGGCTGTAGATTTGCGAGTTGATGCCCACCACTTCGCCGCGCGTGTTGAACAGCGGACCGCCGGAATTGCCGGGGTTCACCGCCACGTCGGTCTGAATGAAGGACACGGCGCTGTCGTCGGGCAGCGAACGGCCCTTGGCGCTGACGACACCGGCCGTCACCGTGTTTTCAAAGCCAAAAGGTGAGCCGATGGCCAGCACCCATTCGCCGACTTTCAGGTCGCTGACTTTTCCCAGCGTCACCACGGGCAGGTTCTTGGCCTCAATCTTGAGCACGGCGACATCGGTTTTCGGGTCTGCGCCCAGCACCTTGGCGCGGTATTCACGCCGGTCGGTCAGCTTGACGGTGACTTCGGTGGCGCCCTTGACCACATGGGCGTTGGTCAAAATAATGCCTTCGCTGCTGACGATAAAACCCGAGCCCTGGCTGCGGGTGGGCGTGTCTTGCGGTGCGGCGCCCCGTCCTGCGCCGGGGCGCTGGCCCTGGCCTTGCTGGAAGCGGCGGAAAAATTCAGAAAAAGCCTCGTCAGCCGATGGGCCGCCTTCGGCTTCGTCGTTCTGCTCGTTTTGCGCCTGTGGTGACTGGCCCGCGGTTTTTTGCGTTCCGGTCACGCTGATGTTGACCACGGCCGGGCCAAAACGCTCGGTAATCTGCGAGAAGTCGGGCAGCGCCATGGCAGGGGCCAGCGTCCCCTGGCTGGCTACGGCGGTCAGGGGGGCGGCGGCGGTGGCCGGGGTGTGCACGGCATTGAACGCGCCAATGCCGGCGCCCCCAATGGCGCCAGCGGCCAGCAGTGCAACGACCAGACGGGTATTTTTCAGTGCAGCAAAGTTCATGGAGGGAATCCTTGGGTTGGAGGCACACACCGGTGCCCGTACCCCAAACTATGAACAGCCCACCTTAGACGAAACTTAAAAACCTCAGGCCGGTGGCTGGGCCAGGCCTGGGGGCGTTGCCGGGTCAGACGCAAAGTGCACGTCCACCTTCAGGCCGCCCAGCCGCTCCGAGCGGCCCAGCGCCAGGGTGGCACCATGCCGGTCGGCAATGACCCGGACAATCGCCAGCCCCAGGCCGCTGCCGGGTTCCAGCGATGTGTCGCCGGCACGAAAGAAGCGGTCAAACACGCGCGCCCGGTCTGCCGCTGCGATGCCCGGGCCGCTGTCTTCAATGGTCAGCACTGGCTGCCCGTGCTGCAGGTGCAAAGAGACATCGACCTGGCCGGCCGCCGGCGTGTATTTCACCGCGTTGTCCAGCAGGTTGCGCAGCAAGATGCGCAGGGCCTCGCGCTGGCCCCTGATGGGGCTGAGCGCCAGTTGGCCGTCGCTGTCGGCCATGCCCAGGTCAATGTTCTTGTGGGCCGCCAGCGGCAGCACATCGGCAACGGCCAGCTTCACGATGTCTTGCAAATCGACCTGCTCCTGAACAGCCAGCGCCTGGCCCCGAACGGCTTCCTCGCTCGTCAGCAGCAGCAGTTGTTCGACCAGGCGAATGGCCCGGTCTATGCCCAGGTTGAGCCGGGCCAGGCCCGCTTCGCGTTCGGCAGGGTCGTCGTCCAGTCGCCGCAGGGCCTGGGCCTGCAGCTTCAGGGCGGTCAGGGGTGAGCGCAGCTCGTGGGCGGCATCGGCGACAAAGTTTTTTTGCAGGTCAAAAGCGCTGCGCACCCGGCCAAACAGCAAATTGAGCTCGTCGACCAGCGGGCGCACCTCGGCGGGCAGGGCGTCGTCGGCCAGCGGTGAAAAATCGTCGGCGGCACGGTGGGCCACTTCGCGGCGCGCCCGTTCCAGCGGCGCCAGAGAGCGGGCAATCACCCACCAGACGGCCAGCATCAGCAGGGGTGTGAGCAGGGCCAGCGGCAGCACGGCCCGCAGCGCCAGCGACTGCGCCCGCGCCGCCCGCGCGCTCAGGTTCTGGGCAATCTGCACGGTCTGCCCGGCCGTTTGCAGCGAGTACACCCGGTAGCGGTTGCCATTGGCCTGCACATCGGAAAACCCGAGCACGGCCTGCGGCGGCAGGGCCGAGCGCGTGGAGCGGAACAGCTGTGTGCCATCGGGGCCCCAGATCTGCACATACAGGTCAAAACTGTCACGTTCGCCATCACGTTCTAGGCTTTCGGCCAGCAAGCGCTGTGCCACGCCACTGCGCATTGACCGCGCCATTTGCTGCAAATGGTCATCGAACAGGGCGTCAGCCTGCTGCAGCGCGCCGCGATAGGCCGTCACGGCCTGCAGCACAGCCGCCAGAAAAATCGCTGCCAGCACAAACCCGAGCAGTCGGCCACGCAGTGAATGGGTGGCCGCTGCGCTGACCCTGGGCGGATTGGTGGGCGTGGGCGAGGTCATTGCCTGGGCACCAGGTAGCCCAGGCCGCGCACGGTTTGTATCAGTTCGCTGCCGAGTTTTTTGCGCACGCCGTGGATATAGACTTCGACGGCATTGCTGCTGACGTCGTCTTTCCAGCTGAAGAGTTTTTCTTCCAGCTGCGCCCGCGACAGCACCACACCGGGCCGCGCCAGCAGCGGCTCCAGCACCGCCCATTCGCGTGCCGACAGCAGCACCGCCTGGCCGTGCAGGCTGGCTTCGCGGGTGGCCGGGTTCAGGCTGACGCCCCGGTGCTCGAACACCGGCCCGGCGCTGCCCGCGCTGCGCCGCAGCAGGGCGCGTATGCGGGCCAGCAGTTCATCGGTGTCATAGGGTTTGACCACATAGTCGTCAGCGCCGGCGTCCAGGCCGGCAATCCGGTCGCCTACGGCGTCGCGTGCCGTGGCCACCAGCACCGGAACCGCACTGCGCCGGGCGCGCAGCGCCCGCAGCACCTCCAGCCCGCCGCGTTTGGGCAGGCCCAGGTCGAGCAGCACCAGGTCGTACTGCTCGCTGCGCAGCGCCTCGTCGGCCATGACGCCGTCCCGCACCCAGTCCACGGCATAGTGCTCGGCCCGCAGCACCTGCAGCACGGTCTCGCCAATCATGGCGTCGTCTTCCACCAGCAGCAGTCGCATGTTGTTCCCTGAAACGGCAGAGTATGGGTTGCCGGGCTTAGGCGGGACTTAAACGCGCTTCAGGCCGCGAGCCGCGCCCGGTGCCGTGCCACCTGCCGCCTGACCTGCGTCGGTGCCGTGCCGCCCAGAATGTTGCGGGCGTTCAGCGAACCGCGCAGGCTGAGCACTTCATAAACATCTTTTTCAATCGACGGGTTGAACTCCTGCAAAACGGCCAGCGGCAATTCCGACAGATCCACGCTGTGTGAAATGGCGGCCTTGACGGCGTGGGCGACGGTTTCGTGTGCGTCGCGAAAGGGCAGGCCTTTTTTCACCAGGTAGTCGGCCAGGTCGGTGGCGGTGGCATAGCCTTTCAGGGCGGCGTGCTCCATGGCTTCGGGCTTGACCGTGATGCCGCCCACCATCTCGGCAAAGATGCGCAGCGTGTCTTTCAGCGTGTCCACCGTGTCAAACAGCGGTTCCTTGTCTTCCTGGTTGTCCTTGTTGTAGGCCAGCGGCTGGCCTTTCATCAGGGTGATCAGTCCCATCAGGTGGCCGACCACGCGGCCGGTCTTGCCGCGTGCGAGTTCTGGCACATCGGGGTTCTTTTTCTGCGGCATGATGGACGAGCCGGTGCAAAAGCGATCGGCAATGTCGATAAAACCAAAGCTCTGGCTCATCCAGAGCACCAGCTCTTCGCTCATGCGGCTGATGTGCACCATGGCCAGCGAAGCGGCAGCGGTAAATTCAATGGCAAAGTCGCGGTCGCTCACGGCGTCCAGGCTGTTCTGGCACACGCAGGCTTCGCCCTGGTCGTCCACCATGCCGAGGGTTCTGGCAACGCGCTCACGGTCCAGCGGGTAGCTGGTGCCCGCCAGGGCGGCCGCGCCCAGTGGCAGGTGGTTCACGCGCTTGCGGACATCGTGCATGCGCTGTGCGTCGCGGCTGAACATCTCGACATAGGCCAGCATGTGGTGGCCAAAGCTGACCGGCTGCGCCACCTGCAAATGCGTGAAGCCGGGCAGAATGACGTCGGCATTTTTCTCGGCAATATCGACCAGTGCTTTCTGGAAGTCGGTCAGCAGGCCGATGATCAGGTCAATCTCGCCGCGCAGCCACAAACGCACATCGGT
>JANNXF010000328.1:0-2126 GCA_031409395.1 Polaromonas sp.
TTGTCAGTAAAGACTTTTTTACACATGCGCCAGCCCTTTCAGTCCAATAAAACCACCCAGTAAAACCGCGATATGAAATTTCCTGATGACCCAAGCACATAGTCATTCAAGACGCTATAAATTCAATAGCTGCCCGCGCCCGAATCCATTGGGCTAGAGCCCTGAAACAGCCCTGAAAACAGCCAAAAACTGTTTTCAGGGCTTGCCCTCAAACCACCTTGGCAATGCTCGCGCAAACGTGGTCGATGTTCTTGCTGTTCAGTGCTGCCACGCACATGCGGCCTGCGTCCGTGCCGTAGACGCCAAATTCGCTGCGCAGGCGCTGCATCTGGTCTTTGCTCAGGCCGCTGTAGCTGAACATGCCAATCTGGTCGGTGATGAAGCTCATGTCCTGCTTCACGCCTGCGGCTATCAGGCCGTCCACCAGTTTTTGGCGCATGGCCTTGATGCGCACGCGCATTTCGGTCAGTTCGCTTTCCCACTGGGCGCGCAGCTCGGGGGTGTTCAGCACCGTGGCCACCACCGTTGCGCCGTGGATTTGCGGGTTGCTGTAGTTGGTGCGAATCACCAGTTTGAGCTGGCTCAGCACTCTAGCGGCTTCCTCTTTGCTGGCGCACACCACAGACAGCGCACCAACGCGCTCGCCATACAAACTGAAGCTTTTGCTGAACGAGGTGGAGACAAAAAAGTCAAGGCCGGCGGCCACAAACTTGGCGACAGCCGCGCCATCTTCTGCAATGCCGTAGCCAAAGCCCTGGTAGGCCATGTCCAGAAAAGGGGTCAGCTTGCGTGCCTTGACGACGGCAATCACTTCGTCCCACTGGGCGGCGGTGATGTCGTAACCGGTCGGGTTGTGGCAGCAGGCGTGCAGCACCACGATGGTGCCTGCAGCGGCGCTGTTCAGGGCGGCCAGCATGCCGTCAAAGTCAATGCCGCGTTTGGCCGCGTCGTAATACGGGTAGTTGACGACCTCAAAACCAGCCTGGCTGAACAGGGCGCGGTGGTTTTCCCAGCTGGGGTCAGAAATCATGACCTGGGCATTGGGTTTCAGCTTTTTCAGAAAGTCAGCGCCAATCTTCAGGCCACCGGTGCCGCCAATGGCCTGGGCGGTGGCGACGCGGCCGCTTTTGACGGGCTCGCTGTCGGCACCAAACACCAGCGCCTTGACAGCCGCGTCATAGGCCGCAATGCCTTCAATGGGCAAGTAGCCGCGCGGTTTGGGGGTTTCCATCATGCGCTTTTCAGCCGCCTGCACGCAGGCCAGCAGGGGCAGCTTGCCGTTGTCGTCGTAGTACACGCCCACACCCAGATTGACCTTGTTGGGCTTGGTATCGGCCGCAAAGGCTTCATTGATGCCCAAAATCGGGTCGCGTGGGGCCATTTCGACGGCACTGAAAAGAGTGGCTGGCAAAGACATGGAATTCCTTGAAATGAAAAAAAGACGTAAGCTTGTCGGTTGCACTCAATTTTAGCGGCCTCAGGTGCGGTTTCAGAAAGGTTCCCATGCCAGAAGTTTTGGATCTGATACAGCCAACGGATAACGTTGGTCCCCAAGGCACGTTTGCGAGCTTTCCGGGCTCGCCTTTCGAGCTGTTTCAGCCCTACCTGCCCGCCGGTGACCAGCCGCAGGCGATTGAAAAACTGGTCGAGGGCGTGAACGACGGCGAGGTGTTCCAGACACTGCTGGGCGTGACGGGCTCTGGCAAAACCTACACCATGGCCAATGTGATTGCGCGCCTGGGTCGCCCGGCCATCATTTTTGCGCCCAACAAGACTCTGGCCGCGCAGCTGTACAGCGAATTCCGGGAGTTTTTTCCGAAAAACGCGGTCGAGTATTTCGTCAGCTACTACGACTACTACCAGCCCGAGGCCTATGTGCCGCAGCGCGATCTTTTCATTGAAAAAGACTCGGCCATCAACGAGCACATCGAGCAGATGCGGCTGTCGGCCACCAAGAGCGTGCTGGAGCGCCGCGACACCATCATCGTGGGCACGGTGAGCGCCATTTACGGCATTGGCGCCCCTGAGGACTACACGCAGATGCGTTTCATTGCGCGTGTGGCCGACAAGATGGGCCAGCGCGACGTGATTGCGCGGCTGATTCGCATGCAGTACAAGCGCAATGA
>JANNXF010000329.1:0-7315 GCA_031409395.1 Polaromonas sp.
TTATCGGGACCCACGGCTTCCTTGATCTTGGGGGCCAGTTCCTTGAGCTTGGCCAGGTCGCCTGCGGCTTCTACCGCCAGGTTCAGCCTGAAGCCACGCAGCCCCAGGTTGGCCGTCAGCCGCGTGGCAATCGGGTAGGCCCTTAAGTAATGTTCCTGCGAATTCAGACTGGGTACCCCACTGGCGCTGGGCGCCAGGCTGGCGGCGTCTGCCAACGGCACGGACGCCACCGCTGCTGCAACGGTGGACACCTCTGTGGCCAGCAAGCCCAGTCCCACCAAATGATTCACATCGTCTTCGGTCACGCCCAGGCCGGCGGTGGCCTTGATGACATCGGCTGTGCTGCGCTTGCCATCAAACATGATGAACGCCGAACGCTGCCTGGGCGTTAACCCCAGTGAGCGGTCTTGCAAAGCAGATTGACCCCGTGCCGTCTTTGTATAAATCATCAATTCGTCTCATGTAGGTGCGCGGTACGCATGGCCTCTTGCAGCGGCCAGTATGAAGAGACTTTGTTTTGAAATATGACTCTTTCGGCCCCAACCCGAATTTAACCTGCTTTTTTCGGTCGCACGCCATTTTTTGGCAGGGCTTCGGCTTTTTGCAACGCGGGCACCGCGATTAAATGCACACCCACTGAGCTTTCTTCAACAGAACAAATCCGCGTCAGCCGCGGACCTGGAGTTTGCCTGTCTCACCGCCCGACATGGCCGCGAGATAGGCCGGTGCCGGCAACTGACCATGCTTTTCGCCGCTGATGTCAATGTCTCCGCCTTTGCTAAGCAAATAGAGTCCCAGCGCAGCAAACAAAATAAATCCGACCGCGATTTTCCACATTTTCTTTCTCCCAAAAAACAGGCCCTCGGCAAATGACGACGAGGGCCTGCGAATAGTTAAGTTGCCTTGTCAGGCAACGCAAACCACTTGGGGCCGCGTTGCCACCCAACGCATCAGTCGTTGGCGTAAATGTCAACGTCCTTGGTTTCCTTGATGAACAGCGTACCAACCACCAGCGTCATGGCCGCCACGATGATCGGGTACCACAAGCCGTTGTACATGTTGCCGGTCTGAGCCACTATGGCCAGCGCTGTGGCCGGCAGCAAGCCGCCAAACCAGCCATTGCCTATGTGGTACGGCAGGCTCATGGAGGTGTAGCGGATACGTGTCGGGAACATCTCTACCAGCATGGCGGCAATCGGGCCATACACCATGGTCACCAACAGTACCAGGTAGGTCAGGATGGCAATGATCATCACCTTGTCGACCCTGGCCGGATCAGCCTTGTCGGGGTAACCGGCAGCCTTCAGTGCGGCAGCCACGGCGGTACGGAATTCAGTGTCTTTCTTCTTGGCTTCATCAGCAGGCATGCCCACCGATGAAAAACCGGAAATGACCGTTTCGCCGATTTTGATGGTGGCAGGCACACCTGCTGCACCCACCGCGTTCTCATAGCTCACCGAACGGGCAGACAGCACCTGCTTGGCGATGTCGCACGAGCTGGTGAACTTCACGGTACCGGTCGGGTTGAACTGGAACGAGCATTCGCGCGGATCAGCGGTCACCACCACCTTGTTCGCGGCCTGGGCTGCGGCAAGGGCGGGATTAGCCGCCTTGGTCAGCGCCGTAAAGACCGGGAAGTAGGTCACGATGGCCAGCAGGCAGCCTGCCATGATGATGGGCTTGCGGCCAATCTTGTCAGACAGTGCACCAAACAGCACAAAGAACGGCGTACCGATGATCAGGGATGCGGCCACCAGAATGTTGGCGGTGGCACCGTCAACCTTGAGCGCGCCCGTCAGGAAGAACAGCGCGTAGAACTGGCCCGTGTACCAGACCACGGCCTGGCCAGCCGTCAGGCCGATCAGCGCAAGGATCACGATCTTCAAGTTGCGCCACTGGCCGAAAGACTCGGACAAAGGTGCCTTGGAGGTCTTGCCTTCGGCCTTCATTTTGGTGAAAGCTGGCGACTCATTCATCGACAGACGGATGTAAACCGAAATGAACAGCAGCAAGATGGAGACCAGGAAGGGAATGCGCCAGCCCCAATCGGCGAAAGCGGCTTCGCCAATCAAGGTACGCACGCCCAGAATCACCATCAGCGACAAAAACAGGCCCAGTGTCGCGGTGGTCTGAATCCATGAGGTGTAGAAACCGCGGCGTCCATGGGGCGAATGCTCGGCCACATAGGTCGCTGCACCGCCATACTCACCGCCCAGCGCCAGGCCTTGCAGCATGCGCAGTGCAATCAGGATGACCGGTGCCGCCACGCCGATGGAGGCGTAGTTTGGCAGCAAGCCCACAATGAACGTGGACAGGCCCATGATCAGGATGGTGACCAGAAAGGTGTACTTGCGGCCAATCATGTCGCCCAGACGACCAAACACCAGCGCGCCGAAGGGGCGCACGATGAAGCCGGCAGCAAACGCCAGCAAGGAGAAAATGGTGCGGGAGGCGGGGTCCAGGGCAGAGAAGAACTGGTTACCAATGATCACGGCAAGGGTGCCGTACAGATAGAAGTCGTACCACTCGAAAACGGTACCCAGTGACGAAGCGAAGATCACCTTCTTTTCGCCGGCCGTCATCGGCCTAGCGGGCGCTGCTGTTGCCATATTTAAGTCTCCTTCATTGAATGAATCTGAACACCCGACACGGGTGACAGACTGGACTATCTTGGCAAGTGCTGACCCGGTTCTGACAGCCTTCCAGCAGGGCATCCGCTGAAGCTGAATCGCAACTTACAGAATAAGCATCAACCCCTATTCAAAATTTTTCATTGTGATAAATTCGAAGAAAAACAGGCTTTGGAACAGCTCTTTAGGCCTCAAACGCCTAAGGGAAAGTCCTTATGCGTCAGTCAAGACAGACTAGCCTTGGTGCCGCTGCACACCGACCCGCACACCGTCAACCGCATTCCAGCCAGGGCCGTCAAACCAGGCGTCGCCTTGCAGGTAGTCGCGCAGCATGGGCAGGGCATCAAAGCCCCAAAACAGTTTGCCGTCGACCTCGATCGTAGGAACGCCAAACACGCCCAGCGCCATGGCTTCATCGGTGTGCGACTTGAGTTGCGCCTTGACCGCTTCACTGCCGGTGTCGTGGGCCGGGGCCAGCGCGGCCGCCAGTGCCTGCAGGCGGGCCGGGTCAGTGGCATCTGCACCGCCCTGCCAGACATGGCGAAATAGCGTCTCGCACACATAGCGGTTGGGCAATCCGTGCACACCGCACGCGGTCGCCAGCCGCAGCAATGGCAGTGGATTGAACGGGTGCGCTGCCGGCATTTGCAAGGCAACGCCCTGGCGGTGCGCCAGCCACTGCACCTGGCGATAGGTCCAGTCCCGCTTGGCGTCAATTTCTGCCGGACCCAGCTGGCCGTGGTGCTTGAGCAAGGCCGCAAACAGGATGGGCTTGTAGGTCACGCTGTAGCTGTGGCCCATCAACACAACGGGCAGCTTGTCAAACGCCAGCCAGGCGTAGGGTGAAATGAAGTCCAGGTAAAAAGTGAGGTGTTTCATGGGGCGGCCACCGGTGCGGGCGCCACGACAGCGGCACGCTGCGCAATCAGGGCCCAGATGACTTTTTTTGCTGCATCGTCGCTGTTACCCCAGCGCCTGATCTCGTCGATAGAGCGCAGGCAACCCTCGCAAAAAGCGTTTTCGGCATCCATGCGGCAGACCGAAACGCAGGGGGACGGAATCTCGTGGGTCATGTTCCCCGCCAGGAGGGCCCGCTCAGCAATCGATTTGACAGCATGCATCATGGTGCCTCAGGCTGCGCGTTTGTTCAGGATGGCGGTCGCCACGCGGGAGTTTGTCTTGCGGCCCAATGCCTGGCTGATGTATGCGCCTGCATCGACGAGTTGGTCCAGGTCAATGCCGGTCTCAATGCCCAGGCCGTGCAGCAGGTACACCACGTCTTCGGTGGCCACGTTGCCGGTGGCGCCCTTGGCATAGGGGCAGCCCCCCAGCCCGGCCACCGAGGCATCGAATTGCCAGATGCCCATTTGCAGCGCGGCCAGCGTGTTGCCCAGCGCCTGGCCGTAGGTGTCGTGAAAGTGGCCTGACACGTCGTCCAGCGCGTAATGCCTGAGCGCCGCTTCCAGCGCGCGCTGCACCTTGACGGGCGTGCCCACGCCAATCGTGTCGGCCACGCCAATGTGCTGCACGCCGATACCCTTCATCAGGGCGGCGAGCATGTCGACGCGTTCCGGGGAGATGTCGCCTTCATACGGGCAACCCACCGTGCACGACATGGCACCGCGCACGTAAATGCCATTCTCACGGGCAGCGGTCACCACAGGACGGAAACGCTCAATGCTTTCGGCAATGGAGCAATTGATGTTGCGCTGGCTGAAAGCTTCGCTGGCGGCCGCAAACACCACAATCTCATCGGGCCAGCATGCACGCGGCAAGGCCATTGCGGCCTCCAGCCCCTTCAGGTTGGGCGTGAGCACCGAGTAGCGAACACCCGCCTTGCGCTGCAGGCCCGTCATGACTTCAGCGTTGTCGGCCATCTGCGGCACCCACTTGGGCGACACAAAACTGGTGACTTCGATTTCAGTCAGTCCGGCGTCCTGCAGGCGATGCACCAGCGCCACCTTGACGGAGGCCGGAACCGGTTCTTTTTCATTCTGCAGTCCGTCGCGCGGACCCACATCGACGAGCTGGACTTTGGATGGAAGTTTCATAGGGCTCCTTCAGGAGATAAGGTGGCCGCGAGCCGGGGAGCGGGTCTTAAACAAACAGGGGCCGCGGAACCGGCTTCGCCGGGCCGCAGGCGCAGCAGCCCCCTCGGGGCGCAGGGAGTTACGCGAAGCGAACGACCGTGGGGGCCACATCAGTATCCCTGTTTCAGGTCAACCACACCGGCGAGGCTGGCAATGGAAGCGCCGTTTTCGAGCGCCTGGATTTTCCCGGCAATTTGCGCGATGCTTTCCTCGCGCAGCGTGCGGGCCGAGGTGTGCGGCGTGACGGTGATTTTCGGGTGCTGCCAAAACGGGTGCGTGGCCGGCAACGGTTCCGTGCGAAACACATCCAGCGTGGCGCCCGCCACCTGGCCGCTTTCCATCAGCGCCAGCAGGTCTTCGTCAACCAGGTGCCCGCCCCGCGCCACGTTGATGACATAGGCGCCAGGCTGCAGCCGGGACAGGGTCTCGCGCCGCATGATGCCCTCGGTGTCTGGCGTCAGAGGCAGCAGGCAGACCAGAATGCGGGTGGCGGCCAGAAACGCCTGGAAACCGGCATCGCCTGAGAAACACTGCACACCGTCAATGGTTTTTGCAGACCGGCTCCAGCCCATGACAGGAAAATCAAACTGCGCCAACGCCTGGCCCACGCGCTCACCCAGCACCCCCAGCCCCATCACCCCCACCGGAAAGTCCTGGCGCAGGCGGGGCTTGCGGTAAGACCACTTGCCGCCCGCCACATCCGCCGCGTAGCCATCGAATTCACGAAAGTGCCGGATCACCGCATGGCAGACATACTCGGCCATTTGCACTGACATGCCCGCATCGTCGAGCCGCACCACCGGTACACCGGCAGGCAGGTGCAATTTCATCAGCGCATCCACGCCGGCACCTATATTGAAAATACCTTTGAGCTGCGTCTGTTCATCCAGAAAGATTTGTGGCGGGGCCCAAACCACCGCGTAGTCTGCCGGGACGGCGCCAGGCGACCACAGGTCCACGGTGGCACCGGGCAGCGCAGCCGCAAGGCCGTCCAGCCACGGCTGGGTTTTGGTATCGGTACAGCAAAAAACAATGCGCATTGAATCGGTCCACTCAGGCGTTAAACGTTCAGACCGCTATTTTGAGCAACTCTGCGCCTTCGGCCACCTGGTCCCCAGGGGCATACAGCAACTCCTGCACCACCCCCGCGGCGGGCGCAGCAATGGTGTGCTCCATTTTCATGGCCTCCATCACCGCGAGGGCCTGGCCCTTTTCGACCAGGTCGCCCGCCTTGACGGCAAACGACACCACCTTGCCTGGCATGGGCGCCGTCAGGCGTCCGGTTTCGGTGTGGCTTTCGCCCGCATGCGCCAGCAAGTCAATTGCCGTGATGCGGGTGGCGCCGCGCGCCGTGAACACATGGTCTACTTCGCCCTGGGCATACACCCGGGCCATCAGGCGCATGCCCGCAAACTGCAGGTCGATACCCTGTTCTGTGCGTGAAAAAACCAGCGCACCCGACACATCCCCCACCGCCAGACGCAGCGCACCATCGTGCAGACAGGTCAGTTCGGCAGAGGCTGGTTCACCGTGGAATTCAAACTCAAAGCGCCGCTGCACCACGCCGTGGGAGCGCCAGCCATCCCGGCGGCTGAAGGGGTCTGCGCCTTCGCTGGCCTTTTCATGGAGCAGCGTCTGGGCAATCGCCGCCGCCGCTGCCATGGGCAGGCCGACGCGCTCCTGATGGAAGAGCACCGCACTTTCACGCGGGATCAGGGCGGTGTCCAGATTGGCCTCGGCAAAAGACCGGCTGGCCACGACATGCCGCAAGAACTGCACATTGGTGTTCAACCCGACGATACGGGTTTGCGCCAGCGCATCGTCCAGCCGGGCCAGCGCTTCTTCACGGGTCTGGCCGTGCACGATCAGCTTGGCCACCATCGAGTCATAAAACGGGGAGATGGTGTCCCCCTCGCGGACCCCGTCGTCCACACGCACCAACCCTCTTTCAAAACTGGTGGCGTCGGGTTTTTGGTAGACATGCAGCGTGCCGGTAGCGGGCAGGAAATTGTTGTCGGGGTTTTCAGCACAAATACGCGCCTCAATCGCATGCCCGTTGATGCGTAACTGGTCCTGTGCAAGCGGCAGTTTCTCACCGCAGGCTACCCGCAACTGCCACTCCACCAGGTCGAGACCGGTGATGGCCTCGGTCACCGGATGCTCCACCTGCAGCCTGGTATTCATCTCCATAAAATAAAAAGCCCCTACGCTTGCCACTTCTTGTGCTGCGCTGCGCCTGCGGCCCGGCAAAGCCGGTTCCGCGGCCCCGGCTGGCAAAGACCGCTCCCCCACTTCCGCCACTTCGCCATTCTGTTCGTCCTGAGCCTGTCGAAGGTTGGCCTCGGGATTTTTGAGGGGCTGCTCGACGATGAACTCCACCGTGCCCGCCCCCACGTAATTGACGGCACGCGCAGCCGCCACGGCGGCCTCTCCCATCTGCTGGCGCATTGCCTCCGTCATGCCGGGTGCAGGCGCTTCTTCAAGGACTTTCTGGTGGCGACGCTGTACCGAGCAGTCGCGCTCAAAAAGGTAAACGTAGTTGCCGTGCATGTCGCCGAACACCTGAATTTCAATATGCCGGGGCCGTTGGGCATA
>JANNXF010000330.1:0-5247 GCA_031409395.1 Polaromonas sp.
CGAAGGCTTTACCCCCAGGCACCCAGCCACAAACTGGGCGTGCTGGTTGATTACCACCACCTGCCGCGCGCCGGCCGGGCCCACCGGGCCATGGCCGACGCAGAAATGGCCGCGTCGCTGCTGGGGCAGATTCAGTACGACCTGCGCGCCCGCCACAGCGTGCACAGCGCCGACCACACCCTGCTGATGGCGCTGCAGCGTTGCGCCAAACCGGCGGTGGGGGCGTTGATGGCCAGGTATGCGGATGCTGCGCTGGCTTGAGCGGCTGGGTTCAGAGGCGTTTGGGCCGTGTTTGCTTCCTAAGACTCTTGTTCAGTATAAAAAACCACTTTTGGCCAATGGATTCGAGCGCTGACAGCTATTGAATTCATAGCAATTTGGCGTATCCACCGCCCCGTCCCCTGCATCACTTCCCACACCGTGGCACAAAGACAATAACTAAGCGCTCACTCACCCTGTAATGCCGGCTGGCTGGGGCTTGTGCATCAACTTACAAAGTCAACCAAGCCGACACCTGCGCCGCATGCTGGCGGGAGGAAGATGAAGTCCTGTTCAACGGCAGGAGCTTTTATGTACAAATTTCAGAACACTTCCAGCGCACGTTTGCCGCACGCCGCTCGGCCACGGGCGTTGGCGCTTGAGGGGCGGCCCCGGTTTTTGCGGGCGGTTCCGTCGCTGTTGGTGTTGACCACGGCGATGGCGTGGGGCGCTGTGTCGCAGGCCGGGGTGCTGGGTCTTGACGGTGTGTTGCGCAGCAGCTCGGGCCTTGTGGTGGCGGCTGGCCCTGGCGTGGGGGTGGGGGGCCACGGTGGTGCGGGCGTTGACAGGCACACGGGGGTGAACCCTGAGGGCGGCGTGCCGCCGGGTGCCAACGGCAACTTCAATGCCAATCTGACGATGCAGGAGCGAGTGAATGCGGGCGATGGCAGCACGGCGGCGCAGGTGCGCGGTGCGGCGGGCACGACGGGCAATGTTGGCAGCGTCAGCCCCGGCTCGGGCCGGGTGGTGGGCGGTGTGCGCAACGGTGTTCAGGGTGCAGGCCCCATGGTTCGACCTTGAGGGGGCGGTGCTTATCCTTGAGACACTTTGGGCGCGTGGCGTGCCAGGCGCTTGGTCTGTGAGTCAAATACGGGGTTGGCCCAATCAACACGGGCGCAAGCAGCTATAAAAACAGTAGCAACCAAGCGCCGGGCATTGAATGCCCCACGCTTGCGCCCATATGCGGGTGTGCGTTGAAAGCGCTTGTCTGGAGCCCCATGAACTTTTTGCCTGTGATGGTTTTAACGGCGTTGCTGCACGCCTATATCGGCGTTCGCTTGCTGCCGGGCCTGGCGGCCTATCCGCCGGGCCAGTGGCTGACGCTGGCCGCCTTGGCGCTGTCGGCGTTGGTGATGCCGATGGCGTTCATGGGCAAACGGCTGGCCCAACATCTGGGCAGGCCGTCGCTGGCGGGTCTGCTGACGTGGGCGGGGCTTCTGGCGATGGGGCTGTTTTCGTCGGTGCTGGTGCTGACGGTGCTGCGCGATGCCGTGCTGGTGTTGCTGTGGGCCATGGCGGCGCTGGCCCCCGGTTTGCTGGCCTGGGCCGGGCTGAACCTGAGCGGTGTGCGCAGCGCGTCTGCCCAAGCGGTGCCGCTGCTGGGCCTGCTGGTGACGGTGCTGGGGTTCTGGAACGCACGCCGCACGGCGGCGGTGGTGCGGGTCGATGTGCCCATCAAGGGCCTGAGCGCGGCCTTGCACGGCTTTACGCTGGCGCAGATCAGCGACGTTCATGTGGGCCCGACCATCCGGCAGCCCTACCTGCGCCGGATTGTGGACAAGGTCAATGCGCTCAATGCCGACGTGGTGGCGATCACCGGCGACCTGGTCGATGGCAGGGTGAGCGAGCTGGCGCTGCATGTGGCGCCGCTGGCGGATCTGCGGTCGCGCCATGGCACCTATTTTGTGACCGGCAACCATGAATATTATTCAGGCGCGCAGGCGTGGATTGACGAGCTGCGCCGCCTGGGGCTGACGGTGCTGCTCAACGAACATGTGGTGCTGAACAATGCGCTGGTGCTGGCAGGCGTGACGGACTACGGCGCGCACCACTTCGAGCCCAGCCACCGCAGCGACCCGGCTGCCGCGCTGGTGGGTGCCCCGCCCGATGCGCTGCGGGTGCTGCTGGCGCACCAGCCGCGCAGTGCGGCGGCGGCAGCCCGCGCCGGCTTTGATTTGCAGCTGTCTGGCCACGCGCACGGCGGCCAGTTTTACCCGTGGAACCTGTTTGTGCGCTTTCAGCAACCGTTCACGGCGGGCTTGCACAAGCTGCAGGATTTGTGGGTCTACACCAGCCGTGGCACGGGTTACTGGGGGCCGCCCAAGCGCTTTGGCGCGCCGTCAGAGATCACGTATTTGCGGCTGGTGGCGGTCTGAAGGGCGGGCTGGGTTGGCCCGTTAGAGGGGCTGCCGCGTTATTTGGGTTTTAATGCAGTTTTGGGGCCCAGCGGATGGTGAAAATCACCTGCTGGCTGGCCAGGACCTGAAACAAGCTGAAAGGGGACTCTGATGAAAAATCGACTGACCTGGTATGGGAATGCCGCACTGGGCCTGGTGATGGGTTTGGCGGCAATCGGTGCGGCCGCGCAAACCCCCCAGGCGCCCCCGGGGCAGCAGCCACCGCAGACCTTGCCCATCCGCCCGCCCAATACGGGGGGTGATGTCACCGTGCCGCTGAACAACCCCATCAACCGCAACCCGGCCTTCAGGGACGGCTTGCCGGACGCAGCACCCCAGCCGCCAGACCGGCGTGACTCGACCAGCCGGCCGGTGACAGAGCCCGGCAGTGACCGCCGCAATTCAACCTCGCGGCCGGTGACAGAGCCTGGCAGCGACCGCCGCAATTCAAGCTCACGCCCGGTGACAGAACCCGGCAGTGACCGCCGCAACTCAACGTCACGGCCAGCGAAGCCGATGGTTAAAAAGCCAACGCTGCCACCTTCGCAAGCGCGGGTTGCGCCCTGAGGATTGATGGCGTTTTGCGTGTTTTGGCCAGTGGGTTCGGGCGCGGGTAGCTATTGAATCAATAGCAAGTCAGGCGCCTTCTCATGAGGGACTTGCCGCTGAACCCCCGGGATACGGCGACGGGGAACGGTGGGGGCCTGGGCCAGCATGTTGGCCTGGCGGGTGGCGGCCTGGGCTGACAGTTCACTGATGAACTGCGCTTCGGGCAGGTTCTTCCAGTAGCGCCTGGGCATTTCCTTTTGCATGGCCTTGAGCTTCAGGCGGGCGGGGTTGAAGATGTTTTGGTAGTAGGTGAGCCACAGCTGCTCGCCCGCGTCGGCAGGCGGCGCGTCGTGCTTGTGCGCGCCGGGCAAGACGCGCAGGGTGGCGCCGTCCCACGCCAGGCAGCGCTCGGGGGTCAGGATGGCCCAGCGCATCTGGGTGAAGCGGCGCGCAAAAAAGGGGGCGATGGCTTGCACGATGTGGTGCTCGGGCTCAAACCACGCCACATGCAGCGGCCCGCCGGTGGGGTTGGCGCGAAAGGTCTCGTCTTGCACGGTGCGAAAGCGCACAAAGGCTTTCATTTTGTGCAGGTCGCGCCGCACCGCCTGGGCCAGGCGCTGGGCCTGCACCCAGTCGGCATCGATGGCGTCGTGGCGCAGGGCGGGCTCATGCACCAACCGCCACAGAAGGCGGTAAAGCAGGCCGAAGCGGCCGGGGTCGCTGTGCAAAATGACGCTTTGGCACAGGGAGAGAAATCCGGCCGGAACGGTGATGGCGGGTGAAACGGTGTCGGCGTTTGCGGTGTGCCCCGATGCTTGTGCGCTGGTGACGTTGGCAAACAGGTCTTGCACGGCTGTTTCGTGGCTGTACCAGCTGACGCACTCGGGTGCCACCTGCTGCGCCAGCAGGCGGCGGGCGGCGGCGCGAAAACCGGGCAGGTCGGTGGGGCCCTGCAGGGTGACCGATTGCGGGCCTGCGTCTGGCAGCGCCTCGCCAGTGCCTTCAAACAGGTCGGCCATGAAGGCGGTGTTTGTCATGCCCATGCCGGGCTCCTTTCGGGGTGCGGTGGCGGGGCCCGCGCGGGCACCCGGGCCACGGGCAGCGCGGGCAGCGTGAGAATGGGCGATGCATCGGCCGCCGGGGTTTCGTCAAACAGCCCGGCCTGCACCGGGGCCGACCGCTCCTGGGCCCTCAGCCGCGTGGCCAGGTTCAGGGCGTCAAGGGCGGCACCGGGCTGGTGGTCGGCCAGCAGCACAAAGGGCAGCACTTTTTGCAGCGGCACATGCAGGCGCTGCAAGTCATCGGCGCGCAGCTTACGCACGCGGCGGGCCTGCAAAATACGCCCCACGGTCTTGACGCCCAGCCCCGGCACGCGCAGCAGCATTTCGCGCGGCGCGCGGTTCAGGTCGACCGGAAACTGCGCGCGGTGGGCCAGCGCCCAGGCGAGTTTGGGGTCGATGTCTAGCGCCAGCATGCCGGGCGCCGTGCTGACACCGCCGTCAGGGCCGCCAAGCACATCAGGCACGATTTCATGGTGCGTAAAACCGTAAAACCGCACCAGCCAATCGGCCTGGTAAAGCCGGTGTTCGCGCATCAGCGGGGGCTGGCGCAAGGGCAGGCGGGCCGAGGCGTCGGGAATCGGGCTGAAGGCCGAGTAGTAGACGCGGCGCAGCCGGTAGGCGCTGTAGAGCGTGGCGCTGGCCAGCAAAATGGTGCGGTCGTCCGACGCGTCGGCCCCCACCATCATTTGCGTGCTTTGCCCGCCCGGTGCAAAGCGCGGCGGCGGGCTGCGGCCAACCTTGAGCGAGCCGGGCAGCGACACAACCTGGCTGCGGGCGCTGTCGCGGGCGGCGTCTTTGGCGTTGTCAATACCGATGCGCAGCTGGCCCATGCTGCGGCGAATGGCATCGCCATCTTTTTCAGGGGCGAGGGCCTGCAGGCCTTGCACCGTGGGCAGCTCGACATTGATGCTGAGCCGGTCGGCATAGCGGCCGGCGCGCGCCATCAGGTCGGCGGAGGCGTCGGGAATGGTCTTGAGGTGGATGTAGCCGCGAAAGTCGTGGTCCACGCGCAAAACGCGCGCCACTTCCACCAGCAGCTCCATGGTGTAGTCGGGGCTCTGGATGATGCCCGACGACAAAAACAGGCCTTCGATGCAGTTGCGGCGGTAAAAGTCGAGCGTCAGCTGCACCACTTCGTCGACGGTGAAGCGGGCGCGCGGCACGTTGCTGGTGACGCGGTTCACGCAGTACAGGCAGTCGTA
>JANNXF010000331.1:0-8817 GCA_031409395.1 Polaromonas sp.
GGAACTGGAACGCGGGGCCTCTCTCCAAGGTGTATATTTCTCATCATATTGAGAAGCACGGGTTCCTCAACAGGCTTACGAAGGCATTTTTATGGGTCAAAAGCTCAAGATAGCAGGCTGGATTTCAATGGGTGCCATCGCGGGCGCACTGGCCACGGTACAGCTGCAAGCGGTCGCGCGCGGTGGCCTGGCCCCCCTGCCGCTGGAAGAGCTGCAACAGCTCGCCGCCGTTTTCGGCATGGTCAAGTCAGACTATGTGGAACCAGTTGACGAGAAAAAGCTGATAACTGACGCCATCTCCGGGATGGTCGCCAGCCTGGACCCGCATTCGGTGTACTTTGACAAGAAATCTTTCAAGGAATTCCGCGAAGGCACCACCGGCCGCTTTGTGGGGGTTGGCATTGAAATCAGCCAGGAAGACGGGCTGGTCAAGGTGGTTTCCCCGATTGAGGGCTCGCCCGCTGACCGCGCCGGTCTGAAACCCAATGACCTGATCACCCGCATTGACGACACCGCCGTGAAGGGTCTGACCCTGAACGAAGCCGTCAAGAGAATGCGCGGCGAACCCAAGACCAAGGTCAACCTGACCATTTTCCGCAAAGATGAAAACCGGACTTTCCCGGTCACCATCACCCGCGAAGAAATCAAAACCCAGTCCGTCAAGGGCAAGGTCATCGAGCCGGGCTACGCGTGGATTCGCCTGACCCAGTTTCAGGAACGGACCGTCGAAGACTTCGTGAGCAAGCTGGAACAAATCTACAAGCAGGAACCCAACCTCAAAGGCCTGGTGCTTGATTTGCGCAACGACCCGGGTGGCCTGCTGGATTCGGCTGTGGCCATCTCGGCCGCGTTTCTGCCCGAGAACGTGACCGTGGTGTCCACCAACGGCCAGTTGGCTGAAAGCAAGTTCACCTACAAGGCATCGCCCGAGTTTTATCTGCGCCGCAACGGCGCTGACCCGCTCAAACGCCTGCCTGCCGCACTCAAGAATGTGCCGCTGATCGTGCTGGTCAACGAAGGCTCGGCCTCAGCCAGCGAAATTGTGGCGGGTGCCCTGCAAGACCACAAGCGTGCCACCATCATGGGCACCCAGACTTTTGGCAAAGGCTCAGTGCAGACCGTGCGGCCTCTGGGCCCTGATACCGGTATCAAGCTGACCACAGCGCGCTATTACACCCCCAGTGGCAAGTCGATTCAGGCGCGCGGCATTGTGCCCGATGTGCTGATTGACGAGACCGCCGAGGGCAGTCCGTTTGCGGCGCTGCGCACCCGCGAAGCCGACCTGGAAAAACACCTGGGCAGCGGTCAGGGTGCAGAAGTCAAGGAAGCCGGCCGGGAAAAAGCCCGCGAGGACGCGTTGAAGCGGCTTGAAGAAGAAGCCAAGAAAACGCCCGAGCAGCGCCGTCCGCCCGAACTGGGCAGCGACAAGGACTTCCAGCTGGCCCAGGCCCTCAACCAGCTCAAGGGCCGACCCGTGCTGGTCAGCAAGACGGCTGTGGTTGAAAACAAGAACGATAAAAAAGAGAACTAGGGCGAACGCCGTGCCAGCCCTGCCGGAAAGAGGCTGTGCGGTTTCCGGCCACCCTTGCGTTTTTCATGAACGACGAACAGCTGCTTCGCTATTCCCGGCATATTCTGCTCGACGAACTGGGCATTGAAGGCCAGGAAAAACTGCTGGCATCGCATGTGCTGGTGGTCGGCGCAGGCGGACTGGGCTCCCCTGTGGCCCTGTACCTGGGCAGTGCCGGCATAGGCCGCATCACCATCGTTGACCACGACCGCGTGGACGCCACCAACCTGCAGCGGCAAATTGCCCATACGCTCGATCGTGTCGGAACCTTCAAGGCCCATTCCGTGGTGCAGTCGATTGCCGCCATCAACCCGGACGTACAGGTGATGGCGGTCACTGAAAGGGCCGACGACGCCTTGCTGGACACGCTGGTGGCCGATGCCGATCTGGTGCTGGACTGTACCGACAACTTTGCCACCCGCCACGCCATCAACCGTGCCTGCGTCAGGCACCGCAAACCACTGGTATCGGGTGCCGCCATCCGTTTTGACGGCCAGGTCACCGTTTACGATCCGCGCGACGCACAATCCCCCTGCTACGCCTGTGTTTTTCCGGAATCCGGCCTGCTGGAAGAAACCCGTTGCGCCACCATGGGGGTGTTTGCACCCCTGGTCGGCATTGTGGGCACTGTCCAGGCGGCAGAGGCCCTGAAGCTGCTTTGCGATGTGGGGCAGGCGCTGACCGGCAGGCTGCTGATGCTGGACGGCCGAAGCATGGCCTGGAATGAAATGAAACTGCTACGGGACCGCGGCTGCACGGTCTGTGGCACAGCGCACTGAGCGGTCGACCGTAAAGGTGCTCACCGCGGGGCGGGGAATGCGCGTCGGCTTATTTGCGGTTCGCAGCAGCCCCGGATTTGGCCGCTAGCGCCAGAGCAGCGCTGCAGTCTGCGTCCTGGCCTGGCCCGGTTTCAATGGTGGCCGCCAGCGCCAGCAGTGGGTTGATCGCCGCCAGGGCGATCGCGATGCCGGCCCTGCCTGCCAGCGCGGCCTTGTCGGGCCCGGCAGACGGCGAGGCAAATGTACCGCCAATGCGCAGTGGGGAGCGCAGACTCAGGATGCTCCAGTCCTTGGGCGCGGGGGCCAGCACAATGTCCAGGGTTTCACTGGCCAGACTCACCTGTCCCCGACCCGTGATCAGGGTATCGGTCGTGTCCAGCACCATGACCCGGCTGGTCATCAGCCCCTGGTTCACGTCAAAGGCAGCCGCCGCGCAGCGCAGCCCCACATTGCGGTCGCCGCGCAGGAAAAACTTGATGACCTCGCCACCGTCAAGGCCCATGTACTCCAGCAAGATATTGCTGATCTCGCCGCTGCCCATGAGCACGGCAAAATTTCCGGATGCAGCGCCCAGCATCTGTGCCACCGAGTTGCCACGCCCCTTCAGGTCAAGCTGGCCACTGACTTTTCCAAAACCGGTTTTGGTGGTTTCAACCGCCGGGAAAAGCTGGTTCAACTGCAGCCCGCGCACGGCCAGACGGGTGTTGAATGCGGCGGGGGACACGTTCGCATCAATGCTGATGCTACCCGCTACAGACCCTCCGGCGACCCCCAGTGAAACCGGGTCAAGCTGCAATACCCCGGCTTGCAATTTGACGTGAACACGGCCTTGGTCAAGCGGAAGAACCTCGATATGCCGGATATCGGCGGCGCTGTAGGTGACATCGGCATTCATGGACTTGAGCCGGGTCATATCAAGGGTCGCTGTCGGCAATACCTTACGCGTCACCAGGGGACGGACGGGTGGCGGCTCAACAGGCGCAAACGACGCCTTGTCCTTGCCCGCCGCCGCACTGGCCGTGGCCTGCTTTGAGGCCGCAGTCACGGGCGCCATGCCAATCAAGGGGGCCAGATCCGCAAAGTCCAGCCGTTTTGACTGCACTTTCCCCGTCAGCAGCGGCACCGCAGCCGAGGTGTCAAAACTCAGGGCGCCGCTGAGGTCAGAGGTGCCAAGTACGCCCTGAATCTGCGTGGCGGCCCACACCTGTCCGTGTTTGTTCAACCTGCCGCGCAGCCTGTAGGGCGGCGTCGAAGGCAGCACAACACCGAGCAGGCGATACAGCTCCTCCAGATTCTGGCCCTGCAGGTCAAACGTGGCGTCAACGCCCGAGAGCCCCTCCAGATTCGCAATCGAGCCTTCGGCCTTGAAGCGGGTCCGCCCGGCCACAGCATCAATCTCCATCGGAAACGGGGCTTCGGCGTTCCTGCTCATTTGCAGCACCCCTGCGGTTCGGCCCTTGGCTGAAAACGGCTCGTTTTTCCAACGACCGGTCGCCTGGTAGCTCAGGGGAAGCGGGCTGGCAGACTCCTGTGACAAGGAAAACTGCACCACCAGGTTGGCACCGCGCTCGGCCGCGCGGTATTTCACTGTGCCCTGGTCCACCAAAAGGGCACCAATCTCGGGGGCCGCACTTTCATCCGACGTGTCGCGCGACAAAGCCCAGGTTCGCCGGCCATCAGGCTCAATCTGCAGGCCGATTTGCGCCTGGGTCAGGGCAATACGCGGCAACACCACCTTGCCCACCAGCAGCGGCAACAGCTTGACCTCAAACTCCGCCGCCTTGGCCTTGAGCAGGAACGGTTCACTGGCCCACTCGGGGTTGGCCAATTCCAGTCCCTCTGCATGAACGGTCGTTGTCAAACCCAGGTCCACGGCAAGGTGTTGTGTGATTTCAAACCGGCGCCCCAACTGCTCGGACACATGGCGGTTGACAGACCCCCTGAGGCTGTCCCAGGGAAAGAAAAATACGGTCAGCGCCAGCGCCAACAGCAGCGCAAAAAAGCCTGCAAGCGCTCGGCGAAAAACAGCAGACCGGAACAGGGAAGTCATCATGCGGCAGGGGTACTTTCAGTGCCCTTGACTGTCGCGCCTATGCCGCCCGGCCATCAGCGGGCAAGCACCTGAAAAGCTGTGGGAGTTTGCCTACAACACTGGACCGGGTGCCATCAAAGATTGCTTCTGGCACACCTGTAGTCAATTTCCTACACGAACTGAGTGTTGTCACTGGCAGACTGTGCGCCAGATACAGATACATTAAGAAACAAAGTGAGCGTGCCCTGTTCGGCCGTCTGAAAATTACCCGAAAGCCACGGCGATCCCAACTGGACCAGAGCAGTGAAACTGAAAACCTATCTTGTTGAAGACAACCCCACCATTCGGGAAAACCTGATCGCGACACTTGAAGAACTGGCGTGCGTCGACACCGTGGGAACCTCGGAAACTGAAAACGAGGGAAAAGCCTGGCTGACCGACAACCCCCAGGCCTGGGACCTGGCCATCGTCGACCTGTTTTTGAAACAAGGCAGCGGTCTGGGCGTTGTGGCTGCCTGCCGCGACCGGACTGCCCGGCAAAAAGTGGTGGTGCTCACCAACTACGCCACCAAAGACATCCGCCAGAGGTGTGCGCAACTGGGTGTTGACGCGGTTTTTGACAAATCCAATGAAATTGACGCCCTGCTGGAATTTTGCATCCAGCTGAGCGGCACCACCGACGCCACCGCTTGACGTCAGTCGATCAGCTTGTTCTTGAGCGCGTAATAGGTCAGGTCACTGTTGGACGCAAGGCTCATTTTTTCCATCACGCGGGTGCGGTAAGTACTCACGGTCTTGACGCTCAGCGACAGCGCTTTGGCAATATCGCCAGCCGTTTCTCCCTTGGCCAGTTTCAGGAAAACCTGAAACTCGCGTTCAGAAAGCTGTTCATGGGCAGCCACATTGTTGGGACGGTTCAACTGCTGCGCCAGCAATTCGGCCACGGCCGGTGTGATGTAACGCTTGCCAAGCGAAATCACACGGATGGCGTCCACGATTTGAGAGGGGTCGCATTCCTTGTTCAGGTAGCCGCTGGCGCCCTGGCGAATCAGGTTCACCGCGTAATGCTCTTCAGGATAGCCACTCAGGATCAGGATGCCTACATCGGGCGCTTTGGCGCGGATCATGGCGAGCGCATCGATGCCGCTCTGGCCCGGCATGGACAGGTCCATGACCAGAATATCCAGCTCGACATTGCGCACCAGATCAATCGCCTCGCGGCCACTGGCGGCTTCACCCACCACACGAAGATCAACGTGATCGGAGAAGAACTGCCTCAAGCCCGAACGAACAATGGCGTGGTCATCCACGATTCCAATTTTTATCATGTTGCTGTCTTTCTATGAAATCTGTGCCAGCGGCCCCAGACAACAAAAACATCATCGGGTGCAAACGCTCGCGACAGCTTGAACAAGCCATTATTGACGAATTACCCATCGACGCATCAAACGGAGTTAGCTGTGAAATTTTTTGCAATGCCCAAAATGGCCATCAGCCTGCCCATCGCCATACTGGCCGCAGCGCTGCTTATTTTCATCAACGAGGCCAGCTTTCGGGAATCAGCGGACGCCGTGGCGGATATCGCCGAAGGCCAGCAGACGCGCGGCGCCATCACCAAGCTGCTGCAACAGGTACTGGACGCCGAAACCGGCCAGCGCGGTTATCTGCTGACAGGCGAGATCCGTTACCTTGACCCCTACACCACCGCCACGGCTGAAATCAACCAGACGCTGGACACGCTGCGTACGCTGTTCACGCCCTACAAGGACGAACTCACGCAGTTTGGCATCATGTCGCGGCATGTCTCGCGCAAGCTGGCAGAGATGGACCTGAGCGTGCGCATGCGCAAGGAGGGCAAGGAAGACGCCTGGAAGTTTGTCCTGACCACCGACGTCGGCAAGGATGAGATGGACGCCATCCGGGAGCGTGCCGCATTTCTGGCCGCCAGCAGCATCAGCAAGATGGAACGGGGGCAGGCCCAGATACAGCGCTCACTGGAGCTGGCCCGTATCGGCATCGCCGTCATGGCGCTGGCTGGCCTGCTGGCGTTTTACATGTACTTGCGGCAAACACAAGTCCTGCTCGACACCGGGACGCGTGAGCAGGAGTCCCTGCAGCGCGAGCGTGATTTTCTGGAAACGCAGGTGAGGGAGCGCACGGCCAACCTGGCCGAACTGGCCACCCACCTGCAGAACGTCAGGGAGGACGAACGTGGCCATCTGGCGCGTGAACTGCACGACGAACTGGGCGCCCTGCTGACAGCGGCCAAGCTGGATGTGGCCAGGCTCAGGTCGCGCCTGGGCGGCAACCTGCCAGAAGCCATAGACCGGCTGGAACACCTGACCAACACGCTCAACAACGGCATTGCCCTGAAGCGGCGGATTGTGGAAGACCTGCGCCCGTCTTCGCTGTCCCACCTGGGCCTGATGGCTTCTCTCGAAATTCTGGCCCGTGAATTTGAAGAGCGATCCGGATTGGCCATCACCACCGATCTGGAGCCGGTTGAACTCGGGGGTTCGGCGCAACTCACGGTGTACCGGCTGGTGCAGGAGTCGCTGACCAACATGAGCAAGTACGCCGAAGCCAGCGAGGCACAGATCAGCCTGCATAACTTCGACCGCTACATCACGGTCGAGGTCAAGGACAACGGCCGGGGCTTCAAGGTGGAAAACGTCGGGCCAGGCAGCCACGGTATTACCGGCATGCGCCACCGTGTGGAAGCGGCCGGTGGACGCCTCACCGTCGCCAGCACCGACGGAAACGGCACCCGCATTTCGGCCGTACTGCCGCGGTCGATGTAAGCCCTGCTACGGCCCAAGGGTCCGCGTCATCAAAGGCGCGCCCACTCGACGCTGGAGCCTGCCCGGCCGCATGCCAGGCGTCAGAACCCTCCTACAGTGCACCCCGGCACGAACTGACAAGGCCACAGGCCTGTCACCGATGAGAAATAACCGGGCATTTCATTAACCTTGCTGCAGGCGTTTCAAAAGTCACGCCGACCTTTCAAGTCGCAGCAAGGAGATGCACATGCTTCACTATTCCGTCATTTTTCTGGTGATCGCCCTGATCGCTGCGGTATTCGGTTTCGGCGGCATCGCCGCTGGCGCCGTTGAAATCGCCAAGATTCTTTTCTTCATTTTTGCCGTGATGGCGATTGTGAGCTTTGTCGTCAGCCTGGTCCGTAAAAACTGACCCGCAGTCACTGCCTGAACCAACCCGTTTGGGCGCACCCCAGCCCGACAAACCCAACCCCCTCCAAAAACCCCACCCAAAGGACATTCCGATGATTACCCATGCTGCCTCCCAAACTGCCCGTGAAGTCATGCCCGCCATGCGTCAGACCTCGGACGAGCTTTTGTCCTCTGCTGGCCGCGCCGTCGATTCCACCCGCGACTATGCCAACGACGCACTGGACAAGGCCGAAAACCGGGTGCGTGAACTGCGCGGCAATGTAGACCCTGTGGTCGACATGCTGGCTGCCAAAGCGCAAAAGCTGGCGCGTCACAGCCTGGACCTGGCGACCGAAGCCAAAGACCGGGCTGAGCGCTCACTCAAACGCGCTGCCGGCATGACGACCCACTATGTTTCAGAGCAGCCCCTTCGCTCGGTACTCATTGCCACAGCAGTCGGTGCCGGCATTGCCTTGCTGGTGGCCGCTGCGGCGCGCCAGCGCAACCGTCATTGAGCTGCGGCAATCTTCACGCCCTGAGCCACCCCACCGCCATGCACCCCCTTTTCTCAACACTCGTCCAGAGGCCTGACCTCGTGGTGGATCACCTGGCAGCTTATGCCGCGCTGATTCACCAGGAGGCATCGGCTGCCGGTACCGGTCTGTTCACCCGCTTGGCAGCCTGGCTGGTGGCGGTGCTGGCGACGGTAGTGTTTTTGGGATTGGCTGGCACCGCACTGATGGTCGGTGTCCTGTACCAGCAGTTTCACTGGGTGCTGGTGGCTGTGCCCGGCCTGGCCTTGCTGATGGTGCTTGTCGCTGTGTTTCAGGCGAAAAAACCATTCAACCATGAGCGGTTTCCCGAACTGAAAGCGCAGATTGACAGCGATGCACGCGCCTTGCGCACGGTCGCCTGAAACACGGCCGCGGGTATGCAAACACTGACTCCTTCCACACCACAAGAGCGTCTTGCCAACAGCCGCAAGGCGCTGCTGCGGCTCATGACGCGCGAAACACATGGCGACCGTGCAACAGGGCCCGCCCGGGAGTCAGTTACGGACGATGCTGAACTCGACCCTCACGCGACTTCGGTCATTTCAGGGTCCTGGGCCATGCTCAAAACTGCCCTGCATGCCTGGTGGCGCCACCATCCTGTCAGCCTGGCGCTGCAGGTCGCCCAACCGCTTCTGGGCCAATACGCCAGGGACCAGCCCTTCAAGCTGCTGGCGGTTTCTGCCGGCGTCGGTGCCGCGGCCGTCGTGCTCAG
>JANNXF010000332.1:0-3130 GCA_031409395.1 Polaromonas sp.
GTCTGGAACGTCGGCATCAAGACCGCTGCGGCGCAAAACATGGTGGCGGTGGGCTTTATTGAAAAGCAGTTTCAGACCAGCATCACCTGGACCGAGTGGTTTATTGCCGGTGCGCCGTTTTCGGCGCTGCTGACGATTGCGCTGTATTTCATCATGACGCGCATGATGAAGCCTGAGATGAAAGAGATTGCCGGCGGCCAGGCGGCCATACGCGAACAGCGCGAAGCCATGGGGCCCATGACCGCCAACGAATGGAAGCTGCTGGGCATTGTGCTGGCGCTGCTGGGTTTTTGGTCAACCGAAAAAGTGCTGCACGATTTCGACACCTCATCAACCACGATTGCCGCGCTGGCGCTGATGCTGACGCCGCGCCTGGGCGTGATGAACTGGAAGGAATCGCAGCGCGGTTTTCCGTGGGGCACGGTGGTGCTGTTTGCCGTCGGTATCAGCGTGGGCACGGCCCTGCTGCGCACCAACGCCGCCGGCTGGCTGGCCAACCTGATTGTTCTGCATCTCGGGCTGCAGCAGGCCAGCGCCTTTGCCATCCTGATGCTGCTGTCGCTGTTTCTGATTGTGATTCACCTGGGCTTTGCCAGTGCCACGGCGCTGGCGTCCACCATGATTCCCATCATCATCAGCGTGCTGCTGGCGGTGCAGACGCCAGGCCTGAATGTGGTGGGCATGACGATGCTGCTGCAGTTTGTCGTGAGCTTCGGTTTTATATTGCCGGTGAACGCGCCGCAAAACATGATTGCCTACGGCACCGACACCTTTGACGCGCGCGACTTCATCCGCACCGGCCTGGCCATCACGGCCGTGGGCATGGTGCTGCTGGTGATTTTCTCGCTCACCTACTGGCCCTGGATGGGCTACCTGGTCACGCCCGGTTGATGTGGCGCTAAGCGGCGCTAAGCCGCGCAGATTATTTCTGCGCGGGAACAATCACCACGGTGTCGCCTTTGGACTTGCCGTCTGCCCCGGCAGCGCCAGTCGCTCCGGTGGCGCCGTCATACCCGGGAGCCCCGGTCGCGCCCGTGGCACCGGTGGCACCGGTTGCGCCAGGCGTGCCTGCGCCGGTACCGGGTGCGCCTTTGGCACCGTCATAGCCCGTGGCACCCGTTGCGCCGGTGGCACCCGCAGGGCCGGCCGGGCCGGGCACAGTGACCACGACAGGTGGCGGATTGGCAACAGTGGTTTTTTCGCAGGCGGTCAGGCCCAGCGTGGCAATGAGTGCAGCGAAAACAATGGAATGGTTCATGGTGTTCCTTGGGGTGGGTAAAGAAGCCGCGCATCACAGTGCGCGCAGGTTGAACCCTGAAGTTAACCGTCTGGCCCGGTCCGGCCTGTAGGACGCACGCACCAGCCCGTGTACGGCTAGGCAGACACTGGCAAGCCCTGCCTGGCAAGAGACCACGCCGGTGCCATCCCTTGGTCCGTTCGGGCGGCGCCTGAAAGCCGATGCGGGTAAGCTAAAACCCTTGCGCCCGCCTCTTTTGAAAGCACCGTCATGCTCGCCAGCCCCGCTCTCGCGTCAAGTCCCCTGCTGCACGTCAAACCCCTGGGCTTTCCGTGGGAAACCCTGGACCCGTTTCTGTTTTGCGTCTACCACGACGACGCCTACCCGCAGGCCAATGCGCAGATGGGGCCGGACGCCTCCCTGGCCGGGCGCAACCTGGGCCAGGACTTTGGCCGCAAAGGCGGCTGGAGCATGTACCACGGCAGCACGGTGCCGGGTTTTCCGTCGCACCCGCACCGCGGTTTTGAAACCGTCACGGTGGTGCGCAAGGGGTTGATTGACCACTCCGACTCACTCGGGGCCGCCGCGCGTTTTGGCCGGGGTGACGCGCAGTGGCTGACCGCCGGCCAGGGCGTGGTGCATGCCGAGATGTTTCCCCTGCTCGACCAGGCCGGGCCCAATCCACTGGAGCTGTTTCAGATCTGGCTGAACCTGCCGGCCCGCAGCAAGATGGCCGCGCCGCATTTCACCATGTTCTGGTCTGAAGACATACCGCGCGCCAGCACGCTGGACGCCGCCGGCCTGCGCACCGAGGTGGCGCTGATTGCCGGCCCCCTGAGCCGCGACGGCGTGGCTGCGCCGCTGGCCCCGCCGCCCGATTCGTGGGCTGCGCAGGCCGATGCCGATGTCGCCATCTGGACGATTCGCATGGCCCCCGGCGCGCGCTACACGCTGCCGGCCGCCACCGGTACGGACACCCGGCGCAAGCTGTATTTTTTCAAGGGCCAGTCCATCACCCTGGGCGGCCAGACGGTGCCTGCGGGCAGCGACATCGAGCTGCGTGCCAACGCCCCGGCCGAGCTGGTCAACGGCAGCGAGGTGGCCGAGTTGTTGCTGCTGCAGGGCCGGCCGATTGGCGAGCCAGTCGCGCAGTACGGGCCGTTTGTCATGAACACCCAGGCCGAGATTGCGCAGACGCTGGACGACTACCGCCGCACCCAGTTTGGCGGCTGGCCCTGGCCCGACAGCGCCCCGGTGCACGGCCGCGACCCGGCGCGCTTTGCCCGCCACCCCGACGGGCGCGAGGAACGGCCCTTGGCGTGAATCGCCGGTGAGCGGGCCAGGTGGGCCGGGCGGGCCGGGCGGGCAGACGCCGCCCCGTTAAAGTGGGGCCATGCACACCTGTTTTTCATTGTTTCAGCGCATGCTGCTTGCCATGGGCCTGGCCCTGGGCGCCTGCGCCCTGGCGCACGCTGCGCCCCCCAGCGTCAAACCGGTCAGCGGCCCCTGGGACAGTGGGGCCGGGTTTGCCTTTGACCTGGGCAAAAAGAAACTGCAAAAAACCCGGCAGTCGGTCAGCGGCATGGCCTGCACGCTGGACGCAAAGCAGCAGCGCATTTGCCTGATGGCTTTTGACGAGGGCAGCGAGGCGCGCTACGCCCACCTGACCGACCAGACGCTCAGGCCAGACCCGGAGGCCGTGGCGCTGCTGGCCGACGCCCGCGGCGGTGAGCTGGACGCCGAGGGCGCGGCCACCGACGGACGCTATTTTTACGTCACCGGTTCGCATTCGGCCAAACGCTCCGATTGCGCCAGCAACCCGGACAGCCGGCACGTCATTCGTTTCCGGCTGGACCCGGCCACCGGCCGGGCGCTGCGCGCCCCGGCAGGCAA
>JANNXF010000333.1:0-10181 GCA_031409395.1 Polaromonas sp.
GGCAGAAGCTGGCTGAACGCGACCCTGACGGTGAAATCAAGCAAGCTGCTGACCGACACCGCCGGCGAGGTGGTGCGCCCCGGCCTGCCCGCCAGCGGCATGTTTGTCATCAACCCGCCTCACACCCTGAAGGCCGAGTTGCAGGCTGCACTGCCGCAAATGGTGCAATTGCTGGGGCAGGACCGCAATGCCGGCTTTACGCTGGACCACGGCGGCTGAATTTGCTCAAGAAAGCGCAGGCTCCTCCCGCACCAGCCAGGGCCGCGGGACTGGCTCCGCCAGACCGCAGGCGCAGCGGCCCCCTCGGGGGGCAGGGAGCCACACGCAGTGGGCGACCGTGGGGGCCCAATTAATCCGTGGCGGCCTAGTACTTCAGTGCCACACTCTTGCCCCAGAACACCCGGTAGGCAAACACGGTGTAGCCGACGATGACAGGCAGCACGACCACCGCGCCTATCAAAATCACTTTCAGCGCTTCTGGCGAACTGGCGGCCTGCCAGATGGTGATTTTTTCAATCACCAGCCACGGGAACAGGCTGTAGGCCAGACCATAAAACGCCAGCAAAAACACGCCAACCGTTGCCCCAAACGGCACCCAGGCGCCGTATTCGTTGCCTTGCGCCAGGCGCACAGGCAGGCGCTGCAAGCTGCGGTAGATCACCGCAAACAATACCGCGGTTGCCGCCGGAATCGGAATCAGCAAGACGATATTCGGAAACGAAAACCACTTGTCGAAAATCAGCGGGCTGACCAGCGGCGTGGCAATGGAGATCGCCGCCACCCCCAGCACGGTAAAGAGCAGGCTGCGCTGGGCCCAGCGAACGGCCTGCAATTGCAGTTCGCCCACGGTTTTCATGATGAGCCAGCCCGCGCCTATCAGGCAATACGCCGCCACCAGTGCCAGGCCAATGACGGCGTTGAAGGCAATCGTCCAGACGGAAGCGTCAAACCCGGTGATGAGCGAGCCCAGCATGTAGCCCTGCGACCAGCCAGCGAGCAGCGAGCCGGTATAAAACGCCTTGTTCCACAGCGGCTTGTGCGCCGCACGCGCCTTGACCCGAAAGTCAAAAGCCACGCCGCGCAGCGTCAGGCCAATCAGCATGAAGGCCACCGGCAAATACAGCGCACCCAGAATCACACCATGCGCCATGGGGAACACCGTGAGCAAGATGCCCACGCCCAGCACCAGCCAGGTTTCGTTCGCATCCCAGAAGGGGCCGATGCTGGCGATCATGGTGTCCTTGTCGTCGTCGCTGGCGCTGCGCATCAGCACGCCCACGCCCAGGTCGTAGCCGTCCAGCACCACATAGGCCAGCATGCACAGGCCCATGACCACCAGGAAAACAATTGGCATCCAGCCAGCGGCCTGCGTCAGATCGGGAATCAGTCCGTTTGAAATATCAAGCATTTGGCAGGCCCTCCTTTTCGGGGTAATTCACCACATTCAACTGGTCTTCCAGCTTGTCATTGACCTCATCACCAAAGGGCTTGTCGGCATGCTTTTTATGCCGCGCCAGGTAAAACACCACCGAGATATAGGCCACGATGAGCGCGGCATACATGGTGAGGTAGAGCGCCAGGCTAAGGGCAATCTTGGGCGCAGGCACGCTGGACGCGGCTTCCAGCGTGGTCATCACGCCGGTGACCAGCCACGGCTGGCGGCCAATCTCTGTGACATACCAGCCCGCCACCAGCGCCACCCAGCCGGCAAATGTCATGCCGACCAGCACGCGCGCATGCCAGACGGTGAGTTCCGATTGAGCGGCCGTCTGCGCCGGGCCGCCCCTAGCAAGGCCAGCCCCCTCGGGGGGCAGCGAACCACGCGCAGCGGGGAGCGTGGGGGCATATTTCTTCCATGGCTTTAATTGAAAAACACTGGCCCAGCTGACGAGCAGCATCAGCATGCCCACCCCCACCATGATGCGAAACGCCCAGAACACCGGGGCCACCGGCGGGTGCTTGCCCTTGAAGTCGTTCAGGCCCCTGACCTCGCCGTTCAGGTCATGGGTGAGGTAGAGCGAGGCGAGTTTGGGAATCGCAATTTCAAAGCGGTTGCTGCGGGTTTTTTCGTCAGGCCAGGCAAACAGCACGGCGGGCACGCCTTTCTGCGTCTCCCAGATGCCTTCCATGGCGGCCAGCTTGGCGGGCTGGTGCTGCATGGTGTTCAGGCCGTGCATGTCGCCCACCATAATTTGCAGCGGAATCAGAAACGCCGCCAGGTAAACGCCGGTCTTGATGCCAGAGACCACCTCGGCGCCGCGCTCGCTGCGCAGCCAGCGGTAGCTTGACACCCCGGCCAGCAAGAACGCCACCGTCAGGCCCGAGGCCAGCATCATGTGCGTGAAGCGGTAGGGAAACGACGGGTTGAAAATCACCTCCAGCCAGCTGGTGACGTGGGCTTTGCCATCGATCATTTCAAACCCGGCCGGCGTGTGCATCCACGAGTTGAGCGCCAGGATCCAGAAGGCTGACAGCGTGGTGCCGCCCGCCACCAGCAGCGTGGCAATGGTGTGCGTCCGCTCACTGACCCGTTCTCGGCCAAACAGCATCACACCCAGCATGGTGGCCTCCAGAAAGAAAGCCGTCATGACCTCATAGGCCAGCAGCGGCCCGGCGATATTGCCAACTTTTTCCATGTAGCCTGGCCAGTTGGTGCCAAACTGAAAGCTCATGGTGATGCCGCTGACCACACCCAGTGCAAACGTCAGCGCAAAAATTTTCACCCAGAACTGGTAGGCGTCCATCCAGTGTTGCTGGCCGGTCTTGACAAAGCGCAGCTTGAAAAACAGCAGCACCCAGCCCAGCGAAATGCTGATGGTCGGGAACAGGATGTGAAAGGTGATGTTGGCCGCAAACTGGATGCGGGCGAGCAGCAGGGCGTCAAGGTTTTCCATGGCGATCAGTTCCGGTTGGACTCAAAAGGTTCTGGCAATTGTTCAGGGGCGGCTGCGGACGGATGCTCAGGCCGATTTTCGGGCTTGGCCTTCAGGCCCAGGCTGAGGGCGACCTTGTCTTTGGCCTCCAGCAGCTTGGCCACCTTGGCGCCCATTTTCATCAGGCTGGCCAGGGTGGCCGAGTCCATTTTTTGCACATCGGCCAGCCAGCCGGTCATCAGCTCGATCAGCTCGTGCATCTGCCGCATGCGGGCCTGGGCATGAACATCGTCGCCCGTCACGCCGCCCTCCATCAGCGCATCGCGCAGCATCGACAGCGTGGGGTCAATCTCGCGCTTGCGCCGCTCCTCGGCCAGGGTGCGAAAGATGGCCCAGACATCTTCGGGCGCTTGAAAGTACTCGCGCCTGTCGTTCGGCAGGTGCTGCAGCCGCACCAGATTCCACGACTGCAGCTCTTTGAGCCCCATGCTGACATTGGAACGCGAAAACGCCAGTGCCTCGCCAATGTCGTCCGCATTCAGGGCGCGGGGCGAGACATACAGCAAGGCATAAATCTGCCCCACGGTGCGGTTGATACCCCAGCGGCTGCCCATTTCACCAAAGTGAAGGACGAAGCGCTGGGTGAGCGGAGCGAGGTTCATATTTGCTTGGGAATACTGAATTTTCAGGAATTACTGAAATTATAGTAAAGTCAGCGACTTCAAGCCAGCCATTTTTAATGCCCGGACAGACGGAGCGGGATGACTCAGCGCGCCGGTGCCGCCGGCGTGCGCCTGGCAGGACGGGCGCGCTTTTTGACGGCGCTGGAGGCTGGCGACCGGGCCACCGGCGGTGTCGATTCAGGCACCATCAGCACCACTTCCTTGAAGCCCAGGCCCAGCATGTCGAGTTCCTGGGCCGCCGCGCGGCTCAGGTCTATCACGCGGCTTCCGATGAAAGGGCCGCGGTCGGTGATGCGCACATCGACCTCCCGGCCATTGACCAGGCTGTGCACCCGCACCAGGGTGCCAAACGGCAGCGTGCGGTGCGCCGCCGTCAGGGCGTGCATGTCAAAGCGCTCGCCGCTGGCGGTCAGACGGCCATGAAAGCCGGGCCCGTACCACGACGCCCCGCCGCGCTGGAACTCGCGCGCCGCTTCACCGGCCAGCAGCGCGGGGCGTGCGGGCTCGCTGACCAGTGCGTCGAGGTGAGCGTCGAAGGGTGCGGCGGGAAGCGCCGGAAAATCCGGCTGAGCAGCCGTGGCGGCCGGGCCGGGCGGCTTGGGCGACCTGGGCCGGGGTACAGGCACGGTGCCCGGTGCGGCCGTTGCGCCTGGCATTGCAGGCGCTGTCGGCGCGGTGCTGCAAGCCACCAGCCAGAGCAGCAGGCTGAGGGCAAGCCATGGCCTGATGAGGGGTGGTTTCATCAGGACAGTCTTTGGCGCTACTGCAGCCGGTGCAGGATTTCGGTGGTGGCGGCCGCCTGGTTCATCGTATAAAAATGAATCGCCGGTACGCCGCCGTTGCGAAGCTGGTCGCACAGGTCGGTGATGACATCCAGGCCAAAGCTCTTGATGGACGCGGTGTCGTCGCCAAAGCCCTGCAGGCGCAAACGAATCCAGCGCGGGATTTCAGCACCACAGGCGTCACTGAAACGCATCAGCTGGGTGGAGCTGGTGATCGGCATGATGCCGGGCACCACCGGCACATCGGCACCGAGCCGGTAGGCGTCATCGACAAAGCGGAAGTAGGCGTCCGAGTTGAAAAAATACTGGGTAATGGCAGAATTGGCGCCCGCCCTGACCTTGCTGACAAAGGCGTTCAGGTCGGCCTCGGCCGATTTGGCCTGAGGGTGCACCTCGGGGTAGGCCGCCACTTCAAGGTGAAACGCGTCGCCGGTTTCCGCCCTGATAAAGGCCACCAGATCGCTGGCGTAATGAAACTCGCCGCCCATGCCGTAGCCGCTGGGCAGGTCGCCGCGCAATGCCACCAGGCGCTTGACACCCATGGCGCGCAGCGCGGCCAATTGCTCGCGCACCGTGGCTTTGGTGGCGCCCACGCAGGAAAAATGGCAGGCGGCTTCCACGCCCTCGGCCAAAATTTCTTTCACGGTGCCAAAAGTGCCTTCTTGCGTCGAACCGCCAGCACCGAAAGTGACCGAGCAAAACTCGGGTTTGTGGGCATACAGCGCCTGGCGCGTGGCACGCAGCTTGTCGGCGCCTTCGGGCGTCTTGGGCGGAAAAAACTCAAAACTGACAGGAACATTCATGGCGTATCTCGTTGATTTTCAGGACTGCGGCTGGCGCCGGCCCGGGAAATATTCATTAGTGGTCTTCAGACTTTTTGTCGCGTCGCTTGGCTTTGGCCGGGCCCGGCTGGCCGACATGCGCCGCTTCGGAGTCTTCGTGCGCCTCATGCAGGGCGCGCATCATGCTGCGGGGAATCCGCTTGGACGCCTTGCGGGCCGGGGCTGCGGCCAGCGGCTGGTCTTCACCCACCACGTCGTGGCCTTTTCTGGCGTGGATAAAAAACTCGCGGTTGCCGTCGCCGCCCACAATCGGTGACTCCAGCCAGTCCAGCACCTTCAGGCCCAGGCTGGCGCAGGTGTCACGCAGGCGCTTTTCCACAAACTCGAACAGCGCGGCGTCGCGCACAATCCCGCCCTTGCCAATCTGCCCGGGTTGCAGTTCAAACTGCGGCTTGACCAGCATCAGCAAATCACCACCGGGCTTGAGCAGGCGCACCACGGCGGGCAACACCAGCGTGAGAGAAATAAACGACAGGTCGCCGGTCAGGAAGTCAAACGGAACACCCGGGGCTGGCAGCGTCTCGGAATCATCGTCAAATTCGGCTTCAGCCCCCATTTCATGGGCGCGGCCAGCTATTAAATCAATAGCATCTTCATCCGCTTCCAGCAAGTCGTCAAACGTGAGCGAGCGGGCGTTCACGCCCTCAATGCAGAGCACGCGGGCGTCGTTGCGCAGGCTGTCATGCAGCTGGCCATGGCCGACATCCACACCGGTGACCTGCAGGGCGCCGCGCTGCAGCAGGCAGTCGGTGAAGCCGCCGGTAGACTGGCCGATGTCCAGGCAGCGCAGCCCCGTGACATCAACGCCGGTGCGGCTAAGCGCCCCTTCGAGCTTCAGGCCGCCGCGTGAAATGTACTTGGCTTCGCGTGTGTCGAGCACCTGCAGTTCGGCGGCAACGGGGATTTCGTCGCCGTTTTTAGCGACTTGCTTCCAGGCGCCCTCTGCTTCGACGCGCCACTGCACGCCTGCGGCAATCAGGCGCTGGGCCTGCGAGCGGGTGGTGGCAAAGCCGTGTTCAACCAGGAAAAGATCAGCGCGCATGGAGTTCGGGTTCGGGTTGAGATTCGGGCTGACCGGACGCAGCGAACGCAAAGGTTTCGCAAAAGGCGTAAAGGAAACCCAAAAAAAGCTTTTGCGTTCTCTGCGAAACCCTTGCGCCCTCTGCGTCCAGCAGTCCGGCCCCCCGGACCAATTAATAACGGTAAGCGTTCGCCTTGTAGGGGCCAGCTTTGCTGACACCAATGTAGGCCGCCTGCTCGTCGCTCAGTTCGCTCAGCATCGCGCCGACTTTCTTGAGGTGCAGACGCGCGACTTTTTCGTCCAGGTGCTTGGGCAGCACATATACCTGGCCCACTTCGTAATCAGCCTGCTTGGTGAACAGCTCGATCTGCGCGATGGTCTGGTTGGCAAAGCTGGACGACATGACAAAGCTCGGGTGGCCGGTACCGCAACCCAGATTCACCAGACGGCCCTTGGCCAGCAAAATAATGCGCTTGCCGTCGGGGAAGATCACATGGTCGACTTGCGGCTTGATCTCTTCCCAGGTGCATTTTTCCAGCGAGACGACGTCGATTTCGTTGTCGAAGTGGCCGATGTTGCAGACGATGGCCTGGTCTTTCATGGCCGCCATGTGCTCATAGGTGATGACGTTTTTGTTGCCGGTGGCGGAGACAAAAATATCGCACTTGTCGGCGGCATATTCCATGGTCACGACCTTGTAACCTTCCATCGCGGCCTGCAGGGCGTTGATCGGGTCGATCTCGGTGACCCAGACCTGGGCGCTCAGGGCGCGCAGCGCCTGGGCCGAGCCCTTGCCCACGTCGCCGTAACCGGCCACGACGCAAACCTTGCCGGCAATCATCACATCGGTGGCGCGCTTGATGGCGTCTACCAATGACTCGCGGCAGCCGTACAGGTTGTCAAACTTGGACTTGGTGACCGAATCGTTCACGTTGATGGCGCGAATGGCCAGCGTGCCCTTGGCCGACATTTCGTTCAAACGCAGCACGCCGGTGGTGGTTTCTTCGGTCACGCCGACGATGTTTTTCAGGCGGCGGCTGTACCAGGTCGGGTCGATGGCCAGCTTGGCCTTGATGGCGTTGAACAGGCAGATTTCCTCTTCGCTGCCAGGGTTGGCCAGCAGGCTGATGTCGGTCTCTGCGCGGGTGCCCAGGTGCATCAGCAAGGTGGCGTCGCCGCCGTCGTCCAGAATCATGTTCGGGCCTTCTTCAGGCGTGCCCTTGGCACCGGCGAACTCAAAGATGCGGTGGGTGTAGTCCCAGTAATCGGCCAGGGTTTCGCCCTTGATGGCAAACACCGGTGTGCCTTTGGCGGCAATCGCGGCGGCAGCGTGGTCTTGTGTCGAGTAGATGTTGCACGAGGCCCAGCGCACGTCAGCGCCCAGCGCCTGCAGCGTTTCAATCAGCACGCCGGTCTGGATCGTCATGTGCAGCGAGCCGGTGATGCGCGCGCCTTTGAGCGGCTGGGCTTTGGCGAACTCTTCGCGAATCGCCATCAGGCCGGGCATTTCGGTTTCGGCGATTTTCAGTTCCTTGCGGCCCCAGTCGGCCAGCGACAGGTCGGCAACGATAAAGTCAGACTTCGATACGGGTTTCAAGACAGCATTCATGGGGATTTCTCCAAAATCAGGGTCAACTGGGCAAAATAGCCACGGGCACGCAGCGCGAAACCGAGTGAATTGGGGGAGTTGGGGTTTCACTCACCCGGCGTCAAAGCACATGCGGGTGAGCGTGGTTGCAAATTGAATCGTCCTGAGCCTAATCCACATGGTGTGGGTTGCAACGCTCCTCAGGAAGCCGCAATTGTAGCGAAGCCCCCAAAACCCTGCAAGCGGCTGCCCTGCCCGCAGGCCGCATGCGAGAATTTCGCCATGCAAGCACTCTGCGACTGGGCTCTGGAAGACCGCCACCGGCTGACGGGCGTGTTTACCGACATTGACGACACGCTGACCACCGACGGCGCCATCACGCCCGACGCACTGGCCGCGCTGCACGCCCTGAAAGCGGCGGGTCTGGCGGTGATTGCCATTACCGGCCGGCCCGTCGGCTGGAGCGCACCTTTTGCACGCGACTGGCCGGTGGACGCCATCGTGGCCGAAAACGGTGCGGTCGCGCTGTTTCGACCCGGCGGGGCTGGTGTCTTAAGCCAAAAAGGCCTTCAGCCCAATCAACACGGGCGCGAGCAGCTATCAAAAAGATACCAGCAGGACGAAACCACCCGGCGCGCCAACCACGCCCGCATGCAGCAGACCGGCCAGCGCATCGTCCGTGAGGTGCCAGGCGCCACGCTGGCGCAAGACAGTGCCGGGCGCGAAACCGACATGGCCATAGACCACAGCGAATTCACCACCCTGCCCCCTGAAAAAATCGCGCAGGTCGTCGCCATCATGCAGGCCGAAGGCATGCAAGCGACCGTCAGCTCCATCCATATCAATGGCTGGTTTGGTGGGCACAACAAGCTCGATGGCGCGCGCTGGATCGTGCGCGAGCTGTATGGCCGCGCGCTGGACCCCGAGATCAGGCGCTGGTCCTATGTGGGCGACTCCACCAACGACCAGCTGATGTTTGAGCACTTTCCGCACAGCGTGGGGGTGGCCAACATCCGCCGTTTTGAAGCGGCGCTGACGCACCTGCCGCGCTACATCACCGAGGGTGCGCGCGGCGCGGGCTTTGCCGAAGTGGCGGCGGCGATTCTGGCGGCACGGGGTGCTGCCGCGCCGCAGGCACCGTCCCCTGCAAGGGGAAAAGGGACTACGCGCAGTGAGTCCCGATAGGGGCGTGCTATTTGTTCAGGCCCAGCTTTTCCACCAGCGCTTTTTCACGCGCAAAGGTGTCTTGCGCAAACTTGCTGTAGCCCGCCGTGCCCATGTACATCGGCACCATGTCGTACCTGGCAAGCGCGGTTTTGTAGGCGTCTTGCTCCATCGCCTGCTTGAAGGCGTCGTGCAGGCGCTTGATGACCGCCGGCGGCGTGCCGCGTGGCGCGCCAATGCCAAACGGCGAGTTCTGCACCATGTCCAGCCCCAGCTCTTTGAGGGTGGGCGCGTCGGGGAACTTGGGCAGGCGCTGCTCGCCCCAGGTGTTGAGCACACGCAGCTTGCCGGCCTCTACCTGCGGCGCAAACCCGGTGGAATCAGCCGCCGCCATGATGTTGCCGCCCAGGATTGACTGCATCAGGTCAGCGCTGCCCTTGTAGGGCACATGCAGCAAGTCCAGGCCCAGCTTTTGCGCAATCAGTTCCATCGTCAGGTGCGGGCTGGTCATGGTGCCGGTCGAGCCGTAGCTGAGCTTGCCGGGGTTGGCCTTGGCCCAGCCGACAAAATGCGTCCAGCTTTTCAGCGGCGAATCGCTAGGGACGACCAGGCCAAAGGCGTAGCCGGTGACATTTAGCACATAGGCAATGTCTTTCACCGGGTCCCAGTTGATTTTGGTGGTGTAGGGCAGGCGAAACACCCCCAGCGGAATCTGCGCCAGCGTGTAGCCGTCGGGTGCCGAGGTTTGCAGTTGCTGCGCCGGCAGTGTGCCGCCCGCGCCGGGCTTGTTTTCAACCACCACCGGCTGGCCCAGGATTTTGGAGGCGTTGTCGGCCAGCACCCGCATGGTGATGTCGGTCGGCCCACCGGCCGGGAAGGCGACGAGGAGTTTGATGGGCCGGGTGGGAAAGCTCTGGGCGTGGGCAATGCCCAAAGCCGGGACGGCCAGGACGGCGGCGGATTGCAGTAAGTGGCGGCGTTGCATGGGGTCTCCTGAGAAGGTGGCGGGCAATATCCACGCCATCATGCGTCAAACGACGGCGGCCCCGCATCAGGGCAACACCTGAAGGCGTGTCGCGCCCGCGCCAGCCGAATTTTCAAGCGTTTTAAGCCTTTAGCCCAATAATCACGGGCGCAAGCAGCTATTTATTTGATAGCAAATTGCCACACATCAAACCCGCGCCAGCACACTTTGCAAGGCCTTGCCGGTGTGCGTGCCCAGCGCCAC
>JANNXF010000334.1:0-5604 GCA_031409395.1 Polaromonas sp.
GTGTTGCTCATCAAAACCGTCAAGGGTTTTGGCATGGGCAAAATTGGTGAAGGTAAAAACAACGTTCACCAGACCAAAAAACTCTCGGACGACGACATCAGGGCCTTCCGCGACCGCTTCAATATTCCGGTTCCTGACAGCCAGTTGGCCGACATTCCGTTTTACAAGCCGGCCGAAGACACGCCCGAAATGCGCTACCTGCACGAGCGCCGCAAGGCACTCGGTGGCTATTTGCCGCACCGCCGTGTCAAGGCCGACGAGAGCTTTACCGTGCCTTCACTCGACACCTTCAAGTCGGTGATGGAGCCGACAGCCGAAGGCCGCGAGATCTCGACCACACAAGCCTATGTGCGCTTTTTGACGCAGCTGCTGCGCGACCAGGCCCTCGGCCCGCGCGTGGTGCCCATTCTGGTGGACGAAGCCCGTACCTTCGGCATGGAAGGCCTGTTTCGCCAGATCGGTATCTACAACCCTGACGGCCAGAAATACACGCCGGTCGACAAAGACCAGGTCATGTACTACAAGGAAGACAAGCAGGGCCAGATTCTGCAGGAAGGCATCAACGAGGCCGGCGGCATGAGCAGCTGGATCGCAGCGGCCACCAGCTACAGCACCAACAACCGCATCATGGTGCCGTTCTATGTGTACTACTCGATGTTTGGCTTTCAACGCATTGGCGACCTGGCCTGGGCGGCGGGTGACATGCAGGCGCGCGGTTTCCTGCTGGGCGGCACCTCGGGCCGGACCACCCTGAACGGAGAAGGTCTGCAGCACGAAGACGGCCACAGCCACATCATGGCCGGGACGATTCCCAACTGCATCAGCTACGACCCGACGTTTGCCCACGAAGTCGGCGTCATCCTGCACCACGGCCTCAAGCGCATGGTGGAAAAGCAGGACAACGTCTACTTCTACATCACGCTGCTGAACGAAAACTATGCCATGCCCGGCCTCATGGCGGGAACGGAAGAGCAGATCATCAAGGGCATGTACCTGTGCAAAGAGGGCGCCAACGGGCTACCGAAGGGCCCCTCTGGGTCCGCACCGCGCGTGCAGTTGCTGGGCTCAGGGACCATCCTGCGCGAATCGATTGCCGCGCAGGAGCTGCTGGAGAAAGAGTGGGGCGTTGCCGCCAACGTGTGGAGCTGCCCAAGCTTCAATGAACTGGCCCGGGATGGCCAGAGTACCGAACGCTGGAACCTGCTGCACCCACTTGAAAAACCACGCACATCGTTTGTGGGCGAGCAGCTCGAAAAGCACACCGGCCCTGTGGTGGCGTCTACCGACTACATGAAGGCCTATGCCGAGCAGATTCGCTCGTACATTCCAAAGGGCCGTACCTTCAAGGTGCTGGGCACCGACGGCTTCGGCCGCAGCGATTTCCGCAGCAAGCTGCGCGAGCACTTTGAGATCAATCGCCACTACATTGTGGTGGCGGCTCTCAAGGCACTCAGCGAAGAGGGGACGGTGCCCGTGGCCAAAGTGGCAGAAGCCATCAAAAAGTACGGCATCAATGTTGACAAGATCAATCCGCTTTACGCTTAAACATGGTATGCGTGGGACATCTGGACGAACGCGCAACGCGCCCTGTCACCGTGTCCCCAACTGATCGGAGAAAAATATGGCAATCGTAGACATTCAAGTTCCTGATATTGGGGATTTCGACGAAGTAACCGTGATTGAGCTGATGGTCAAGCCTGGCGATACCGTCAAGGCCGAGCAGTCGCTGATTACCGTGGAATCCGACAAGGCGTCGATGGAGATTCCGTCCAGTCACGCAGGCGTGGTCAAGGCCATCAAGGTCAAGCTGGACGACAAGGTCAAACAGGGCTCTGTGGTCCTGAGCCTGGAAGTGGCGGGCGCAGACGCTGCGCCGTCGGCTCATGCAGCGGCACCAGCGCCAGCGCCAGCCGCTGCAGTCCCGGCGGCGGCCGTACCGGTCGCCGTGGCGGCACCTGCTGCCGCAGCCAGGGGCCCAGTCGAAGTGCATGTGCCTGATATTGGCGATTTCAAGGACGTGTCGGTGATTGAAGTGCTCGTCAAGGTGGGAGACAGCATCAAGACCGAGCAGTCCCTCATCACGGTGGAGTCCGACAAGGCGTCGATGGAGATTCCCTCGTCGGCGGCCGGTGTGCTCAAGGAGCTCAAGGTCAAGATGGGCGACATCGTCAACATTGGCGACTTGCTGGCGATTCTGGAAGGTGCCGCAGCGCCTGCTGCCGCTGCGCCGTCCGCACCAGCGCCGGCCACTGCCGCCCAGGCGCTTTCATCGCCTGCCGTATCCGCCGCATCCGCCTCAGTGGTGCCCGTGACCACCAGCATGGCCGTACCCGCACACGAACCTACGGTGGCTCCCACCGGTAGCCTGCCGCATGCCTCGCCTTCCGTGCGCAAGTTTGCCCGCGAGCTGGGCGTCCCTCTGGCTGAAGTCAAGGGTGCCGGCCCCAAAGGCCGCATCACCCTGGAAGACATTCAGGCGTTCACCAAGTCCGTCATGGACGGCAGTGCCCGCACCCAGGCGCAGGCTGCCAAGGCACCTGCAGCTTCTTCGGGGGGTGGTTCAGGCGCCGGGCTGGACCTGCTGCCATGGCCCAAAGTCGATTTCACCAAGTTCGGTCCGGTCGAGCGCAAGGAGATGTCGCGCATCAAGAAGATCAGCGGCGCCAACCTGCTGCGCAACGCCATCATGATTCCGGCGGTCACCAACCATGACGACGCCGACATCACCGACCTGGAAGCTTTCCGTGTTTCGACCAACAAGGAGAATGAGAAATCGGGTGTCAAAGTCACCATGCTGGCCTTCCTGATCAAGGCCTGCGTGGCCGCGCTCAAGAAGTTTCCCGAGTTCAACAGTTCGATCGACGGCGATGCGCTGATCTACAAGCAGTATTTCCACATCGGTTTTGCGGCGGACACGCCCAACGGACTGATGGTGCCGGTGATCAAGGACGCTGACAAAAAAGGCATCATGCAAATCTCGGTCGAGATGGGCGAACTGGCCAAAAAAGCGCGTGACGGCAAGCTGAGCCCGGCTGAAATGTCGGGGGCCTGTTTCACGATTTCCAGCCTGGGCGGTATTGGCGGGCGCTACTTCACGCCCATCATCAACGCGCCCGAGGTCGCCATTCTGGGCGTGTGCAAGAGCCAGATGGATCCCGTGTGGGACGGCAAGGCTTTTCAGCCCCGCCTGATGCTGCCCATGAGCCTGACCTGGGACCATCGCGTGATCGACGGCGCTGCCGCGGCACGCTTCAATGTGTACCTGGGCCAGATTTTGGCGGACTTCCGCCGCGTATTGCTGTGACCTCCATGCTTGACATCGAGGGGGCGGGGTCATGACAACGCTGGTGGTCGTCAAGAAGGCCGGGCAGGTTGCCATTGCGGCCGACACGCTGGTGACTTTTGGCGACACCAGCCTGAGCCACCGGTTTGAAGCCAACAGCAAGATCTTCAAGGTCGACACCCCCGCTGGCATGAGCTATGTGGGCATGGCTGGCACGGTGGCGCACTTTCCCGTGCTGCGAAAAGCCATGGCCGCGCTGCCCAAAGACCAGCTCAAGCTGGGTTCCCGCGACGAGGTGTTTGACACCTTCGTCAAGTTGCATCCCACCCTGAAGGAAACGTTTTTTCTTCAGACCAAGGAAGACGACAACGACCCCTACGAGTCCAGCCAGTTCACGGTGGTGATTGCCAACGCCAGCGGCATCTACGGCCTGTACAGCTACCGTGAAATCTTTGAGTTCAAGGAGTTCTGGGGCATTGGGTCGGGCCGCAGTTTTGCGCTGGGCGCCATGCACGCCTGCTGGGACAAAGCCAAAACCGCCCGCGAAATAGCGCTGGCTGGTATGCACGCCGGCTGTGAGTTTGACAAAAACTCCGGCGGCCCGATTGAAGTATTCACCCTCAAATTGAAAGCCACCAAATGAGTGCCTCTGAAAATCTCATTGACGTCAAGGTTCCCGATATTGGTGATTTTGACGAAGTGTCCGTGATTGAAGTGCTGGTCAAGCCCGGCGACACCATCAAGGCCGAGCAAAGCCTGATCACGGTCGAAAGCGACAAGGCGTCGATGGAAATTCCCGCCTCCACCGGTGGCGTGGTCAAAACCGTCCTGGTCAAGATCGGCGACAAGGTCAAGCAGGGCTCTGTGGTTCTGACGCTGACGCCAGCCGCCGCTGCAGCCGGTGCATCTGAACAAAAACAGGTTCCCGCCCAAGCGGAACCGGTGCCAGCAGCTATCAAAACTATAGTAACTCCTGCGCCTGCAGCCGCCAGCTTCAGCGGCTCTGCCGACCTCGACTGCGACCTGCTGGTGCTGGGCGCAGGCCCCGGCGGCTATTCAGCCGCCTTCCGTGCCGCTGACCTTGGGCTCAAGGTGGTGCTGGTCGAGCGCTATGCCACGCTGGGTGGCGTGTGCCTGAACGTCGGCTGCATTCCGTCCAAAGCGTTGCTGCATGTGGCGGCAGTCATAGACGAGGCCAGCCACATGGCGGCCCTGGGTATCGACTTCGGCACGCCCAGCATCGACATCGGCAAGCTGCGCACGCACAAGGAGAAAGTCGTGGGCAAGCTCACGGGCGGCCTGGCGGCCATGGCCAAGATGCGCAAGGTCACGGTCGTGCGCGGTTACGGCAACTTTGTCGGCGCTCACCACCTTGAAGTCAGCGAGACCGCTGGCACCGCCCAGGCGCCTACTGGCAAAAAGCAGACCATTGCCTTCAAAACCTGCATCATTGCCGCGGGCTCGCAAGCCGTGCGCCTGCCTTTCATGCCCGATGACCCGCGCGTGGTGGATTCCACCGGCGCGCTGGGCCTGAAAGAAGTGCCCAAGCGCATGCTGATTCTGGGCGGCGGCATCATCGGCCTGGAAATGGGCACGGTTTATTCCACGCTGGGCGCACGCCTTGATGTGGTGGAAATGATGGATGGCCTGATGCAGGGCGCTGACCGCGACCTGGTCAAAATCTGGCAAAAGATGAACGCACCGCGTTTTGACAACATCATGCTCAAGACCAAAACCGTGGCGGCCAAGGCCACGCCTGCGGGCATTGAAGTCACATTTGAGAGTGCAGAGCCGGGGGGCACGGTACCCGCCCCGCAAACCTACGACCTCGTGCTGCAGGCTGTGGGCCGCACGCCGAATGGCAAAAAACTGGCGGCAGACAAAGCCGGGGTGGCCGTGACTGACCGCGGGTTTATTCCGGTCGACATTCAGATGCGCACCAACGTGCCCCACATCTTCGCCATCGGTGACATCGTCGGCCAGCCCATGCTGGCGCACAAGGCCGTGCACGAAGCCCATGTGGCGGCCGAAGTGATTGCCGGTGAACTGCAGGGCAACAAGGAACTGGCCGCCGCGGCGTTCAACGCCCGCGTCATCCCCAGCGTGGCCTACACAGACCCCGAAATCGCCTGGGTTGGCCTGACCGAAGACCAGGCCAAGGCGCAGGGCATCAAGGTCAAAAAAGGCCTGTTCCCGTGGAACGCATCCGGCCGCGCCATTGCCAACGGCCGCGACGAAGGTGTCACCAAGCTGCTGTTTGACGACAGCCCCGAGGCCCACGGCCACGGCAAGATTCTGGGTGGCGGCATGGTGGGTACGCA
>JANNXF010000335.1:0-14845 GCA_031409395.1 Polaromonas sp.
GCACTGCACCGCTTCGCACGCGGCATCGACCTCAATGACCAGCCGCACGCCGAGCTTGCGGGCCTGCAGGCCGACCAGCGGCATGATGGCGTCCAGCAGGGCGCGCGGCTCGACCGCCTCGCGCACCTGGTCGCGCCGCCGGACAAAATCATGCACGCTCTTGATCACCTTGCCGGCGCGCTCGGCCTGCTCGGCGATGCGGCGCATGGCGAGTTGAAGGTCACTGGAAATATTGGTCCCCACGCTCCCCACTTCGTGTGGTTCGCTGCCCCCCGGGGGGGCCGCCCGCCTGCCGTCCGGCAAAGCCGGCCCTGCGGCTCGAACTTGGGAAGAAGGGGGACTTCTGACCTCACTGGGTCCCATGCCTGGAGCCCCCACGCTCCCCACTTCGTGTGGTTCGCTGCCCCCCGAGGGGGCGCTGCGCCTGTGGCCCGGCGAAGCCGGTTCCACGGCCCCTGCTGGCGAATGCAGGGACCGCTCGATACTGGTGGATGTGGCCCCCACGCTCGTCACTTCGTGTACTTCGCTGCCCCTTTCACCAAAAGCAGGGGCCGGCCTGGCTTGGGGCGACCCGGCGCTGCGGCCACTGGCCGCGTCGTTGAGCAGGTTGAGCGAGCCGGTGGCGTAGCTTGAAATCGCGGCCAGGGGCTGGTTGAGTTCATGGCTCAGCAGCGACGCCATTTCGCCGACCATCGCCAGCCTGGCCGTGGCCTGCAGGCGGTCCTGGCTGGCGCGCGAGAGCTCTTCGACCCGCCGCTGCTCGCTGACATCGAGAATGGCGCTCATCCAGCCGGTGTGTTTACCCACCGCATTGATCAGCGGCGCCTCCATGATCAGCACCGGAAACCGCGTGCCATCGGGCCGCATGAACACCGACTCGTGGCCCTGCTGGGACAGGTTGTAGGGAGACGCCTGCAGGCTGTCCGGCAGGCCGCGACCGGACAGCCGGATGTCCTGGCGTTGCTGGTACACACCGGCCAGCTCGGGCGGCCAGTACACCGGTAGCGGCGCGGGAACGCTCTGGCTGAGCAGGTCTTTGGCCGCCACGCCCACCATCTTGCAAAACGCCGCATTGACATAGGTGATGCGGCCCTGCAGGTCGCGGGCCCGCAAACCGGTCAGCACCGAGTCTTCCATGGCTTTGCGAAACGCCAGCGCCTCGCCCAGGTCGTGCTCGACTTTCTGGCGCCGCCGCATGTCGCGCGCCAGCAAAAAAAGCACCGCCAGCAAGGCCAGCGACATGGCGCTCACCAGCGCCGTCAATACATTGGGGAACAGCGCGGGCGTTCCGAGCCGGCTTTCCAGCCGGACCACCAGCGTGTTGCCGGGCAAATCGAGCAGTTGCTGGGCCACATAAATCCGGCTTCCGCGCGAGGTCGTGCCGTGCAGCGCCAGCCGCGTGCCGTCGGCTTCGGTAAACGACAGGCCGACGCCGCGCGCCAGCTGCTTGCCGACCATTTCGCCCAGAATGTCCTGCAGCGAATAGGTCGCGACGGTATAGCCCGCAAGGCGCCCCGCCACCACAATCGGCAGGCACATGTCCAGCACCTCCAGGCCCAGGCCCCCCGGCTGGGGCATGAAATAGCTCGGGGAATAGGCCGAACCGCTCAGGCGCCGGGACGTAGTGCAGGTCAGGCTCACATCGGCCTGCAGGCTGTCCCGGCCCAGACGTTCAAACACCGGGGTGCGGTAGGGGGTTTCGACAAAGGCCATGACCTCCAGGGCCTCGTTGCGCCACTCCAGCCGCACGACTTCGCGGTGTTCGCGCAGCAGTTCGGCCGCCGGAAAATGCCAGGCTTCGGGGGTCCGCTCACTCGCCTGCAAGGCCTGAAAACTCTGGATATTGCGCGTCAGTCCGGAGCGGATGTCGGCCACCGCCTCGCCCGCATCGTGTTCCAGCCGGCTTTGCACCAGGCTGGACTCATACCGGCCCGCCAGCCACACCAGAATGCCCAGCAAGGCCAGCACCAGCGCCACCAGCAGCACCCACAGCGACCAGCGCCGGCTGCCCCAGCGCACGCCGCTCGTCGGCAACAGCGTCATGCGGTGATCCCCGGGGTTGGTGCCATGGCCTGCATCATGCCCGACTCACATCACGCGATGGCGCAAGGCCGGCAGGCGACTGCGCACCGCCTGCAGCGTGCTGCCCAGCACCTCGCCCAGCACCACACCCGCGCCCTGCGGCTGCTGCGCCAGAACCTGCCCCCACGGGTCGACCAGCATGCTGTGGCCCCAGGTGCGGCGCCCGTTGCCGTGGGTCCCGCCCTGTGCGGCAGCGACCACATAGGCCTGGTTTTCAATGGCGCGGGCGCGCAGCAGCACCTCCCAGTGCGCCTCGCCCGTGGTGTAGGTGAAGGCGCTGGGCACCAGCAACACATCGGCCTGCAGGGCCCGGTACAGCTCGGGAAAGCGCAGGTCGTAACAGACGCTCATGCCAACGGTGTACAGCTGGCCGTCTTTGGAGGCCAGCTCAAAGCTGACGGGCTGACGGCCCGGCTCCAGCACACGGGTTTCGTCGTAGGCTTCCTGGCCTTGCGAAAACCGGAACAAATGCATCTTGTCGTAGCGCGCCACACACTCGCCCGATGGCGCATACGCCAGCGAGCTGTTGCGCGCACGGCGGGCATCGCCCGTGGCCAGGGGCAGGGTGCCGCCCACAAGCCAGAGTCCCAGCGAGCGCGCCGAATGGCTCAGAAAATCCTGCACCAAGCCCTGGCCTGCGGTTTCCTGAACCGCGAGTTTGTCGGTGTCCTGCAGGCCCATGATGCAAAAATATTCGGGCAACACGGCCAGCTCGGCGCCCTGGCCTGCCGCCTGCGCCAGCAGCTGCGCTGCAGACACAAGATTGGCCTGAACATCGGGGCCAGAGACCATCTGGATGGCGGCAATTTTCATGCGATTTCCATGCTTAGCGAACCTCTGGCGCAGCGGCCGTGCCGGCCTTGTTGTCGGCCCTGGCCTTGCGGTCAATTTTGGTGACTTTGGGGTCCGACCAGGTGCCGTCAATCTGGAACTCCTGGGTGGCCGCTTCCATCAGCGGCCGGCGCAAAAACAGTTGCGCCAGAAAAGTGCCCAGGCCAATCGCCGGGTTGATGGCGGTGGCAATCAGGGACGCCGTCCCGGCGTTGATTTCCGGCACCACCACCGCCCTGAGGTTTTGGGTTTCGCGGGCAATGTCCACACTGCCCTCCATCAGCACGGCGGCATTGACACCGCTCATCTGCAGGTTGTTGGTGCGCGCCAGGCCCTGGTTGATGCTGACATCGCCCCGCACAAAGTCAAAGGCAAAGCCTTCGGAAAAGACATCGCGGAAATCCAGCGTCAGCCGCCGCGGCAAAGACTGCAGGCTCAGCACACCGAGCAGCCGGCCAATGCCCGGCTCGGCCTTGACGAACTGGCCGGACTCCATGTTCACATTGAACTGTCCGCTCATGGACGGGTAGTCGGGGCTGAACGGCGAGCCGACCCACGCCAGTTGCCCTTCGAGCCGGCCCTTGCCCCGGCGAATGACTTCACCCATGCCGAAGCGCGTGAGCAACAGCCCTGAATCGGCCACGTCGAGCCTGAAGTTCAGCACGGTGCGGCGGCGCTCCAGCGCACCCGGCGCGTTCAGGGCCGCCCAGTTGCCGCTGGCCGTCAATATGGCCTCGGGCACGGTGACATTGAATTTGTTCAGCCGCCATTCACGCACCCCCTCGCCGCCTCCGGCCGGGCTGGCGCCGCCCCGGTTGACCGCGTCAATTTCAACCCTGCCGAGTTTTTTGCCACGCAGTTCCAGGTCTTCCACCACGATGTCCAGCGCCGGAATGCTGGCCGGTTGCTCGTTCAGGATGGCCTCCACATCGTTCACAATGGCCGGGCCCAGGTTCAGCCGTGACAGCCGTGCATAGACCCGGCCGCCGCTGCTGCCCGCGCCGCCACCCGGTTGCCGGTACTCGACATAGCCATTGAGCTCGGAGGCGTCGATGTTGGCGCGCCAGCTGGGCCCGTCACGCGAGGCCCCGACTACCACCTGGCTCAGCCTGCGCCCCTGCACAATCAGTTCCTTGGCGCGTATCGCCATCACGGTGGGCAGGTAACCGATGCCGTCAGCAGCCGGCACCCGGCCTGCTGCGCCGCCCGCCAGCGGCGGCGCGACCCCCAGGCCCGGCGGCACCGCCAGCAGCCGGCTCCATTCATCCACATCCACCCGCTGCAGGTTGATGTTGGCCGCCACCCCGGTTTCCGGCGCGCTCACCGTTTCGCCCGACTCCAGGCCCACGCCGATGCTGCCGCGCAGCACGCGGGGCTGGTCGCCGCTGACATCGCGCAGATAGCTGATGGCCACCACGCGCCCGACGTTCAACGAGAGCTGATCCTGCAGCGTCTGCCCGGCGGCCAGGGAAGCCGGCAGCAGCGCCATCTCGAACTGAATCGGCAGCGCGGCGTCAGCGCTCTTGCCCAGGGGCGGCGGCAGGTTCAGGGCCATGCCCTGCAGGTTGCTGGCCAGGCTGACCTCCGGTACGCCACGCCGGAAACCCAGCGTTGCCGTGTAGCTGGCACCGCCGTTGGCGTTTTGCGCCATGCGTGAGGCCACGCCCAGGTCTTTGGCCTGGCGCAGCCCTTCGGCGCTGACGTTGCCCTGCGCCTTGAAGAACACACTGGTTTCCTTGTCGCCATTGGCCGTGCCCGAAGCCGTCTGGGTGCGCGTGCCGCCGTCAAAGCGGATGTCGCCGCCCAGCAAGCGGGCCTGCGCACCGGTGACGGCAAAGCCCCGCTCGTTCACCGTCAGTGTGCCCTTGAGTTTTGTCAGCGCGGGCGTGGCCGGGGCAAACTGCACGTCATTGCCGGGCAGGGTCACCGTCCCCTCGACCTTCGACTGCTCAATCGCGTGGATCGGCAAGCCCAGCCGGAAACGGTAATTGCCCGAGCCGCTGGCCGTGGTCTTGGCCAGCGCCTGGTTGAGCATGCCGCCTACCGGGGAGGTGTTGACAAAGCCCACGGCATCCGCCAGCAGGCCCTTGATGTCCAGGTTGACCTCGACCGTCGCGTTGTGCAGAAGATCGGGGATTCGCGCACTGCCCTTGATCAGCTGCAGCCCCGGCAGGCCCGCCACTTTGCCCGTGACGCCGTTGACCTCCAGCGCGGCCCGGTTGAACAGCAGTTCGCCATACAGCTCGGTGAGCGCCGGCCAGGGTGCCGCGTCGGCGGGTTGCAGTGCTTTGGGCACATAGGCCAGCTGCCCGTTGCTGACCTTGGCCGAGACCCGGAAATCGCCCAGGGCCGGGTTGGCAAACGGCAGTTGGCCGACCGGGCCCTTGACCTTGAACTTGACCTCGCTGACCTGTCCTTGCAGCACCGCATCGCGCACATAGTGACGCACCGGGCCGGACAGCACCAGCGGCAGGTAACGGTGCACCTTGCTGCCGTCGCCCCGGCTCAGCACGCCCTGCAGATCCAGCACACCGGGAAAGCGCGGATCCGCGGCGCCGCCGGCTGGGGCGGCAGGGGTGCCACTGGCCGCCTCGCTGGTATGCCAGCTGAGCTGCGCTTCGCCCTGCGCATCGGCATTGGCAAACTGCAGGTGGCGCAATTGCACGTCCATTCTGCGGCCCGAGAACTTCCACTGGGCCTCCACGGACAGCTTGTCGAACGGAATCTGCGGGTCTTCGAACACCCCGGGCAGGTCAATGCCGCCATTGAGGATTTTGACCTTGGCCTGCCCGCCGTTGTCGGTGACGTCGAAGTCAATGGCGGCATTGCTGATGCCGGGCCGGCCCGGAGAGGTCGCTGCGCCAGTCTCCGCAGAAGCGATGGGCGCAGACGCGGCCGGCACGGGCAGCGCCGCCACGCGCAGGCCCACCACGCGCCCTTTGGCCGCAAAGGTGGTGCTGGCGCCAAGCGGGCCCTGCCAGCGGGCTTCAACGGTTTCCACCAGCCCCTGCGGCGCAAACGAGGCAATCAGCGCATGGGCCTGCGCGTCCAGCGGCAGGCGGTTGGCAATCTGTGCCAGCGCCGCCAGGTCAAGCCGGTCGGCCTTGAGCTCGCTGTGCTCAGGGCTGGCGCCCTGCGCGTCGGTGTGCGCCAGGGCCAGGTTGCCGCCGGGCCACTCCTGGCCTTCCCGGGTGCGAAAGCGCAAACCCTCGGTGTTGAAGTCAAAGCCGTTGGCCCGCTGCCGCCCGCCAAAGCGGCCCGTCATGGTGTCAAAAGCCAGCGGCTGCAGCTCGCTGCCCAACCGGGCGTCCACGTCTTGCAGGGCCACGTCGGCGGTGCCGCCGGTGATCTGCCCGTGGCGAACATCGGCCCAGGCGCGCAGCGCGCCGCCGCCGCGCGTCAGTTCCAGGCCCAGCGTGTCGGTGTTGACGTACTGCTTGACGCGGGACACATCGGCCCGGCCCAAGTCGGCGTAAAGCTGACCGCCCCAGCCCTTGAAGTCGCCCGCATTGCCAGACAGCAGCGACTGCCGGAAGATCCCCCTCAGGCTGAAACGGTCACCCCATTCAGCGGGTGGCGTGGCGTCCAGGCGCATCAGGTGGCGGCGCCGGGCATTGCGCAGGACGAAATCCACCTGCGTGAGCGCCAGCGGCGGAGCACGGCGCAACTCGTCGGTCCAGCGCACGGTGCCGCCGCGTATGACGAACTCGGCCTGCGAAAAAAGCCAGTCGGCGGCGGCGCTGTGACGGGTATCCGGGCCCTGCCGGAGCTGCGACAAATCCAGGCCACCGACGTATATTTTTCCATCGGCCGCGCGGCGAATGTCCAGCTCGGGCTGGTCGATGTAAAGCTGCTCGAAGCCCAGGCCCAGCAGCGAGGCCGGCGACAGCGCGCCCAGCAGGCGCGGCAGGCGCAGGGCCTCGCGGCCTTGCGGGTCCAGCAAGCGCACATCGCGCAACTCAAACGAGGGAATCAGTCCCTGCGAATAGGCCGAAATCTGGCCAATGCGAACCGGCACCCCCAGGGCCTGGCTGGCTTGCAGTTCCAGGCGCGGACGGAATTCCCCGATTCGCGGCACAATCCAGCCGTGCAGCAGCAGCCAGACCAGGCCCACGATCAGCCACGCCCCCGCCACCAGCCACAGCAGGACCCGCACGACAATCCCCATCCACCGGAGTTGTCGGGACGGTGAACTGGACAGGTCGGGAATCGTGGCTTCCATGGGCAAGAGAATTATGACTGGCGGCGATACTGTCCGATCGAGGTAGAACCATGAAGTTTGTGACCTAGTGTGATGACCGCCCCCTTGACCCCTTCTTCAAGCGTCCCCGCAGACAACACCACCGACAGACCGGCGGCATCGGGCTACTCGCGCTTTGTCCAGCGCATTCGCCGCCGCTATGCCGGCCAGCTGTCGCTGCTGCCGTCGGGTGCGCCCGTGCGTGCCACGCTGCAGACCGCGCTGGACGCCCTGCTGGCCAGCGGCCTGGACACCGGCGCGGCCCTGCGGGTGCTGCGCCAGCTGGCGATGGAGCGGCTGGTGGTGCTTGACTGCGATATTGGAGCCCCCACGCTCCCCACTGCGTGTGGTTCGCTGCCCCCCGAGGGGGCGCTGCGCCTGCGGCCCGGCGAAGCCGGTTCCGCGGCCCCTGCTGGGGAAGGCGGGGACGGCTCGATGCTGACAGACCTGGACCCCACGCTCCCCACTGCGTGTACCTTCGGCGATTCGCTGCCCCTTGCACAAGAGACAGGGGCGCTGCGCCTGCGGCCCGGCGAAGCCGGTTCCGCGGCCCCTGCTGGGGAAGGCGGGGACGGCTCGATACTGGTGGACCTGGACCCCACGCTGCCCACTGCCGGTGTCGCGCTGGGGGTCGTCACACGGGCCATGACCGAGCTGGCCGAGCTGGCGCTCGATGTCGCCATGCAGCACGCTGGCAACACCCTGGACGCCTTGTACGGCGCGCCGCAGGCCCCGGGCGGTGAGCGGGCCCGGATGTGGGTGGTGGGCATGGGCAAGCTGGGCGCGCGCGAGCTCAATGTGTCGAGCGACATCGACCTGATTTATGTCTACGACCACGATGGCGATACCTGCGGCCGCAGCGACGGCCGCGGCCAGATCTCCAACCACGAATACTTTGCGCACCAGGTCAGGGCGGTTTTCAGCCTGATCGGCGATGCCACCGAGCACGGCTTTGTGTTCCGCGTTGACCTGGCCCTGCGGCCCAACGGCAGCGCCGGGCCGGCGGCCATATCGCTGAGCGCCCTGGAAGACTATTTCCAGGCCCAGGGCCGCGAATGGGAACGCTTTGCCTGGCTGAAAAGCCGCGTGGTCTCGCCGCTGGAATGCGTCCGGAATGGTTCGGCCCAGGCCTTGCGCGGCTCGGTCCTGCCTTTTGTGTTCAGGCGCTACCTGGACTACAACGTGTTCGATGCGCTGCGCATCCTGCACCGGCAAATCCGCGAGCATGCGGCCAAGCGCTGCGCCGGTCACCCCGAGCGCGCCAACGACGTGAAGATGTCGCGCGGCGGCATCCGTGAAATTGAATTCACCGTGCAGCTGCTGCAGGTCGTGCGCGGTGGCCAGTTCCCCGAACTGCGCACCCGGCCCACGGTTGATGCGCTTCAGCGCGTCGCCCGCGCCGGACTGATGCCACAGGAGACCGCCGATGCGCTGGCCCAGGCCTATGAGTTTCTGCGCCGCGTCGAGCACCGCATCCAGTACCTGGACGACCAGCAAACCCATGTCTTGCCCACGCGTGACGACGATCTGCTGTGGATTGCACAGACCCTGGGCTACCACCACTGCCCGCCATTTTTAAGCGAACTCGACGCCCACCGCGAACTGGTGGCCGGCGAGTTTGACAAACTGCTGGGGGCCAAAACCGATTGCCGGGGCTGCAGCAAAGGCCATGCCGACCAGCCGCCGCCGCAGCTGGACGAGCTGCTCGAACAGCTGTCGGAACAATGGCCGGCACAGTTTCGCGCCCGCCTGGCCCTGTGGCGCCAGCACCCCCGGGTGCTGGCCCTGCGCGAAGACTCGCGCGCCCGCCTGACGCGGCTGGTGCAACGCACGGCGCTGTGGCTGCGCGAAGGCTCGGTGACCGAAGAGGCGGCCATCCGCATCATCGACTGGATAGAGCCCCTGCTCAGGCGCGAAAGCTACCTGGCACTGCTGCTGGAGCGCCCTGCCGTGCACGAGCGCCTGCTGCGCCTGCTGGGCGCGGCCAAATGGCCGGCGCGCTACCTGTTTCAGCACCCCGGCGTGATCGACGAACTGGCCAGCCATGACATGCTGCAAGAGCGCTTTGATGGCGCCGCTTTCATCAACGAACTGCAGCTGCGGCTGGCCTCGCTCAGGGCCACCGGCGAGGACGATGAGGAAACCTGCCTGAACCTGCTGCGCCGCGCCCACCATGCCGAAGTCTTTCGCACCCTGGCGCGTGATGTGGAAGGTGCGCTGACCGTCGAGCAGGTGGCCGACGACCTGAGCGCGCTGGCCGAAGCGGTGCTGAGCATCACCACCGACTGGTGCTGGCAGCGCCTGAAGACCGCGCACCGTGAGGTGCCGCAGTTCGCCATCATTGCCTACGGCAAGCTGGGCGGCAAAGAGCTGGGCTATGGCAGCGACCTGGACATTGTGTTTGTCTACGAAGACGAGGACGAGCGCGCGCCGGAAGTCTATGCCGCCTTTGTGCGCAAACTCATCAACTGGCTGACCATCAAGACCGGCGAAGGCGACCTGTTCGAGATTGACACCGCGCTGCGCCCCAACGGTAATTCAGGCCTGCTGGTCACCAGCTTTGGCGCTTACACCCGCTACCAGCAGCAGCGCGGCAGCAACACCGCCTGGACCTGGGAACACCAGGCCATGACGCGTGCGCGCTTTGTTCTCGAGAGAGGAAATATGGCCCCCACGCTCCCCACTGCGTGTGGTTCGCTGCCCCCCGAGGGGGCTGGCCTTGCTTGGGGCGGCCCGGCGCTGGCGGCCGCTGCCCCCACGCTTCTCACTTCCTGTAGTGCGCTGCCCCCCGAGGGGGCGCTGCGCCTGTGGCCCGGCGAAGCCGGTTCCACGGCCCCTGCTGGAATGGACTTGGCCGCTGCTCCCCTGCTTTCTTTGCGCGAGCGCTTTGAGCAGGTCCGTGAAAGTGTCATCACGGCCCCGCGTGACGCGGCGGCCTTGCGCGGTGAAATTGTGGCCATGCGTGACAAGGTGCGCCAGGCCCACCCCGTCAAGGGGGGCAAGTTTGACGTCAAGCACAGCCCGGGGGGCATGGTGGACGCCGAGTTTGCCGTGCAGTTTCTGGTGCTGTCGCAATCGGCGCAACACCCGGAACTCAGGGCCAACATGGGCAATATTGCGCTGCTGCAGCGGGCCGAAGCCACCGGCCTGCTGCCCGCAGGGGTGGGCCAGGCCGCAGCGGCCAGCTACCGCGAACTGCGGCGCGTTCAGCACCAGGCCCGGCTCAACGAGGAACCCACCCAGGTGGAACCGGCCGCAGCCCAGGCCGAGTGTGCGGCCGTGCTGCGCCTGTGGCACGCGGTCTTTGGGTAAAAAAGTGCTTTTGCCCAACAAACACGGGCGCCAGCAGCTATAAATACAATAGCAATTGCCGCCTAGATGGTCAGCCGTTCCACCGCGTCGACAATGCTGCGCGGCCGCGACAGGGCGGGCATCATGATCCACCGGTCGTAGCGGTCGTTGCCAATGCGCAGCATCCCGGTGTGCTGCGAAATATCGCCGTCCACCTGCGCGTCCAGGTCATAAAAACCCAGTGCGTGCCGCACGCTCTGCGTGTCTTGCGGGCTGCCCGCCAGAAAGGCCCAACCCGGCTTGACGCCAAACATGTCGGCATAGGCTTTCAGGCTGCGCGGGGTGTCAAACTCCGGCTGCAGCGTGATGGAATACATGTTGACATCGCGGCCGACGCGTGCGCCCAGCGCCTGCTGCACCGCGCACAGGTTGGCCGTCATGGGCGGGCAGCTGCCGTCGGTGCAGGCGCGCAGCATCATGTTGAAAATCACCAGCCGGCCCTTGACCAGGTCGTCGTAGAAACGCACGCTTTTGCCGTTGTGGGTGTGAAAGACCGCATTGGGAAACTGGGTCGTGCGGGGCGGCTGGCCCGGCAGGCGCAGTGCCACGCCTGCGGTCAGCGGGAGCGGGCTGTAAACAGAGGCCGCCGCCGCAGTCGCGGCCAGCAAGGTACGTCGGGTGTTCATGGGGTACTCCTGTGCAGGGGCGGGTGTGGACGCTTCAGGCCTCGATGTCCCAGCGAACCATCATTTCATGGTCTTCGTGAACCAGGTTGTGGCAGTGCATGACATGCCGGCCGGTGAAGTCGCGGAACTGCATGTAAATATGAACCACGTCGTCGGGCGCCAGCACATATACGTCCTTGCGGCCAGCCTCGTGCGCCGCCGGTGGCTTGCCGTTGCGCGACAGGATGCGGCCTTCCTCAAAGTGGATGTGAATCGGGTGGTACCAGCCACCCAGTGCGCTGAGCACCCACACCTCGCCCGCACCCCGCTTGATGACCGCTCTTTTTTCATGCACGTCAAACAACTTGTTGTTGACAGTCCAGCTGCCCTTGGAGCGGTCAAATTCCCATTTCCTGACCTTGAGCTTGGCCAGCTCTTCGGGGCTGGGCAACGGCGGCAGCTCGCGCAGCGTGTCGGGCACGCGGCTCACGTCAGGCGTGGCGGGGTCGCCCTCGACATCAAAACGCAGCAGGGGCGTGCCCGGCTTCACCAGCTTTTCAGACGGGCCGCGCGGGCTGGTCTGGCTGATGCGGTCCACCAGGTAGAGCGTGTCACCGGCCTTGTACTTCGAGAAATCCACCACAATGTCGGCCCGTTCGGCCATGCCCAGGCGGACCTTGCGCACCCCGCGCAGGGGCTTGGGCAGCAGGTTGCCGTCGTTGGCGATGTAGGTGAAGTCCTGGTCGCTGCCGTTGTGCGTGAGGTAGACCTCAAAAAACCGCAGCGCATCGCCATCGAGCAGGCGCAGCCGGTACTTGCGCCGCTTCACCTTGAAGTAGGGCTGGATCTTGCCGTTGACGACAAAGCGGTTGCCCACCGTGCCTTCGGGGTCGGTCTGGTTGAAGGCCAGGTAGCCGCCCGCGTCAAACTGCTTGCACTGCAGCAGCAGCGGCACATCAAACTCGCCACTGGGCAGGCCCAGGTTTTTGCCGTCCTGCAGGGTCTCGTCGCCAGCGTCGAGGGCATCGAACAGCAGGTAAAAGCAGAGCAGCCCCTTGTACACATTGGGCGCGGTGAAATTCAGGCAGTGGTCATGCATGAACAGCGTGCCCAGCGCCTCGCGCGGGTCGCCCTCCGTGCCGTGATAAGCGTCATACCCGGCGTAGCAATTGGCGTAATGGTGGTCCTTGTAGCGGCCCTTGCCGGGCCGCCTGGCATCGACCGGATCAATCAGCGTGGGCCCAGACTTGGTGGCGCTGTAGAAATCACCCGGAAAGCCGTCGCAGGCCGAAGAGGCGTGCAGGTTGTGCAGATGGGTCGATATTTCGGGGGAGCCAAAGCCGACGTGGTGCTCGGGCAGGTCGTTGTAAAAGCGCGCCAGCACCGGCGCGCCGTAATGCTCCTTGAAGGTCGGCCCGGGGTAGACGCCGTCATAGCCCCAGATCAGCTGCCGCGGCAGGGCCGGGTGATAACTGTGCCAGCCTTCCTTGACATGAACATCGTAGTGTTTTTGCGGCAGCAGCTCGTTCCAGCGCTGGTGCGGCGCGCGGCCGCTTTCACCCTCGGTCCTGAACTCGGACGCCACCGGAATGAGCCGGCTGTTGGCACCCGTCGCGGGCTGCCGGGTGGCGGGGATGGGCAAGGCCTCGACAAAGGGCGCGGTGTAGGGTGCGTCGGGTACGGGCACTGGGCGCGGTGCGGGTGCGGGTGCGGGTGCAGAGCCCGAGCCCGAGCCCGAGCGACTTCTGTCGCCATCTTTGGCCCCGGCCATGCCGGACTGCACCGCCAGCCAGGCGGCACCGGCCGCAGCCACGCCCTGTTTCCAGACCTGGCGCCTGTCGATTGCTGGCGCATCTTGAGTGTTGCGGGTTGTCATCAAGGTTTCCTCGGTGATGACACAGGATGGCCAGGCCACGAACCGTGCAACACCGGCCTGCTCAAGCTTTCAGGGCCCTGCAGCGTGTTGCTTCAAACGCGGCCCAGGCTTTTCAGCCCGCGGCCACGTCGCCGATTTCGGATGCATGCGTCCCCCTGCGTCAATTATTTTGAGGTGTATCTATCAAGAGGCGTGCCAATACGGCGGCCTGTCAAAACATTTCAAATAAATCAAATAGTTACAGATGCACACCCGCCTATTTTTCCGGGGCAGGACAGACCAAATACCCAAAATGTTTCGGCACTGAAACAGTTTTTTAAAATTCACGCGCCAGGCTGAAACACTTTGGGAAAGACGCAACCAAAGTTGCAGGAAGATGCAGCTTGCGCGCAACGGCCGTGACCGGCTGACGCCTTGCGAATCAGCCTCCGTGTAACAAAAATCGGTCTGCGTGTAACGGCGTCCAAGCGGGTCACGAGTGTTTCAAATCTGATGCATTTGGCTCTTTCCATCACCGGCAAATTAAGTTAATCAATCGTTTGATTTATGTGTTTTAATCGGCCGCATGACTCTTCGCGCCACTTCTCCCGCTCGCGCCACACGGGCCGGCCACACCCCGCCTGAAACCGCATCGGCCACCAGGCTGCGCCGCCAGCGCGCTGATGGCGTGGAAGCACGCCAGCAGCTGCTGCACAGCGCGTTGCGGCTGTTTGCCGAAAAAGGTTTTGCCAAAACCTCGACGCGTGAAATCGCGCTGGCAGCGGGCGCCAACATCGCGGCCATCAGCTACTACTTTGGCGACAAGGCCGGGCTGTACCGGGCGGTGTTCACCGAGCCGATGGGCAGCGCCAAAGACGACATCGGCCTGTACGACCAGCCCGGCTTCACCCTGCGCCAGTCTCTGCAGGGCTTTATCACCAGCTTTCTGGCGCCCTTCAAGCAGGACGAGCTGGTGCAGCTGTGCACGCGCCTGCATTTTCGGGAAATGCTGGAGCCGACCGGCGTCTGGGCCGAGGAAATCGACAACGGCATCAAACCCGCGCACGCGGCGCTGGTGGCGGTGCTGGGCCGGCACCTGGGTGTGGCGCGGGCCGACGACGCCCTGCACCGGCTGGCCTTCAGCATCACCGGCCTGGCGCTGCAACTCTTCATGACGCGCGACGTGGTGCAGGTGATACGGCCGCAGCTGCTGGCCAAACCGCAGGCGATTGACACCTGGGCCAGCCAGATGGTGGCCTATGCCGAAGCCATGGTTGGCATTGAAGCTGCGCAGCGCGCAGCCCCTCCCCGCAAAAAGAGCCCCACCGCATGAACCCACCGAACCGACCGAACCCGAAACACCGGCCCCGGGGCTGGGCCGCGCCGCTGTGCCTGTCACTGGCTTTGCCGCTCTGGCTGGGGGCCTGCGCCAGCGCCCACAGCCCCGCCAGTGTCTCTGCCCCGCTGGCCACGCAATGGTTTGCCCCCTTGCCGCCGCAGGTGGCGGCCGCCACGCCGGGCAAGCCGCACCAGGGCACGCTGACCGACCTGACCCAGTGGTGGGCGCAACAAGGCGACCCGCTGCTGGCAGAACTGGTTGCGGCGGCGCAGGCGGTCAGCCCCAGCGTGGCCTCGGCGCGCTCCCGCATCGAGCAGTCGCGCGCCAGCCAGACCAGCGCTGGCGCCGCCCTGCTGCCGTCGCTGGACGCCTCGGCCAGCGCCAGCCGGGGCCGCTCCGAGCAGGCGGGCGGGCCGGGGCCAGTGCCCGTGTCAAGCACCTGGCAGGGCGGCCTGCAGACCGCGTGGGAAATCGATGTGTTTGGCGGCCAGCGCGCCAGCCGCGACGCCGCCAGCGAACGGCTGTCCGGCGCCCAGGCGCAG